>JAEWQF010000032.1 GCA_023399295.1 Bacteroidota bacterium
CCTCTCTGGTGGAGAGTTCCTCTTTCTGTGTCAGTTTTTCAAGTTCTTTTGCTGCTTTCTGTTGTTGTGGCGTTAACTGCTCAACAGTCAGCATCTCAGTTGGCCCTGATTCATGCACAATGGCAGGTACGCGTGTTTCATCGATCTCCACCGACTGATAGGTGAGGGATGCATAATATTTCCCCGATCCCTTTACACCCATTGTATTGATTGTAATTGTCAAATCGTAGCTGGTAGGCAGGTAAACTGCCGGCTTCACCTGGTTGTAGTTGATGCGGTAGTGCATGGTTGTGCCCAATTCGGAAGCTGCCAGGTCGGCGGTATAAACATTCCAGCTGTTCTCCAGGATGTAGAGATATCCGGAGAAGAGATCGGGGTTTCGCTTCCGGGGAATCACCTTTATTTTGTTGATGATCAGGTCGGACTGATATGCTACATCCTCCAGTTTGAACGCATAGTAACGGAACGATCCCGGCGTGAGGGGTGAGATCCTGCCATCCATCTCGGAGTTGTAAATACTGGTGGTCATGATGTCCAATCCCTTTGATATGTTGAGCTCTGGAGGAATGGAGCTTTTCAGTGCCACCACCTGTTGTTGGTAGGTTGCGGGAGAGGTGAAATGGACATTGTTTTGCGATTCCATCACCAACGGCTTGCCAATCAGTTCATCAATCGGCACAGCGCTGTCGTTTACTGTCATGGCATTCTTCAGTATTCCGGGTATTTTATCAATTGTCATGCTCCCCTTGATGTAGGCCTGCGACCTGTAATCCTTCACCTGATAGCGATAATAGGGTGCATAGGCAATGGCTCTGCGCATAATGCGATAGGCTGGGTCTTCGCTGCCTGCATACACCTCCAACTCGTCAAGCAGGTAGGCTGTCTCCTTCATCACCACCCGGATTGTTTGATCGTGGTGATCCATGGTGATGATCTTCC
Organism: Bacteroidota bacterium; assembly: GCA_023399295.1. Taxonomy (GTDB): domain Bacteria; phylum Bacteroidota; class Bacteroidia; order Bacteroidales; family Dysgonomonadaceae; genus Proteiniphilum. Next base: position 940 of record JAEWQF010000032.1, read on the forward strand.
GGATGCTCTCATAGCCAAGCGAACGAAATTCGAAGGTGTAGGTACCGGGTGCCAGTGTTGTACGGAACTCACCCCTGTTGTCGGCGGCGATACCCCGGGCAATTTCATGAATATAAAGGGTGGAGAAGGGTATCGGTTCACCCTGCTCATTCTGAATGGAGCCGATTAACTGTTGAGCCTGCAGGGATTCAAACAATGTCAGATAGAAAAAAATGAAGAAGAGTGTACGCGCCATGTCCATTGATTTTTATCGGGTTGAGAATATATGAACAAAGATAAAATGATTTTCCGAGGAAACAGCATATCACCCTCATTTGCTGTGATTTTGCGAAATGAGCAAAAGCTCCTATCTTTGCAGTGATGAAAAAACTTGCAATTGTGGGATGCGGCTATCTGGCCGAGGTGGTAACTGATGCGTTGTTGAACGGATTGTTGCCGGAGTATCAACTCATTGGTGTCTATTCAAGAACAGCTGCCAAGGCGGAGCGTCTGGCAGCACACATGCATACAGCGGGCAAGGTGTGCAAAGCATGCCACACGATGGAGGAGCTGTTTAAGTTGAAGCCTGATTACCTGGTAGAGGCTGCCTCGCCGGCAGCCATGAAGGAGTTGGCGCTGCCCACCCTGGAGAATGGCACATCCATAGTCACCCTGTCGATCGGTGCGTTTGCCGACACTGCCTTTTATGAAAAAGTGAAAGAGACCGCCACTGCAAATGGCCAGCGGGTCTATATCGCCTCCGGTGCCACTGGTGGTTTTGATGTGCTCCGCACGGCGACACTGATGGGAAACGCCAAGGCCCGGTTCTTTAACGGCAAGGGGGTAGCAGCCTTGCGGCGATCATCACACTACACACCCGACATGGAGCAACAGGAGAAAGTGATCTTCACCGGTACGGCCAGGGAGGCGATCAACACCTTTCCCACGGGACTTAACGTGGCTGTGGCTGCCTCGCTCGCCACAGTGGGGCCGGAGCAGCTGCAGGTGACGATGGAGTCGACACCTGCTTTTACCGGCGTCAGGCAGCGGGTGGAGATTGAGAATGAGCAGGTTTATGCAGTGGTGGATGTCTTCAGCGCCACCTCCGAGATTGCAGCCTGGTCGGTAGTGGCCACACTGCAGAATATTGTTTCTCCTATTGTATTTTGATACAGTTGTAATCGGTCAGGTTCTGCAACACTTTTTCACTGAGCCGGTCGAATGCCTGACGGGTACGTCCGGTGGATACCCCCATGCAGCGCAGGTTCGGGTGGTTGAGCAGATGCTCCCCACCCACTGCACCCACGGTGTCGCAGAAACAGAGGTTTTCACCCTCCAGCCACTTCTGAAAAGGGACTTCGTCCCATGCGGGTGAGAGTCCGGTGTTGAAGAGTATCTTCCTGTTGCCTAGTTCTTTGAATTGTTCCTCATGTAACAATACCGTGTTTCTGTTCAGGCAGCAACAGATAACTTCGCACTCACTGAGCAGTTGGTTCAGCGGCAGGAAACGATAACCTTTCTCGCGGGCATCCGCTTTTTCTCTGCGGGCGAAATAGCTGATCTCGGCACCAAAGAAGTGCAGTGCATCGGCGATCATGCCACCCGACTTGCCAAGTCCCACGATGCCTGCCTTCAGGCCGGTGATCTCCCGTGGCATGTCGTCCCACGGCTTCTGATCAAAGCCATGTAGGCAACGTACCAGTTCACTGACCACATACTCCACCACCCCCTCATCGCCATAATCGCGTATGCCGGTAACGGTGATGCCGCGGCCGTTGGCATAATGGATGTCCACGTTGGCGCTCTCAGGGGTGTAGAGGGAGCAGCACATGCCGACGTACTTCAGGTTGTCGCATTTTTCCAGCACCTGTTTTTCCAGTCGGGAGGTATAGCTGATCAGCACCGCATCGGCATCACCTATACGGTCGATGATCTCCTGATCGCTTTCCGGAATTGAGTCATGCAGAATCACTTCACGGGCAAAGCTACCCAGTGCTTCCACTGCTGAGGGAATGAGGCCTGTTGGCTCGATGGCCACAATTTTCTGGAACATATTTTCTGAATTGGTTCGGTTTCCTTGATGTGATCAAATATAACATATTATTCCCTGTAAAGCAAATATTGAACGGAAGCCTCTCAATATATCTTCAGGGTGATACCTCCCGAAAGCCAGAAGCCAGGTTGGGGGATGTTGCCAATATCTACATGGGTTGTATTGAAGAGGTTATTGGCATGTATGAATAGATCCGCACTCCTTATCCGGTACAGCGCTTTCAGGTCGAGGATTGAATATGGTTCGTATCCCACCAGCTCACCCGGGTTCCCATCGATATATTGGACATAGCTGCCTGCACGTTCCTGCCAGCGAAAATGCCATGAGAGAGATAGGTTTCCTGTCAGTCGGTGGTACAGAGAGGCCGTGAACTTATGCCGGAGGTGATTCAGCGTGTAGTTGGAAATCAGATTGTCATCAACCCTCTCCTGTTGCAGGTAGAGGTAACCTGTCTTGAAAGCTGTAAAGGGTTGATTCGCTCCCAGCCACTCCCTCAGGTCGAACTGCATGTTCGCTTCAAATCCCTTTTTGTGGATACGGGTGTGGTTCGTAGACTCCCACAGTGCCTCGGGCGATGATTTCACCCAGTCGATCATGTTGAGTCCTTTCATGTAGAACGCTGTAAAGTTGGCTTTCACCACCGGGTGGGTATAACGGAGTCCCGCTTCCAGTGCCTCCGACTCTTCCGCCTTCAGGTTGCTGTTGCCAGCATGTGTCGCGGTGGTATAATAGAGATCGGTAAAGGTGGGCATGCGACTGGCTCTGATCCAGGAAGCAAAGAGGGTAAGCTGCCTGTTTGCCCGTAGCGAGGCGTTCAATGCGGGATAGAAATTATACTGGTCTGCAAGTGCCGTATGGTGGTGCAGCAAGCCTCCCATTGAGAAGGTGAAACGGCGGTAGATGAAGTTGTGTTCCAGAAAATAGCTGATGCTGGTGCGGTTGTCCGCCTTGCTGTATTTTCCAATGGTCTCTTCCATCGGTTTGCCCAGCACACTGCTCAGGATGCCCTCGTTGCGGAACTCACCGCCGAAGCTGGTGATTCCCCACAATGATGCATATTGCATATTGAGGTTCATTCCGAAGAGATCACTGCGGTGGTAGTTGTGGTCCTTGTACCAGTCGGGGCGATTGGGAGTACCGTCACGTATCAGTTGAAACTCGTCGTAGTGTCGACTCCAGTAGATATGGGGTGTCATTTTCAGTTTCCCGGTTGTTTCTCCCTTGAGCGATAGGAAGAGCGCCCTGGTGTCATCGAACTGATTGGGGCATGCCGCACTATAGAAGGTGTTTGCACCATAGGCTTTGTTGTTCAGCCCTGCCTGAACATCGACGTGCGAGTCGTTCAGTTCAAAGTGGCTCTGCAGCAATAGGTTGGAGATGTTGTAGTCGCTGTTGGGGATATAGCCATCACTCTGTTTGAAGCCGGCAGAAAGGGTGTGCAGCTGTCTTTCTTTTCTGTAGGCCGCTCGTGCTTCTGCACCAAAGAGACCATGCATGCCACCTTCGAGTTTGACATTGCCGTTACTTTTTTTGTCTTTTTTCGTGATGATGTTGATTCCACCGGAGAAGGCACCGGCACCATAGATCAGTGAAGAGGGTCCCTGCACTATTTCAATACGATCGATGTCGGAGAGGTTGATGGGGATGTCGAAGCTGTAATGACCTGTCTGGGGATTGGTGAGGTTCACACCGTTGAGGAGAATGGCTGTCTGATCGAATGAGCCGCCACGAAGTGAGATGTCCGCCTGTACGCCGTGCGGTCCGCGTTGCAGGATATCGACTCCTGCCACATAGTGTAAAAGATCTTCAATGCTGCGAATGGGGGATCGCTCAATGTCACCGGTAGTGATCACGGTGACAATTCTGGCTGCCAGATTGAGGGGCATTGCTGCCTTTGAAGCGGTAACAACCAGCTCATCCAACTCGGTAGTGGGGATCGAGTCGCCGGATGACTCCAGCCGGATCACCTCCGTCCGATTGTCCAGCGCAGCATGGGCACTCATCAGTGTACAGCCGCTCAGCACCCCGATCGTGATCGTTTTGTGGAGACTGTTGAAAAGACTGTAAGATTTGCGGGCAAAACGCCGGAAACGAAACGGTGTCAGCCTGTTTTTTTGTTTTCTGTTCATTGTAAGGGATTTAATAATAGAATAGCGATCAAAGATACAACTTAAAACGAGAATATTGAAAAATGAACATTGCCATAATGACGAAGTTCAACGAAGTGTGGGAGCTGTGAGAAGTCGTACTTGCTGGAGTGCTCCATGATGAAGAAACCGCCTTCGTTCACCAGCTCCTTGCGGATGATCAGCTCGGGGATTGTCTCCAGATCAGGCAAATCATAAGGGGGATCTGCAAAAATCAGGTCGAACTGCTGTGAGGCATGCTGCAGGTATTTGAAGACATCAGATTTCAACGGAAACAGCTCCTTGGCACCCAACAACTCCTGCGTCTTGCAGATGAAATTGTAGTGCAGCTGGTTCATCTCCACGCTCACCACATAAGATGCACCACGTGAGATCAGTTCAAAAGCAATGCTACCCGTGCCGGAGAAGAGATCCAGTGCGGTGAGATCTTCCCACTCCATCCAGTTGCTCAGTACATTGAAGAGCCCCTCTTTTGCAAAATCGGTGGTAGGACGCGCTTTCAGGTTTGCAGGCACCTGTATCCGCCTTGACTTGTATTTGCCGCTGATTATTCGCATAACGTTGCCAGGATGTCGGTGGGTAAACGAAGCAACATCTCCCGATCAGCTTCCACACGTGGATGGATCTCAAGCTGCTTCACATTTCGGATCAGTTTTTTCAGAATCTCCATGGTGGGATGATGCGGTGTGAGATCCCCCGACAAGAAAAGATTGTCGGATGACTGGTTGAGAGACAGTTTCTCCCAGATACTGGCAATGTAAAAGGTGGTGTCGTGCGTGTGAAGGGCAGGGTAGCTGTTGGCTGAGATCAGTGTGTCACCAGAGAAGCAAACGATTGTCATACTCCGGTCATGGAAATCTACAAAGCAACACTTCTTCTCCTCTGCGCCCGCACGGGTGTGGAAGAGGTGAAGCAACGATCCTGTATGATGCAGAAAAAGGGGATTCCAGAGGCTGCGTGAAAGAAAGGAGTGCAACTCCTCGTCCATACTGAATAGAATTCGGTAAGCACCTTCCGTGAATCTGTCGGTCAGCACACACTCAGGTTCCCCCTGGTAGATGTTGAACCTGAATAGCTCTTTCACCTTTTGCCTGTCGTAATACTCTTCCGGTACCAGGGTGAAACAGGGTGTCACTACCGTAACCGAAGTCCTTTTGAAGGGCTGGCTGAAGAATCCCAGGTCGAAGATCACCTTCTTGATGTGATCTGTAGGTGATAGTTTGTTTCCCAGCGGGATACCCTGATGGTGAAAGATGGAAGGATCGCTCTGGCTGTGGATGCTAAAAGAAAATCCATCCGGCGCGAGCCGAATGGATAAATTGTATTCTTCCGAATGAGCCAGATCGATATTTTCCGGTAGAAACATAGCAATTGATTGCCGGGGAATAGCGATTATTCCCAGTTACCGGCGTTGTTGTTGGCTACCTCAAGTGATCCTACCTGCATGCCGGGGTACTTGTTTCCCGGACGGTCGAGCACCTCCTGAATCTTCTGGTCAAGCAGTTTCTTGTCGAGATCACCCAGATAGGTGCGGTAGTGGGTTTTTGCTTCAAACACCTGGATGGGGTATCCAGAGGCGGTGATCAGCGAATCCACACCCATCTCAAACTGGGCACCGTTGCCAAATGGAACATATCCCAAAGAGTCAATGTTGAAATGGGTCCTGTTGGGGAAGAGCACTTCTACTGCACTCGAGTAGATGGAATCTCTCACCAATTGAGGTGCATTTTTCTGATCGTTCCATAGACCGGCTGCTTTGATGGCTGCTTCATTTCCTGTACGGATGATCTGCATGGCCTTTTCTTCTGTCATCCCAGCTTCCAACTGCGTTTCAGTAAGATCACCCTCTTTGACCAGTGTGGCGATCTTGCCGCCCTTCACAAAAAGGGTCAATGTGTCGAAACTGGAGGTGTAACTGCCTGTCTGTCCACGCAGGGCCACCTGGGCGGTACGGATGTCAACCAGACGTTGGATCACGGCTTTGTCACGTCTCGCAACCTCTGCATTGAAATCTTCCGTTCCCTTGATGCTTTGCCAGCAGATGTAAGCTAAAAGAACAATGGCTATTGCTAGAAGCACTTTCATTACAACTTTCATGAACTATTCTTTTTTATTATTTAATGATACAGTTTCTGATTTGATTTCCAGATTTAAGAATACAAATTTAGAAAAAGAAAAAGAATTGTGCTACTTTTACTGGAAAAATAACCAAAAAATAATGATCAATCGTTTCTTTCTTGAGAAAATCAGCGACAATTTCCCATTTTCTTTTACTGATGACCAGTTGAACGCACTGGAGCAGCTATCTGATTTTCTTTTTTCAGGGATGAATGACCAGATTTTTTTACTGACCGGTTATGCCGGTACCGGGAAATCATCGCTGATAGGGAGTCTTGTTAAAACACTGACCGCTTTCGGTCAGAAGAGCATCTTGCTGGCACCCACAGGCCGTGCTGCCAAGGTCTTCTCCAATTACGCCTCCCATCAGGCATACACCATCCACAAGAAAATCTACCGTCAGGAGATATTCGGTGAGGGAACAGCCCATTTCTCACTGAGTGCCAACCTGCATACCCACACCCTTTTCATCGTCGATGAAGCGTCGATGATCCATAACGAATCAGCCGAGCAATCACTGTTTGGCAGCGGGCGGCTTCTGGATGACCTAATTGAGTATGTGTATGGTGCCGAAGGATGCAGGATGCTGTTGATTGGTGACAATGCCCAGCTACCGCCGGTGAAGCAGTCAATCAGTCCGGCACTCGACCGCGATGTGTTGCGCTCCTTTTCCCTGCAGGTGATGGGAGCTACACTCACCGGAATAGTCCGTCAGGCGGAGAGCTCGGGCATCTTATACAACGCCACCATGTTGCGCAATGCGTTGCTTGTCAATGATACAGAGCAGTATCCGCGGCTCAGGGTGGATGGTTTTGCAGATGTCAAGCGGATCACCGGCATGGAGCTGATTGATGCGATTGGCGACGCTTACCGGTGCGACGGGGTGGAGGAAACCATTGTGATCTCCCGTTCCAACAAGCGGGTGAACGCTTACAACAACGGCATTCGCAACAGGGTGCTCTTCCGGGAGGAGGAGCTCACTGCTGGTGACATCCTGATGATCACAAAGAACAATTACTTCTGTGTGGCCGATTATGAACAGCTCGATTTTCTGGCCAATGGCGAGTTTGTGGAGGTGCTCAGGGTGAGGGGTGAAGAGACGATGTATGGTTTTCGTTTTTGCAATGCGCTGCTTTATCACCGCGACTATGACATTGAGTTTGAGGCAAAAATCCTGCTCGACGTGCTCCATACCGAAGTGCCCGGTCTCACCCGTGAACAGCATGAACTGCTTTTCTCCGCTGTGATGGAGGATTACGCCGATCTCACCCAGAAAAGAAAAAAAATCCGTCAGGTGAAGGAGAATCCCTATTTCAATGCCCTGCAGGTTAAGTATGGCTATGCTGTAACCTGTCACAAGGCTCAGGGGGGTGAATGGAAGAATGTGTTTCTTGACGCGGGTTACATCCAGCAATCTTACATGGGCGACAACTTCTATCGCTGGCTCTATACCTCTGTCACCCGCAGCTCCCGGAAACTCTATCTGGTGAATTTGCCCGACGATTTTGTGGAGCTTCCCAAAATATAACTACATTTGCAGGGAACAAGTGGCATCAACGTTGTGTGTAAGAGCAAAAGTTGCTGCACCATCGGTTAATGGTTTCGTATGATGGATAACAGGAAAGTGTATTTGAATCAACTGCTGCATGCTGTGCGGCAATTGGAAGGCATGGTGGCTCCTGCCAGTGAAAAAGAGACGCTCTCATTCTCCTTTTTCAACGATGCATTTGAACAGATGCAGCAAATCAATGGCCTGCTGCAGCGTCTGCAATCGATGCAAATAGATGAGATGAAACAGCAAATGGAAAAGTTACTTGTCGTTCTCGCAGAGCAGTCAGAACCGGTGGTAACTGAATTCACAAATGAGATTGCAGTGAGCGATGCAAACGAAGCGTTGAGACAGCCTGAGAAGATGCATCTTCCGGGATACAGGAACCCCCGATTGAATGAATCCATTCCGGCAGGTGATCCCCAACCGATACCGAAACACACTGCCCATGAAGATATACAAGGCATCCCCTCGCTGAATGATGTGATCCAATCACCTCCCTCCCTTCTCGACTTGAAAAGGGGACTCAGCCTGAATGACCGTTTTTTGTTTCAGCGGGAGCTGTTTCACAACGACAGGGAGGAGATGAATCGCATGATGCTGCGTCTCAATGCCTTTGAAAGCTATGAAAAGGCAAGTGAGTACTTGAAAGAGACGATGGCATGGAACTTCGATGAAGCTGTCGTGAAGGATTTTCTCAGCGTCATCAAAAAGGGATTTGCTTAATCTGTCGCAACACAAATGGGAAAACTCTATCTCATCCCCACGCCAGTAGGCAATCTGGAAGACATTACCTTCAGGGCTGTCAAACTGCTCAGGGAGTGTGACCTGATTCTTGCTGAGGACACCCGTACCAGTGGATTCCTATTGAAGCATTACGCAATTGAAACACGGATGCAGTCGCACCACAAATTCAACGAACACCAAACAGTAACCCACCTGGTGGATCGACTGCAGGCAGGCGAACAGGTTGCGCTGATCTCGGATGCCGGTACCCCCTCCATCTCCGATCCCGGCTTCCTGTTGGTAAGAGCGTGTGTCGAGGCGGGCATCGACGTGGAATGTCTGCCCGGGGCAACCGCGTTCGTGCCGGCTCTGGTGGAGTCGGGTTTGCCGAGCGACCGTTTCTGTTTTGAAGGATTCCTTCCCCAAAAGAAAGGGCGCCAGACACGGTTAAAACAACTGGCTGAAGAGCCTCGCACCATGATCTTCTACGAATCGCCCTACCGGGTTGTGAAGAGCTTGAGCCAGCTGGCAGAGTATTTGGGAGGAGAGCGTCAGGCGTCGGTCTCACGTGAGATATCCAAGCTCTATGCCGAGACAGTAAGGGGAACCCTTGAGAGTCTGGTCATCCGTTTCACAGAGCAGGAGCCGCGAGGTGAGTTTGTGATCGTGGTAGCCGGCAACAAAAAGGGGTGAACAAACTTATTTTGAACTCTGTTTGTTTAATGTGATGAGAAGAGACAATGTGATGAAACAAACAGCAAGTGTATTGGATTTAAAAATTATTTTTTAATCGTATGAAAAAGAAATGGATTTTATTACTGCTCATGGGACTCATTGTGGTTTCATGTACAAACGTCAAGGAATCGAAGGAGTATAAAGAGCTCCAGGCACAACGTGATTCTCTTCTGATGAGTTCAGCCGGCATCGAGTCGGAGGCTGCCGAGATGATGGCAGTGATCAGCGAGGTGGAAGCCAACTTTGCCAGGATCAGGGAAGCGGAGAAGTACATCGCCACCCAGTCAGCTCAGGGAGAAGAGATGACACAGGATACAAAACAGAGGGTTCAGGATAACTTCAAGATGATCAGTGAGATACTGCAGCGCAACAAGGCGCAGTTGGATCAGCTGAACCGCAAACAGAGTGCGGGGAACAAGGAGATTGTATCGCTGAAGAACACCATTGGCAGGCTCAATGCGGAGATGCTGGAGAGTAGCAACCGGTTGGCTGAACTACAGAGCGAGCTGGCAAAAAAAGATGAACAGATTGCCTTGCTTGCAGAAGATGTGACGGCGCTGGCTCAGGAGGCCGAACAACAATCGGCCACCATCCGTGAACAGGACAAATCGCTGCACACAGCCTACTATGTGTTTGGCACAGCCAGTGAATTGAAAGACCAAAAGATACTCTCTGGCGGATTTCTGCAACAGACCCGGGTGCTACAGGATACCTTCAACAAGGAGTATTTCCTGAAGATTGACATTCGTGAGGTGACTCAGATTCCCCTGTATGCACCCAAAGGAAAATTGTGGTCAACCCATCCCGAGGGCACCTATGAATTTGTGAAGGAAGATGGCAAACTCATCTTCGTGATCACCGATACGCAACGTTTCTGGAGCCTCACAAAGTATCTGATCATTGAGGTAAATTAACCGACAGCACGATCCCGTTTTAACTGTAACAAACAAATTGGTCGCGGAGTGAATCTGATTCACTCCGTGACTGTTGAATAAGATGCAATACCGAAATCTATTCATCGACCTGGACGATACCCTCTGGGATATCCATCAAAATGGCAGGGAGTGCCTCGAAGAGATCTACGGTGATTATGGATACACCCGTTATTATCCCACTTTTGAGGATTATTATGCAGTGTACATGCCGGAAAACAATCGTCTTTGGGCATTGTACCGCCAGGGTGAGATACGCAAAGAGGATCTCATCGTGGAACGTTTTCTGGCACCTGTCAGAGCTTTCGGCATCAACGATGCCGATTATGCGAAGCGTCTGAGCGATGATTTTCTGGATCGCACCACCCGTAAGACAAAGTTGATAGATGGCACAATGGAACTGTTGGAGTACCTGCAGCCCAGATACCGCATGCACATTCTCTCCAATGGCTTTCGGGAGGTGCAGTATAAGAAGATTGAAAACTCAGGATTGAAGCCCTTTTTCGATAAGATCATCCTCTCGGAAGATGCCGGCATCAACAAGCCCCATCCCGATATGTTCACCTATGCCCTGAAAAACACCAACTCCCGGCGCATCCAGACGTTGATGATCGGAGACAGCTGGGATGCCGACATTGTGGGAGCCTACCAGAGCCGCATCGACCAGCTATGGTTCAACCCGACCGGTGAACCGCCAGCAGGCTTTCAACCCACCTATACGGTACGAAGCCTCGCACAGATCAGGGAAATTCTCTGATTTGCCGGCTATCGGACCACTTCAAAGTAGATGAACCCGGTAGAAATGCTCAACAATTCAACAGTTCACCAGTTCACCGGTGAGCGCCGCAGCGGCATTGTCATACAGCGGGGACCACCGCCACCACGTGGCAGCTCCGACCCTTCGAGGGTGATCACGCAGCGATCCGGTGTAGCGAGGTCGTAGCGTCCCTGAATCACTTCTGCAGCGCTCACAACGCGGAATCCGTGTTTGCTGAGTTCCTCCAATGTGTGTACGTTTCGTGCGTAGGAGAGTACCTTTCCCGGAGCAATTGCCAGGAAGTTGGCACCACTGTGCCATTGCTCCCGCTCCTGATCCCAGTCGTCGGCCTTGCCGCCACATACCACCGGTTCCAGGTCAAGCCCCAGCTTACGAAGCAGGGGTAGGATGCCTCCGGCAGCACTGATCCTGGCAACCCTGCCGTGGTCGATCTGTATGTGGACTGTCTGGTAACGGGAGTTGTCCAATATCAGTGGTTTGTAGACCATTGCCTTGTCTCTGTCGAGCATGGTGAACACCATGTCGAGATGAATAAAGGATTCGGGTGATTCAGGCAATTGCTGAACGATCACATGTTTTTTCCCCGATCCGTTCCGGCAAAACTCCTTCACCAGCATGTCGATTCCCTCTGTTGTGGTCCTGGCACCATTGCCGATCAGCAGGATATCCTCCCTCACCACCAACAAATCTCCCCCCTCAATCTTTACCTCGGGGTTGTGTTGTGACAGTTGGTAACTGTTCAGCTTCCTGTTCTCGAAAAAGAGACCGCTGTCGAAGATGGCATCCATGATCATTGCCTCACGCATCCGTACGTTGTTGGCCATCTTGCAAACCAGTGCACTGTTGCCGATTACTGCGGAGGCGTCGCGTGTAAAGTAGAAGTTATAGAGTGGTTTGAGGGCATAATACTCTTCCCTGAGAAAATCGGTAAGCGTGCCAACCTTAAGGGGAAGTCCCTCGATGAGTATGGTAGCAAGTGTTGCAGGCGGCAGCTCTGTCAGGTAATCAAAATAGTCTGGTACCTGTTCGGCCGCACAGATCTGTCCAATCAGTGCCTTCTTGTGTGCGTCCGATGACAACAGTCTGGTAAGCAGATCTGTAACCTTGAACACCTTGGCTTGTTTCTGCAATACACCCAGCAGTTGGTCATATTCCCTGCAGGCAATCGAGAGGTTCAGTATGTCGCTGTAAAGGGCTCTCTGCGCGTTTCGGGGAGTCATATTCTCCACTTCTGCGCCCGGGTAGTGCATCAACACCGCCTCCAGGTTTCCGATCTCAGACTGTACAGACAGGGGCAATAGATGATTCTCTTTCATACACAATTTTCTTTCAAACAAATATAAACAAATTGTGACATTCGACAACATTTCTGTACAAAAAGAACTCTTTTTTTGGAGGTGCTACCAGAACGTTATTTTTTTTTTATATATTTGAAACTTGTGACCCCCTGCTACCCACTTTTTGATGCGGTTTTCCGTTGATGCACCGGTAGCCCGGAGTTACTTGTAATCTTAGAAAATGAGGGGGATACATCAATGGCGCAAATCACCTTAAAAGATATCGCAAAAGCACTTAACTTGTCGCCTTCTACCGTGTCACGGGCCATGAAAGATCATCCCGCTATCAGTGAGGAGACACGCAAGCTGGTGCATGCTTATGCGCTGGAACACAGGTACAAGCCAAACACCCTGGCCATGCAGTTGCGCACCAACCGGAACAACACCATCGGGGTCATCGTGCCGGAGATCGTGCATTATTTCTTTTCCACTGTGCTGTCGGGTATTCAGGTGGAAGCGGAGGGTGATGGCTACAATGTGCTCTTCTGTCAGTCAAACGAAGATTACGCACGTGAGGTACGCAGCGTGGAGACGCTGCTGGATGCACGGGTATGTGGTATCCTGGCCTCCCAATCGAAGACAACAGCCCGATTTGACCATTTTGGAGAGATCATCGAAAACGGGGTGCATCTTGTGTTTTTTGATCGCATCTGTACCGGCATCAACACCGATAAGGTGGTGGTGGATGATTACGCGGGTGCCTATCATGCGGTGGAGCATCTGATTGAGACGGGTTGCCGACGGATTGCATTTCTTGGCTCCACACCCACCATGCCCATTGCCAATAACAGGAGGATGGGTTATGAGGACGCCCTGCGCAAACAGAAACTAACGGTGGTGAGCGAGATGAGCCGTATCTGCGATACCGTGGAGCTGGCGCACAGCGTGGTGCCTGAGATGCTACAGCTGCAACCGGTACCGGATGCCTTCTTTTGCATCAATGATGAGGTCGCCTCCTCCTGTATCCGGATAGTGAAAGCTGCCGGCTACCGCGTTCCCGATGAGATCTCGGTGTGTGGATTCACCAACAGCTACCTCACCGAGGTGACCGATCCAACCCTGACCAGCGTGGATCAGCACGGCTTTGAGATGGGACGTACTGCAGCCCGGCTGCTGATCAACCGTATTGAGGGCAAAGAAACCAAGCCGGGTGCGGTGAGCCGCCTGATCAAGACCGACCTGGTTGTAAAGAGATCGACACGATAAGCCTTTCATGCATTCGTTTGCACAAGTATTGCGGCAGTTCGGTACGGTGACAGGCTTCATGGTGGGGAATACTCCCTATATTTGTCTATGACATAAACGTTTGTATCATGAAGAAAAGACACCTTTCCTTTTGGGAGATATGGAACATGAGCTTCGGGTTCCTGGGCATTCAGTTTGGCTTTGCCCTTCAGAATGCCAATGTGAGCCGTATATTTGAGACGCTCGGTGCCCGGGTGGAGGATATCCCCATCCTCTGGATCGCTGCTCCTATCACGGGGTTGATCATTCAACCCATCATTGGCCACCTGAGCGACAACACCTGGAACCGTTTTGGCCGTCGTCGTCCCTATTTCATGATAGGGGCTATCCTGACTACACTGGCTCTCTTTTTCATGCCCAACTCACCCTCGCTCTGGATTGCCGCGGGTATGCTCTGGATCATGGACGGTTCAATCAATATCTCGATGGAGCCGTTCCGTGCCTTCGTGGGTGACAACCTACCCTCCGAACAGCGCACCATGGGCTTTGCCATGCAGAGCTTCTTCATCGGTACTGGAGCCGTGGTTGCTTCGGCACTCCCTTATATCCTTACCAACTGGTTCGGCGTACCCAATACGGCCCCCGAGGGGATGATACCGCTATCGGTGAAGCTCTCCTTCTATATCGGTGGGGTGGTTCTCTTCCTCTCGGTGCTCTACACGGTGCTCACCTCGAAGGAGTACTCGCCGGAGGAGCTGGCTGCCTTCGAGGAGGAAAAGGAAAAGATGACCGGCGTGAAGAGCGTTGCTAAAATAGCGGTTACCTCCGGTCAGTTCCTGCGCAAAGGAGCGATCTGGACCCTGGTTGGGGTTGTTGCCTCCGCGCTGATCTTCTTCTCCTCCCTCGGTGAACAGAACGGGCAGCTTTACATCGTAGGAGGTCTGTTGCTGGTCTTCGGAATCATCCTGCTGCTCTCCGGTGTGATCACCAAGAGCTCTTCAAGTACAAATGGCATGGTGGCGATCATGAACGACCTGCTCCATATGCCCAAAACAATGGGGCAGTTGGCGGTGGTGCAGTTCTTCTCCTGGCTCGCCTTCTACGCCATGTGGATCTATACCACACCCGCCATCACGCAGCATGTTTACGGTACCACCGACTCCAGCAGTCTGCTCTACAACCAGGGAGCCAACTGGGTGGGAGTGCTCTTCGCTGTCTACAACGGGGTCTCAGCCATCAGCGCTTTCCTGTTGCCGGCACTGGCACGACAGATCGGACGCAAGGCGACGCATGCCATTGCCCTGACAATGGGAGGAGTGGCCTTCATCTCCCTCTTCTTCATAGGTGATCCCCAGCTGCTGTTGCTCCCCATGATTGGTGTCGGCTTTGCCTGGGGAAGCATCCTCTCCATGCCCTACGCCATCCTCACCGGTTCGCTGCCGGCCGATAAGATGGGAACCTACATGGGCATCTTCAACTTCTTCATCGTCATCCCGCAGATCCTGGCTGCCAGCATCCTGGGATATATCACCAGCGAGCTGTTCGAGGGGCGGGTGATCCTTACTCTGGTGCTCGCCGGCTGTTCGCTGATCGTGGGAGCCCTGAGTGTCTTCCTGGTGCAGGACAGTGATGATGTCTACAAGATGCAGAAAAAATAACTGACCAATTATAAAAGAATGAAAAAAATACTACTCTACACCCTGCTCATCACCCTGTTGGTGTCGTGCGGGAACAAAAACAAACAAGCTGAAACGACCGGTACTGCCGAGCATGTCCGACCCGAATGGGTGTATGATGCGGTACTCTATGAAGTCAACACGCGTCAGTTCACTCCCGAAGGGACGTTCACTGCCTTTGCAGCACACCTGCCCCGTCTCAGTGAACTGGGTGCCGATATCCTCTGGTTTATGCCCATACAGCCGATCGGTGAAAAAGATCGCAAGGGCACGCTGGGAAGCTACTACTCCATCATCGATTATACCGCGGTGAACAGTGAGTTTGGCACGCTGGACGATTTCCGGAAGCTGGTCGATCAGGCTCACGGACTGGGTATGAAGGTGATCCTCGACTGGGTGGCCAACCATACCTCGCGCGATGCGCTGTGGGTGGAGGCTCATCCCGAATGGTACGTGCGGGACAGCCTGGGTGAGCTGAACGTGATGTACGACTGGACCGATATTGCCCAGCTCGATTACAGCAAGCCGGAGATGCGTGAAGCGATGATTGCCTCTATGCTCTTCTGGGTGCGCGAAACCGGTATCGATGGCTTCCGTTGCGATGTGGCGGGTGAACTGCCGACCGACTTCTGGGTAGAGGCGAAGGATTCACTTACAAGGCTCAATCCGGAAATCTTTATGCTTGCCGAGGCGGAGAAGCCTGAGTTGAACGAGTCGCTGTTCGATGCCTACTATGCCTGGGATTTCCACCACCGAATGAATGCGGTGGCGCAGGGTGTGGAGGGTGTTGATTCGCTCAGGGCGTCATTCGACAGGATGACCGATCATTTCGCCCCTGACGCCATCCCGATGTTCTTCACTTCCAACCACGATGAGAACTCCTGGAACGGTACCGAGTTCGAACGGATGGGTGAGGCGGCACGCAGCTTTGCAGTACTCACCTATATGCTGCCCGGCATGCCATTGATCTACAGTGGTCAGGAAGCCGGTTTCGACCATCGATTGGCTTTCTTTGAGAAGGATGAGATCGACTGGAGCGATCCGCAGGATTTCACCTCTTTATACACCGCACTGAATCGTTTCAAAAAGGAACAGAAGGCGCTGCAGGCTCCCGGCCGCAGTGGTAAGATGAGCGAGATTGGAAATGACAGGCCGCAGTCGGTATGGTCTTTCCGCCGCATGAACGAAGGCAGCGAGGTGATCGCATTGCTCAACCTAAGCAACGAAACGGTAGAGGTAACCTTCGAGGAGCCCCTGCCGGGTGTGGGTTATCACCTCTTTCCCGGTGGGGAGGAGGCTGAAGCTGCCACAATGATGCAGCTTAGGCCCTGGGAGTACAGGATCTTTTACAAGTAAACTCGCAGCGGATGTTTCCGCACAAGGCATAAAAAAACCCGGGCATCCTCTGTCCGGGTTCTTTTTTGCTGTTTACTGCAGGTAGGGCTTCAGTTGTTCCACCCAGGCGGCAATTCGTTCATCGGTCAGCTCAGGCTCGGTGTCGTCGTCGAGCGGCAACCCCACGAACATCTCATCCACCAGCGCACGGGAATATTCGAAGTCATACCCTTCGGGTGAGACCTGTCCCACGACAGTCGCACCTTTTTCTTTCACGATCTCGTAGAGGATGCCGATGGCATCGACAAATGAGCTGGGGTAGATGGAGGCATCGCCCATGCCGAAGATGGCGACGGTCTTGCCGGAGAGGTCCAGTTTCTCCAGCTTGGGGTAGAAGTCGTTCCAGTCGTCCTGCAGGTCCTGCACCCCCCAGGTGGAGACCCCCATGATCAATACCTCGTGTGTGAGGAAGGGTTGTTCATCTCCGTCGTAAATGTCGACCAGGGTGGGGGTGTAATCTGCCATCACTGCAGCGATCTTCTCTGCGGCTCTCTTGGTGTTCTCGGTACTGGATCCGTAAATAATTGCAATTGACTTCATGCGATAATATTGTATTTCCTGTTGATGTTTCTGTCATGCACCCTTATCATCGGGTTATCTATGTAAACACAAACGGGATGAAAAAGTTTTTAAAGAGGTTGTCGGATCATCCAAATATCATCCATGTATTGTTATGGTTCGAAAGAGGTAAAGATCCGGAAGCTGTTGGCCGGCACGCTGACGGACATTGACAGTGTGTGCACCGTGCTCTTTTCCACCGGGTTGAGGTAGTTGTACCAGTCGCCCTGTTTCGGGAAGGTGGTGGTTGCCTCGATGGCTGAGTTGGTGAAGTTGCCCACCACCACCACCTGTTTGGCACTGCCGAAGGAGGAGAGAGTCAGGAAACGGCCCTGCTCCCAGAACGATTCGGTCACCTGCCAGTTGAGTGTGGCGGTTGGAGTGAAAAGTTCCGGATGATCCCGTCGCAGGTTGATCAGCGCCATGTAGGTATCATGGAGCGCTTTGCGTTCCGGCACCTCCAGGTATTCCCACCGCACCGGTTTGCGTCCTGTACGTCCGTTCTGATCGATGGAGACATCATAACCCAGCTCGCCGAACTGCCACACCATCTTCGGGCCGGGTACGGTGAAGAAGAAGGCGGCGTTGACTCCCAGCTGGGCCATCTGCGCATCGAGACTTGTCTTCAGGATGCCATTGCCATACTGTGCCTGTTTGTAGGCGGCCCGTTCCTCGTCGTGGCTCTCCATATAACTCACCAGGCTGTTCGAGGGGCGAGCAGAGGTATTGTAATAGAGACCCCTGAAATCAGATTCGCTCTTCCAACCCATGGCTGCCTGCGCATAGGCGTGGTTGCGGTTGCGCCACACCATCATGCCGTCGTTGCTGAGCTCCGTCTCCTCCTTGTCGTCGGCGAAATGTTCCAGGATCACCCAAGCTGCCGGATCCACCGCCTTGATGGCCTGGTTGTACTCCTTCAGGATGGCCACACGGGAGGCGTCGTAATTGCTAGCTGTTGACTCGGTAGAGGAGCGCTGTGTGAATCCCTTGGTGAGGTCGAACCGGAAGCCGTCGATGTGGTACTCCTCCAGCAGGAACCGCAGGTTGCGCTTCACGAAACTGCGCACCAGCTCCGACTCATGGTTGAAGTCGTGGAAGACGCTATAGGGGTGGGGGGCTTCCACATTGAAGTAGGGGTTGTTTGCTGCTGTTTTGTTGTTCGCCGCATCCCACCACATCTTTGCAAAGGGATTGTCACCGGTGGCGTGGTTGTAGACCACGTCGAGGATCACCGCCATGCCCCGCTTGTGACACTCATCGATAAACTGCTTGTACATCCGGTCGGTGCCGTAGGCCTTGTCCATGGCGAAGAAGAAGGCGGGGTTGTAACCCCAGCTGTCGTTGCCGTCGAACTCCTGCACCGGCATCAGCTCGATGGCATTCACGCCGAGCGACTGCAGATAGTCCAGCTTCGCCATCGCCCCGTTGATGTCGCCACTTTCCGTGAAGTCGCGCAGCAACAGCTCGTAGATCACCAGGTTGTCGCGTGAGGGTTTCTCGAAGTGGGGAACCTGCCAGTTAAACGTCTCCTGTTGGATCTTGAATACCGAGACCATCCCTATGGCTCCCTCGGGGTAGGTCAGATTTCCCGGGTAAGTGGTGGCAGAGATATATTTGTCGTTGTTTGGATCCAGCACCTTGCGGGCATAGGGATCAGCTACGCGGATGGCATCCTTGCCGCTGCTGCCCACATAGTACTGGAAGGCATACTCTTTTGTCTGGTCGAGGCCGGTGAGGGTGATCCACCAACAGCCGGCGGCATCGTCGCGGAACATCTGCGACTGCACGTCGTTGCTCAGCGTCCAGTTGTTGAAGTCGCCCACCAGATGAGCAAAATCCTTCCGTGCGCCATACTTGTCCTTATCATAGAGCACCAGCATCACGGTGTTGTTGTCCACGATGTTGATGCCATGCTCCATCCCTGTGGGGAGAGTGCCTGTCTTGATGGCTCCCGGCTGGAAGGGCTTGTATTTGCTGTCGGTGATGCCGGTGATGAACGTGTCATTCTCAATTCCTTTTTTTGTGCCATCGGCACTTCGGATCACGATGCCGATCCTGTTTACCGGTGTCTCGCCTGAGCCAAACCACTGGCGGATGGAGGGAGTCAGTTGGATGCTCCAGGTGCTCTTTTCATCTGCCACCTTTGTCATCCTGCATTTGGCGATGTTCTCATCCCATGCTGCAGGCACATGCTTCCAGGTGCCCTCGCTCACCACGCCGATATGGATGTATACCTCACCGGTGTAGTTATTCAACTGCGATGTTGAGGCAGCTTTGAACCAGATTGTCAGCTCCTTGTCGGCATCGGGTGACGCAAGGTCCCATGAGATACCCTCCTTGATGGTGACCGGTTTTTCCGGCTCCGGCTCGGGTTCCGGTTGGGGTTCTGGCGTCACCACCGGATCCTCCGCACAGGAGAGAACGAAGAGGATCATCAACAAATATAGAAAGGAATGGACTGAAAATTTCATGCGGTGTTGTTTTGGGAAATCAGGCGTATAACGGGATCATCGTTTTTTTACTGCAGCAATAAGACTTCTTTGGCAGAAAGGGTTAGCGATTCACCCAGGGTGATTGTTTTTCCGGAGAGAAAATCCTTGGCACTGTTCAACCCTTTAATAGATTCTGCATAGCGATCCAGGTTTATCGTCACCTCCTTCGTTGTACCATTCATGAAAACCAGCACTTTCTCGTCACCCAGGAAGCGCTCGTAGACATAAACCCCTTTTTGCAGGACATAGTGCTTCATGTCGCCGCGGGCGATCACCTCATTGCCCTGCCGCCAGTGGAGCAGCTTGCTGAGGTAGTCGAACGCCTCGTTCTGGATGGCATCGCGACCCTCACGGGTGAACTGATCCACCTCATCTCCAGGCCAGCCACCGGGCACATCGAGCCGTACATAACCGTCGTGCCTGCTTTTGTTGCCATGCATCAACAGCTCCGTACCATAGTAGATCTGCGGCGTACCGGGCATGGTGAGCAGGAAGGTGACCGCCTGCTTCCAGCCGCAGAGCTCCGTTGGGTATTCCTTCAGGAAACGGTCGGTATCGTGGTTGTCGAGGAAGCGCAACACGTTGGATATGTCGGGATAGATGAAGTCGTAGGTCATGTGGTCGAAAATGCCGTGCAGTCCCCCGTTCCATTCGGTGGTCTCCTCGAAGAAAGCGCTGTGGGAGAGTCCCATGAAGCGGAAGTCCATCACCGACTTGAGGTGGCTGTTGTTGGGGTTGAGCGGGCTGTTTCCCTGCCAGAAGGCGGTGCCGATGGGGTTGTTGAGCCATGCTTCCGCCACGATGTTGTAGCCGGGGTACTCCTTCTCCACCGCCATGAGCCACTCCACCATCATCTCATAGTCGGCATAGGGGTAGGTATCCTGTCGGATGCCATCCACGCCGGAGTACTCGATCCACCAGATGCTGTTCTGGATGAGATATTTTGCCACATGACGATTGCGTTGGTTCAGGTCGGGCATGGTGGGTACGAACCAGCCGTCCACCATCTTACTCTTGTCATACTCCGAGGCGTAGGGGTCGAAGTACATCTCCTTCATGTGGGAGGTCTGCACATACTCCTCCAGGTTGTTGAACCAGTCGGGTGAGGGCACCTCTGTCAGCCAGGGGTGGTCGCTGCCACAGTGGTTGAAGATCATGTCCATTACCACCTTCATCCCTTTGTCATGCGCATCGCTGATCAGCTGCCGGTACTCCTCGTTGCTGCCGAAGCGGGGGTCCACCCGGTAGTAGTCGGTGGTGGCGTAGCCATGGTAGGAGCCACCCTCCATGTCGTTCTCCAGCACCGGGTTGAGCCAGATGGCGGTCACCCCCAGGTCGGAGAGATAGCCAAGCCGGTCGGAGATCCCCTTGATGTCGCCGCCGTGGCGGGCATTGGGGTCGTTGCGGTCCACCTTGTAGGGGGTGCGCATCGCTATCTGGTCGTTCGAGGGATCACCATTGGCAAAGCGGTCGGGCATGATCAGGTAGAGCACGTCGGATGATCCGAAGCTCTCGATCGCCAATCGTTCCGGGTTGCGTTCCTTCAGCTCATAGGGCACGGTGATCTTCTTCTTTCCGTTGGTGAAAACCAGGTTGAAGCTCTCCGGAACAGCTTCGGTGAGATCAAGGTAAATCAGCAGGTAGTTGCGGTTCTGCAACGTCACCACCTCTCTGATGACGACATGCTTCGAGGTGACTGCTGGAACGTAGTCGGCAATGTTGTCACCGCTCACCATCAGCTGCAGTTCGGTTTCCGCCATACCACTCCACCAGAAGGAGGGTTCCACACGGGGTGTCTCACCGTGGGCTATGAAGGTCGACACAGTGAATAGTACAAGAAGAAGAATATGTTTTTTCATATGATTAAAACATTTATTTTCATAGATATCATATGGAACTCGCTTTTATTCATTTGCTTTAGTGAAAATGATTGTCATGCTCGTTTCATATTTCGTTTGTTCTTTTAGATATAACAGTTGAATCAGTCTTCCGGTTTTTATGCATCATGACCGAAATGGGTAGCTGTTCAATCGAGGAAAGCATCCATCGCTTTGGTGGGACGGCCGTCATCACCCCATGCACTCAGTGCATAGTGGCTCCAGCTACGGGCACCCTGTGGTTCCCAGTAAAAGACGCCGAGTCCCTTTTCAGAAGGGACTTGTTTCACTTTGTTGATCACCGCCCGCAGCATCTCATAGGTGTTGTCAGGCAGCACATCGACACCGCCTACTTCCACTACCATCACCTCCTTGCCGTAGCGGGAGGTCATGTCCTGCAGGTTGTCTCCAAGGTCATCGATGATTTCAGTATAGTCTGGCTTTCCTTCAAGCCAGTAGGGATAGAATGACATGCCGATCACATCGTATTTCGCACCCTGTTGGGTGGCATTGTCGAACCACCAGCGGAAACGATCGTTGTTGTTCCCCTGGTCCACGTGCAGGATCACCTTGCTGGAGGGGCTCACCTCCTTGACCGCATCGTAGCCGCGGTTGATCAGCTGCACCAGCTGTGGCCAATTGTCGGTATGACCCTCGGGGTGGAGCATGCCGGAAGGGATCTCGTTGCCGATCTGAACCCATTCCGGTGTCACACCCGCTTCCTTTAGGGAAGTCATCACACCCTGTGTGTAATCATAAAGGGTATCTTTCAGTTCATCGAAACTCAACCCTTCCCAGGCTTTTGGCTTGTGTTGCTTACCCGGATCGGCCCAGCTGTCGCTGTAGTGAAAGTTGATCATCACCCGCATGCCCCATTCCTTTGCACGCCTGGCCATCTCAACCGTCTCTTCGGTGCTGCAATGGCCACTGTGCGGATCGTTTGAAGGGTTTACCCAGGTGCGCAGGCGGATGGCGTTGATACCGTGATCCTTCAGGATCTTGAAACAATCCTCCGTTTCTCCCTTGTCGTTGCGGAAGATGTAACCACTTGCCTCCATTTGTGGAAGCCAACTGATATCCGCTCCCTTCAAGAAGGTGGAATCGGTTTTCACCTCTTCTGTGGTACGGCTGCAGGAAAGCAGCAGTAACAGTGATGAGAAAATCAGGGTGTATAAGCTTTTCATTTTGTCTGAATTGATTGGAGAAGAGATAAAAAAAGCGCGGTGGGTATACCGCGCTTTTTGGCATTTATTACCCGGCACTCACCACCGTCGCCTTGAAAGCTGCCGGATCGGAGAGATCGAGTGTGATGGTGTAACTGCCTGCAGTGGCAGGGATGTTGTCACCACCATAACTGAGGTCGTTCAGGTTGCCTCCCAGGTTGATGTCCCATCCGTTGTTGGCTCGGAACTTGAAGCTGCCAGCTTTCAACGTGGTAGTCACACTCCAGAGTCCGGTAGCGGGATTGTAGCTCATCGGGGTGGAGTTGTCCCAACCACCTTCGGTGGCGTCACCGATGAGTCCCCATTCGGTTTTCGTCAGCGTGTAACTGTTGGCGGTGAGGTCAACATCAATCTTATACATGCCGGCTTCAGAAACAGAGAGGTTGCCGGCACCGCCATCGTCGGAGAGTATTCCTTCGCCGCCATTCCCATAATTGGGTCCGTCCCAGTTGGGTTTGGAGGTGAACTTGAACTCGGTATTGGCTTCAGCAAAGTATACGTAGCCACTGTACTTGAAGTCGAAATTGCGGCTATAGAGGGTGGGGGCTCCTGCCGGATTCCATCCCTGGTGACCGCCGGGCACATAGAGGGTCAGGTTCATTTCACCGATGATCTCGATGGTGTAGGTATATTCCATCATGTTGAGGGTGATTTTTACCCATCCCGGTTCGGTGACGCGCATCGCCTGCGAACCATCCAGGATGATGTCACCTTCCAGTGCAGTGTTCCCGTCAACAGGATTGCCCAGTACGCCATCCCAGGAAGCGGCTTCCTTGCTCGATTTGGGAACGATCTTGAAGTAACCGGTCACATTGTTCACCAGGATGGTGAAGATGGGATCTTCGTAGACATCCTTGCCGCTGTGGTTGAATTGGTACGCACCCAAGTCGTTGATGTTCCATCCGTTGATGTCGCCTATCAGGTAGTATTCGGTTTCGATCACCGGTCCCACGGGGGTAACGGTTACGGGCCCCAGTACCACATCACCGGGTACCCGCACTGCTGCGCTGCCCTCATTGATGAACGAGGCCACACGCAGGTAGAGGTGTCTCGCTTGAGGTGCCTTTCCATAGAGGCTTTTGGCTGCCTCATTCAGGGTGGCGTTAGTCACATAGGCGTTGTTTTGGTCACTTACAGCGGTGAGTTCAATCGCTTCGGTGAAATCTTCCGTATCAGATGCCTCCAAAAGGAAGGTCATCGTAGCACCCTCAGCCAGCTGGGGTGTTGCAGTGGTCTTGATGATTTCAAGTGGAGTCTCATCGGCCAGCATCTCCTCGGTGAGGAGAAGCGGTGCAGTGACACCAGCGCCCAGGGAGAAAGTGAAGCCGCTGACACTCTGTTCGGTTTCCTGCTCATTGGCCTGTGGCGGCGCCGACACATGGTCATATACATCCTCGCATGCATTCAACAGTATGAAGGCAAGCAGCGTGGCAAATAGGGTTATCTTTTTATTCATGTTGTCTGATATTTTTTTATGGATGAGCTCTCTCTGTTGAAAGAGCTCATCCGGTTCTGCCTGTTTATTCAATCTTACCGCTGTTGGTGGTGAAGTTAATGTGAAGCTTCTGACCTGCGTTACCGGTCACACGATCCTGGTCATCACCTGCACCACGGGGTGCGAAGACGCCGTCGAAGACGATGAACTCGGTGTGCCACCACTCGTGTCCGGGCAACTGGATGCTGGCGCGTATTTCACCGGTGTTGGTGAAGGGTGGTGAAACAAATGCAGCATCGGCACCCAGTGAGAGATCAGGTACAGAGAAGCGGTAGGCTACGTCGGTGGTTCCCCAGTTTCCTGCGGCCACATTGCCCTGCAGGTGTACCTGCGGAGGATAGAAATCTACTGCAAATTCATACGCACGGCCGTTGATGGCAGTTGTTACCACCACGATGTACCAGCCCGGATTGCCGATACCGATGTTGCCACCGCTGTCACTAGCACCAGGATCAGCAGTGCCATTGGCATTCACGGTAGCCTGTCCGAAGCCGAACTCGTTGCCGTCCCACGCCTTGGCAAAATTGAACTTGATCTCGGCATTGCCACCCTCACCGGTCTTTCCCAGGTATTGCATCGCCCAGAACTTGCCGGGAGAGCCCCAGATGGGTATCATCTCAGTCGCACCATCCCAGCTCCAGTTGCCAGCCACGTTGCCAATGATGTACATTGCTTCCGGCATCACCATCGGATCGAGTGCGAAGTAGCCTTTCACCTGTGGGAGGGTGATCACATTCGAAATCACCTCACCCGCATTCTTCGCATTCAGTGTCGAGATGAGACGGACATAGAGTGGATGCGGATCTGATGGATACGCACTCTCATCGGTCACGCCATGCATACCCACCAGTGCCAAAGCCAGGTCGGCTGCATTGATGGCGAATCTGGTTGAGGTGTAGCTGCCTGGCAACGTGACCGCATTTGTAAAGTCGGAACTGAGTGATACCTGCACGCTGTAGATGGCGACGGCAGTGAAGCCGTAATCAGGTTGAGAAGTGGAAAACTCGATTGATTCCGTGTTCTTCAGATCATAGATGGCGGAAGCATACTTCGGCATGTTGAGCACAAAGCTCTCAGGCTGCTGCAACACGACCTTCTCATCTTCCTGGCAGGACCAGAAAAGAGAGATGCCGGCCAGTAATAGGATAATATGAATGATATTTTTCATTGTCTGTAGGATATTTAATTGGCGTTACTACTTGATTCATATCCGGTGTTCTGTACCAGATTCTCGTTGGCACCTATGTCATCAGCCGGGATGGGATAGACATTGAAGTAGTCGGCTACCGAGCGTCCTCCCGCAACATTTCCTTTCCAGGGCCAGATATAGGCTGATCCGGTGAGCTTGCCATATCGAATCAGGTCGGTGCGACGATGCCCTTCGTAGAAGAACTCGCGACCCCGTTCATCGAGGATGTAATCGAGGGTAAGTTCGCCCGAGGTAATTGTGGCAGCGTTGTTGCCGGAATAGCCGCGCTGGCGCAGGTTGTTCACCAGCTGTAACGCTGTGCCTGCATCACCACCGGTACCACCTCTGAGAACCGCCTCGGCATAGTTGAGATAGATCTCACCCAGGCGGAAGAGCGGGAAGTCGGTGTAGGCAATGTTGCTCGGGGGCAATGTGCCGTCGCTGTTGCGGTTGTAGTACTTCACCACGGGGATGCCGTTGTTGGTGAAGAGCGAGGGATCAACAATCTCCACATTCTCTGTGTAGTCGATGCGTATCATCGAGAAACGGTTGTCTATTTCGTGTTGGTACTCCCGTTCAAAGGTGTGGAGGATCGCCTTGGTGGCACGGTTGCCCTGCCAGGCACCCACTGCATTCACCTCGGCTTGCAAGTCGGAGGGTTCCATGGCACTCAGCAGGAAGGTCATCCCACCCCATGTCTGTGTGTCAGAACCATCATAACGCACCGGGAAGATCATCTCGGGTGAGTTGTGGTTATCCGCCTTGAAGATGTTCGCGTAGACCGGATCAAGCTGGAAATTCACAGCCATCACCTTTTTGCTGTTGGCGATGCTCTCGGTATATTTCTTCACGCCGATATAGGTCTCGGCATTGAGGTAGAGACGGGAGAGGAGTGCCCAGTTGGCGGCTTTGTGTGCCCTGCCGTAATTGGTTGCATTGTAACCAATGAACGGATCCAGCATGTCGGCCTCACATTCGGTAAGCTCTTTTTCAATGTAGTCGAACAGATCGGCTGCCATGATCTGGGGAGGCAGTGTACTGCCCACCGGGCTCTCTTCGTTCACGAAGGGGACGTTGCGGAACATGTCGAGCAGGTAGTAGTAAGCCAGTGCCCTGTGGAAGCGTGCTTCGGCACGGAATGCCTTGATCTTGTCCTGGTCTGCCTGGCTCACGCCACGGGACGATAGCTTCTCTTCCGATGTCTCCCGGAGAAGGGCATTGGCAAGGTTGATCTGGTAGTAGAGACGATAGTAGAAGCCCTTGATGAACACGTTGCTGGAGGTCCAGGTGATGTAGTTCAGGTCGGGGATGCCCACGTCGTTCCAGGCACAATGGGCCTCGTCGGTAGGCAATTGTTGCAGGTTCCAGAGTCCCCTGAGGAAGGATGCCTGGCTGCCGCCATCCACACCTGCCACGTCGGGGTCGCCGTCACCACCGCTGTTGCCGCTGACGGCCAAACCGGCGTAGATCTTGGCCAGCAGTTCCTGGTAGGATCCCAATTCACTGCCGAAGACCACTTCCGATACCAGTTCCTCCTCATCCAGCGGAATGGTATTCAGATCATCGACACAGGAGGCCAGCCCCCCGGTCATCAGGATGATCGCGATGAATGTTAGAATTTTATATGTTACTGTCTTCATAATTGTCTGATGTTAAAAATTAAGATTGAGTCCCAGGATAAAGACGCGGGGGTGGGGATAGATGTTGTTGTCGATGCCGTTGTTGGTGAACTCGGGGTCGAGACCGCTGTAATTGGTCACGACCAACGGGTTCTGCACGGTGAAATGGATCCTTCCCGTCTGCTGTTGATTCAGCAGGTGTGTGAAGTTGTACCCCAGGGAGACATTGTCTACCTTCATGAAGGAAGCATCCTGGATGTAGTAGCTGGATTGATAGTGCACTGCATCAAAGTTGGTGTAGGTGGCACTGTTAACCCTGTTCTTGAGCCATCCCGAGGGGTCGAAGGTGGTGTTTTTCGACTCACGGTTCGACTGGATGTTGTTGTAGGCATAGTTGCCGATGTTGCCGCGCACGGAGAAGTTGAAGTCCCAGTTCTTATAGGAGAGCTGTGACGACAAGCCCATGTAAAGATCAGGTGCTGCATTCTTCCAGGGTATCATATCCTGCTCGTTGATGGAGCCATCGGCGTTCTGGTCTACGAATACTCCTTCAAGTGGCTTTCCTGCCTCGTCGTACACCTGTTCGTAGACATAGAAGGAGCCTGCCGGATAGTTCACGGCGTGGATGGCGATGTTGTTGCCGGTGCCGCCATCAATGCCTCCAAAACGAACACCCACGTAGCTGGGGTCGTCGTTGATTGTCAGCTTGGTGATCCTGTTCTGGTTGAGCGTGACATTGTAACTCAGGTTCCAGTTCCACTCCTTGCTGACTACCGGGCGGCCAGTGATGGTGAACTCGATACCCTTGTTCTCCAGTTCACCCACGTTGGTGAGCAGCTGGTTGCTGAAATTGGTGCCGGCAGCAATCCCGACGGTGTTGAGCAGGTCGGTTGTCTTGCGGTAGTAGACATCGAATGCTCCGGTGATGCGGTTGTTCAGGAAGCCATAATCGAGACCGGCATTGTAGGTGGCGGTTTCCTCCCACTTCAGGTTCTCGTCATAAGCCAACGGACGGATCAGCGGGATCATCTGGTCGCCGAAGAAATAGTTGGCTCCTGCCTGGCTGTAACTGTAACGGCCCATCCAGGGATAGTCGCCACTGCCCAGGTTCTGTTGTCCGGTGACACCATATCCAAGGCGTAACTTCAGGTCAGACATCACTTTTCCCGCATCTTCCATGAACGGTTCGTTGATCACTTTCCATGCAAAGGCAGCAGAGGGGAAGAGACCCCACTTGTTGTCGGGACTGAAACGTGACGATCCGTCGTTACGCAGGGTCAGTGTGAGCAGGTAGCGATCGAGCAGCGAATAGTTCAGACGTCCAAAGAAGGAGATCACAAAGCTCTCGGTGGAGTAGTCGTTGCTGTCACGATAGAACTCATTGCCGGTCTCAGCAGCCATGGCAGCCGAGTAGGGGAAGAAGTTCTCCGTCTCGTTGTAGAATCGTTGCCAGGAATAACCGCCCATCGCATCGAAACGATGCGCGCCCGCCTCCTTCACATAGTTGAGGTAGAAGTCGAGCAGTGTGTTCAACTTTCGCTGGCTGTAAGAGGTGTTTTCACCCCATCCCGACTTGTAACTGCCCCAGGTGTAGCTCATGGGTGAGTTGTCTTCCACGATCACATCCCCCTTGCTGTCGGAGATGTCGTATCCCAGGTTGAGGTTTGCTCTCAGCCCTTCCAGGAATGGCATGTTGTAATCGATCTGCATGTTGCCAATGCTGCGCATCACCTTTGAGTTGTCATGCTTCTGCATGAGGATGGCAAGGGGATTGGCCAGTGCAATGTCGATGGGTGTACCATCGGCTTTGAGCGTCATGTGGTATCCTTTGCCGTAAGGTGATCCTGTGGCGTCATACACCGGCATGGTGGGGTCGAACTGGGTGGCCGAGTTGATGGCGCCCTGATCGGCAAATCGGTTGGTGTTGTACATCCCGCGTGCGTTGAGCTGCACCCTGAGCTGTCCGTCGAGGAAGCTGGGAGAGAGGTTCACACTGCCGGTATATCTTTCCAGGTTGGATGTTTTCAGAATCCCGTTCTCATTGGTGTAGCCCACTGAGATGCGGTAGGGTAGCGACTCGCCGGCACTGCCGGAGAGACTGATGTTGTGGTCTGTGCTGACAGCTGTGCGGAAGATTTGATCCTGCCAGTTGGTTTCAGTGTTTCCCAGGGCAGCAGCCTGCTGGCTGTCGGCACCGAAGGAGTTGACCACATAGTTGCGAAAGGTGGGTGCATCCATCAAATCCACGGCACCGGTGCGGGTGCTGACGGAGAAGTTGCCGTTGTAAGCCATTTGCAGTTTACCCGATTTTCCCTTCTTGGTGGTGATGATGATTACTCCATTTGATGCGCGCGAACCGTAGATGGCAGTTGCCGAAGCATCTTTCAAGACGGTGAAGGTCTCGATGTCGTTAGAGTTGATTGTGCTCAGCGGGTTGGCCATGCCATTCACACCGGAGGCATTGTCCACCGGAACACCGTCAATCACGATCAGCGGGTCGTTGCTGGCCGACATGGAGGAGCCGCCACGAATGCGGATACTGGAGGAGGATCCCGGTGCACCGCCGGAAGAGACAACACTCAGTCCGGCAACCTGTCCCACCAACAGATCGGAGGGTGAGGTGGCCAGACCGCGGTTCAGCTTGGTGGCATCTACAGCCACCACCGAGCCGGTGGCATCATCTTTACGTACCGAACCATACCCGATCACCACCAGTTCATCCAGTAGCTCGGTGTCTTCAACCATTGTAATCTGGAGAGTGGTCCTGTTGTTGAGTGCGATCTGTTGGGGACGATATCCGATATAACTGACGTTGAGCACTGCATCGGCCGGTGCCTGCAACTGGAAGTTGCCATCGTAGTCGGTCACCGTTCCGGTTGAGCTTCCTGCCACCAGGATGTTGACTCCGATCAGCGGTTCTCCGTTTACGTCCGTAACCGATCCCCTCACATTTATCTGCGTGCCATTCTGGGCATTGGCTGATAAAATCATCAGCAAACCCGACAAGATGGTCATCAGGAATGCGTTCCTACTTTTTTTGAATTTTAGATACATGTTGTTAACGTTATAAGATTAACTGATTAATACTCTCATTGTTCTCTTCATAAATCACAAAACGGACAGATGAAGGGTTAATCGATCATCCGTACATCACCTGCTCTTTCTCTACAAAGTTATCAGTAATGAGCTGTTACGGTACCGGAAACGATGCAATTAACCTGGATTGACTGTGCAATCGTTTGCATTTTAGAGGCATAAAAAAAATATTATCAATTAGTTACCAGTCTGCGGGAGAATGGTAAATAATTGATAATATTTTCTTATAGTGTGTTAATGGGAGCGTGCGGAGAGGGCTGGCAGCTATCTTTTTGTCATGCTGCCCGGCTGACTATGCTTCACTGTTACTGCTTTTTTTCGGGCCCGCAGTGGTTCTTTTTGTTGTTTTGGATGTGATCATTCGCCTGAGACGCATCAGGAAGCGTTTGCTGGGCTTGCTTTTCATGTAGGTGTCCATGTGGCGTGCCCTCTTCTCCTCCAGTATCTGATCAATCCGGATCAGGATGCCCGATTCCTCCACCTCGCCGAACTCGTCGTTGATGGCGGTGCCGAAGAAACGCATGGTGGGTGAGAGCCCCATGTAGGCATTGATCAGCGGGGGAATGTTGTATCCCAGCAACCTCACCTCCTTGTTAAGGATTTTGTAATCCTCCTTGAAGCTCTTGCCGTGAAACAATGTCCGCATCTTTGCCACATCGGTTCCGGTGACCAGCGGATCAATCGGTGTCACCAGCTGGAGCGAGTCGGGGAAATGCTTGTTGAGGAAATAGAGGATCATGTTGCGGGCCTCTTTGTTGTAGGTGCCGTACATGGTTACTTTGCCAAAGAAATACTCAATCTCCGGGTCGATCACGGTCAGTGCTCCCAGTCCGTCCCAGAGGTTGTCCAGCGCGAAGATACCCTTCCTGCCAAGCAGTGTGGACTGGTATTCGAGTGATACAAAGGAGCGACCCAGTTCCACCGTGGTGGGCAGGAACTCGTCGATGAATTGTTGAGAGAAACTATAGAGGTGGGCCGTGGCCAGCATGGGCTTGCCCTCCTCGTCGAACTCCACGTCTGAGCCGTAGATGAAGCGATAGCCACCCAGTATCTCCTCGTTTTCGGGATCCCAGACAATCAGCTGGCGGTAAGGAACGGGCATGGTGTCATATTTGTCGATGTCGGCCTCCAGTCCGGTGCCCCCGCCATAGTGCCGGAAGGCAATCTCACGCAGGCGCCCCACCTCCCGCATCAGGTTGGGTGAGTCGTGTGCGGTGAAGACATATATTTCGTTGTTCGCCTTGTGGGTCGTCCTAACCCGTTTTTGGACGGTCAGTTCGCTTTTGATCAGTTCTTTGTTTACCGGATCAATAATCTTTTCCATAGTGGATTTCTTGTTTATGAATGGTCTCTCCCAAGATAATAGACCACCTCCTTGACTGTCTGAGCCCACTCGCTGGTCGTCTTGCTCTTGTCGAAAGTCTGCCAGGGTATCGGCTTGCCAAAGGTGATGGTGAATGTTTGGTTGCTGTTCTTGTACATCTCATCCGGGAGGTAGATCAGCTCGAAATTGAACCTGATGCCTGAAGCCTTGCGCAGGTTGGCCAGGTTGTAGAAGAAACGGGAATTCCTGCCTTCAAAGTGAACCGGGATCACATCCCGCTGAAATTCTACCGCCTTGATGATGAAGCTCTTCATCCACTCCAGATCCCTGATTTCACCGCCTGTCTTGCGGGAACAGAGTCCCGCGGGAAAGGTGATCACCTGGTTGTCGGAAGCGTATGCGTCGTTGATTGCTTTCGCCGATGATTTGGCCTGAGCCCCGTATTTGTTGATTGGGACGAAGATCGGTTTCAACGGATCAATGTAATAAAGGATGTCATTGACAAGATACTTGATCCTGCCGTTGAATCTCTCACCCAGAACCGAAGAGAGGCAGATCCCGTCGAGACCCCCCAACGGGTGGTTGGAGGCGAATACAAACCGTCCTTCTGCGGGGATCTGCTCCTCTCCCACCAGTTTCAATGTCAGATTGAACTCCTTCTCCACCAGTGCGTGCATAAACGGAACTCCCTCCAGATGCTTGTTCCGCTCAAGGATGCCGTTGATATCCTCCTGGTGGACAACGCGTTTGAGATAGTTGATTAAAAAACGGGGGATTTTCTTGTAATGCCTGGGTGCTTTGCCACGCAAAACCTTATCAAGATCAATCCTGAATGCACTGTTTTGGTTCATTGCATTTTACTCTACTTGCTAATTTGTCGCAAATGTACAAAAATCTGTGAAAGCATTGAAGTGTCTGCCAATAAAAACTTTTCATCTCATTTTGTGACCCCATTCTGTGTCGATAAGAGATTTGTTCAAATATCAGAATATCAGTGTTGTATGCGGTATGGTGTGGTTGTTGATAACTTTTTTGCAAATTAATGG
Source organism: Bacteroidota bacterium (assembly GCA_023399295.1). GTDB lineage: Bacteria > Bacteroidota > Bacteroidia > Bacteroidales > Dysgonomonadaceae > Proteiniphilum. The sequence goes on from JAEWQF010000032.1 coordinate 33,469, forward strand.
GGGGAAATGTGGGGGAAAGTGGATAATTTTGTACTTTTACAGCAATTCTAACTCTATCAGGTTGAAATTGACGTAGTAGTGATTCAATTTTTAGGAAATATCGAAGCCAGAGCTGATACAAAGGGAAGGATCTTTGTGCCGGCAATCTTTCGCAAGCGTTTGCAGAGCGATGGGGAGGAATTTCTGGTGCTCCGTAAGGATATTTTCCAGGATTGTCTGGTGTTGTATCCGGGCAGTGTGTGGGAGAAAGAGGTGGAGTTGTTGCGTAGCAGACTCAACAAATGGAATCGCGAGCAGCAGCAGCTCTTTCGCCAGTTTGTGCTGGATGCGGAAAGAGTTGAGTTGGATGCCAATGGACGTGTGCTGATACCGAAGCGTTACCTGCGTATGGTTTCCATCGAATCCGACGTCCGTTTTCTGGGAGTGGACGAGACCATTGAGCTGTGGGCGAAAGAGAAGCTTGAGAAGCCGCTACTGGAAGCAGATGAGTTTGCATCCAGGTTGCAGCAGTTGATGGAGTAGGAGCACCGGCGGGGTGTCGTGTAGATAGCAGGATGGAGCCACATCCTGCAGTGTAAGAAGTTTATTGAATGGTTCACATCATGGAGGGGATGTCAAACAAATCGGAGGTGGAAGCATATCATGTGCCAGCACTGCTCACTGAGAGCGTGGATGGTTTGGAGGTGGCTCCCTCGGGAGTATACCTTGATGTGACTTTTGGTGGTGGAGGCCACTCCCGTGAGATACTCAACCGGCTGGGACCCGATGGGCGGTTGATAGCCTTCGACCAGGATGAGGATGCTGCCCGCAACGCACTGGCCGATCCACGGTTCATGTTGATCAGAAGTAATTTTCGTTATCTGAAGAATTTCCTGCGCTACCATCACATTGAAGCGATCGATGGTGTGTTGGCCGACCTGGGTGTCTCATCACACCATTTTGATGATTCTGAACGTGGTTTTTCTTTTCGCTTTGACGGTGATCTCGATATGCGCATGAACCGCAGAGCGGGAAAGAGTGCCGCCGATATCCTGAATGATTATACTGCCGACCAGCTTGCCGATCTCTTCTACCACTACGGAGAGCTGAGAAACGCACGGGCCATTGCTGCTGCAATTGTTTCAACCAGGAGTGCCAAAGCCATATCAACCACCGGGCAACTGCTCACCATCCTGCAACCCTTCACCGGCAGAGACAGGGAGAAGAAGGTGCTGGCTCAAGCTTTCCAGGCGTTGCGCATTGAGGTGAATGGAGAAATGGGTGCACTCAGGGAGATGCTGCTTCGATCGCTTGAGATGTTGAAGCCAGGAGGACGCATCAGCATCATCTCCTATCACTCGCTTGAGGACCGCATGGTGAAAAATTTCTTCCGCAGCGGAAATTTTGACGGGACACTGGTGAAAGATTTTTACGGCAATGTGGCGACTCCCTTCGAGTTGGTGCACCGCAAGGTGATTGTCCCCTCGGAAGAGGAACAGCGGAACAACCCCCGCTCCAGAAGCGCCAAGCTTCGGATCGCCAGGAAGCGATAAGCAAAGAGGTAATTGATTAATAGCAGGTTGAAAGATATTTTGAATAGCTGAAAGCTAAAAGCTGATTGCTAAAAAATGAAAGTGAAGTTCGATAACATACGCAGATCGTTTGTCCATGTTTTTGGAGGAAGTGTTCTCACTGAGAATTTCTTCCTCCGAAACATGCGGTTTATACTTGTTGTCGTGCTGATCATGTTCCTTTTTATCAGCCATCGCTACACTGTCTTGCAGAAGATGTCGGAGATCGAACGTCTCGAACGGGTGCTGAAAGATGCCCGTTATGAGTCGCTCACCATCTCTTCAGCGCTCACTGAGGCAAGCCGTCAGGGTGAGATAGAGCGTCGTGTGGCAGAGGCTGGATTGGAGTTGAAGGTGTCCAATGAACCGATGTATCATGTCGGTAAATAGTCGTTGTGCATGAACGGGAAGAAAGAGGAACGCAAAAAAGCGAAGAAGGTGGTGCTGGCACGTTACGGCGGTATTGTCTTCCTGTTGATGCTGTTCGCCACGGCGATTGTCATCAAGGCTGGAAAGCTCTCGTTCAGTTCCGAAGGGAAGAAATGGCGCGAAGTAGGTGAGAGGGAGACGGTTATACGGGACAGGGTGATCCTCCCGGAGAGAGGCAGCATCTATACCCACGACGGCAGGTTGCTGGCAACAACAGAGCCGCTTTATAGCATCTACATGGATTTCTGGGCCGACGGCATGGAGAAAGACACACTGAATAAGTATGTGGGCGAGCTCTCACTGGCACTGGCAAATAAGTTTCCCGACCGCACTGCAGCACACTACAAGCATCTGATCCTGAACGGCTGGAAGATGCGTGAAGAGGAACAGCGACAGATCAGAGAATACCAGGAACGGAGCATTGACAAACGGGTTCCCATACGATCGCGTTATGTGAAGATACTGCACCGCGACATTTCCTATGTGGATCTCAAGGAGGTGCGTACCTATCCTTTCTGGAACCAGCGTTCCAATCGTAGCGGGCTGATCGCCGAGGAACGCAATGCACGCAAGAAACCATTTGGCAACCTGGCCACGCGGACGGTTGGCAATGTGTTCAAGGATCTCGAAAAAGGAGGAGCCAGCGGTCTCGAACTCAAGTATGATTCGCTGCTGCGAGGGGTACCCGGTGTGAAGTTCCGGCAGAAGATACAGGGCAAGTGGATGGATGTGGTCGAAAAACCGGCGGAAACAGGCCTCGATATTGTCACCACCCTCGATGCCGAGATACAGGATATCACCGAACGCGCGCTCAGGGGTAAGTTGATGGAGACTGAGGCCGAATCGGGCACCGCCATCATCATGGAGGTGAAAACAGGTGAAATAAAAGGGATTGCCAACCTGGACCGGATGAGCAGTGGCGAATACATCGAAGGAAATCCAAACGCCTTCTCCTACATGAATGAGCCTGGATCAACCTTTAAGACAGTGACCGCCATGGTGGCGCTCGACGACGGTGTGGTAACTCCCACCGACTCCTTTCATGTGGGCAACGGTTTGTTCCAGTACAACCGTCGCTGGGTACGGGACCACTACTGGCGGCGAGGTCAGGATCGGGGCTACCTGACCGTTGCGGAAGGAATCGCCATCTCCTCGAACGTGGTGATGAGTAAGATCGCACTGAAAGGGTATGAGGACAATCCGAAGAAGTTCGTGCAGGGTATTGACCGGATTGGTTTGCGCAAGCAATTGCAGTGGGATGTGCCGTTGAGCGGCATTGAGGGTACCTCCTCCATTCGTTTTCCCGATGACAAGCAGAATTACTGGAGCAAGACCACGCTCCCCTGGATGTCGTTCGGCTACGAGACACAGGTGCCACCCATCTACATGCTGATGTTCTATAACGCCATCGCCAACGGAGGCCGGATGATCAAGCCTTTTATCGCGAAAGAGTTTGTGAAGGATGGCAAAGTGATAGAACGTATGGAAGCGGAGGTTGTCAATCCGAAGATATGCAAGGAGACGACACTGCTTCAGATACACGAAATGTTGGTGGGCGTGATTGAAGAGGGGACAGCCAGCGTGGTTGCCTCCGACTATTTCTCTGTTGCAGGCAAGACCGGTACGGCTCAGATTGCTTCCGGAGGTAGTTACGGTGGCTATTACGTCTCCTTCGCCGGTTATTTTCCGGCCGATGACCCGATGTATACCATCTTCGTGGGAATACGCAAACCTAAGGGAGTACCATCCGGTGGCGGGATGGCCGGCATGGTCTTCAAACAGATTGCGGAACAGACATACATCCGCAAGGTACAGCTCACAGTAGCCGATTGCCCTGTGGACTCATTGCTTCACAAGGAGCCACCACTCAAGAATGGCAACTGGGACCGGAACAGAAAGATGCTGACCCTCCTTGGTCTGCCTGCCGCAGAAACGGAAGAACCCGCAGAGTGGGTGAAGGTGAGGAAAGATAGTGTCGCTTACGTAGCACAACCCCTGTCACTGAATGGATCACTGGTGCCTGATGTGAAGGGTATGGGTGCACGGGATGCGTTGTACCTGCTCGAAGAGGCAGGGCTCAGGGTACAGTTGATCGGTGCCGGCAGCGTGGTGTCGCAATCGATATCACCCGGCAGCAGACTGGTAAGAGGATTGACAATCGCCATCACATTAAAATAAACAGAAGATATGAAACTCTCCACACTGATTGAATCATGCAAGGTTGTTACCCTTCGCGGAAACGAAGCGGCAGAGATCACCACTGTCACTTCCGACTCACGACAAGTGGAGCCGGGAGCACTCTTCATTGCTGTTGAGGGAATCTGTACCGACGGTCATGCCTATATTGGCAAGGCCATCGAGCAGGGTGCCATCGTGGTGGTGTACGACAAGCCGATGATCGAGGAATATTTCTCAAGGGTGACCTACGTGCAGGTGGAGCAAAGCGCCGTTGCATTGGCACACATTGCTGCTGCCTGGTATGGTCATCCCTCACGGCAGCTCAAACTGGTGGGGGTGACAGGCACCAACGGAAAGACCACCATCGCCACGCTCCTCTGGCAGCTCTTCCGGAACAGAGGATATGCTGCGGGACTCATCTCAACCGTAGCCAACTACGTAGACGGGGAGAAATATCCCACCACCCATACCACACCCGACCCCCTTACCCTGAACCTCTATTTCCGACGGATGGTGGATGCGGGATGCGCATATGCTTTCATGGAGGTGAGTTCGCACGCCATCCATCAGAAACGGATCGACGCCCTGCACTTTGCAGGTGGGATTTTTACAAATCTCACACAGGATCACCTCGACTACCACAAGAACATGCTGGAGTATCGCAATGTGAAGAAGCTCTTCTTCGACAACCTCCCCGAAGATGCCTTCTCCCTGACAAACCAGGACGACCGGAATGGCACAGTGATGCTGCAAAATACACACGCCACCAAAAAGAGCTATTCGTTGAAAGGGATGGCTGACTTCAAGGCACGTATCTTTGAGAAACATTTCGACGGCACCACCATCGAAATCAACGGCAGAGAGCTGGTGGTGCAGTTTGTGGGTGTGTTCAATGTCTATAACCTGCTGGCGGTCTATGGCGCCGCACAATTGTTGGGCCTCAGCGAGGAGGAGATATTGCGTGAGCTCACCCTCCTGCAACCTGTTGCAGGCCGCTTCCAAACGCTCCGTTCACAAAAGGGGTTCACCGCCATTGTCGACTATGCCCATACCCCCGATGCGTTGATCAATGTGCTGAATGCCATCCATGAGGTGCTCGGAGGCAAGGGGCAGATCATCACGGTGGTAGGGTGCGGCGGCAACCGCGACCGTACCAAGCGCCCCATCATGGCACGCGAGGCTGTGGAACGGAGCAACAGGGTTTTGCTCACCTCCGACAACCCCCGCTTCGAGGAGCCGGCAGAGATACTGCGTGATATGATTGAAGGGCTCACAGATACACAAAGAGAGACGGTGCTCACCATTGTGGAGCGGCGTGAAGCCATCAGAACAGCCTGTGCACTGGCACAGCAAGGGGATGTGGTGCTTATCGCCGGCAAGGGGCATGAGGACTACCAGGAGATAAAGGGTGTGAAATATCACTTCGATGACCGGGAGGAGGTGGAGAAGATTTTCTCAACACACCGCAATCCGTAACCAGCTTAATCTTTTTTTTATGCTCTACTATCTTTTCGACTATCTCGACACACTGAACTTCCCCGGAGCAGGGATGTTCCAATATGTGATGTTCCGTTCAGCCATGGCTGTCATCTTTTCATTGCTCATCGGGATCTTCGTGGGCAAAAAAATCATCGACAAGCTGCAACAGCGACAGGTCGGTGAGACCATCCGCAACCTCGATCTGGAGGGCCAATACAGCAAAAGGGGTACACCCACAATGGGTGGTGTGATCATCATCCTCTCCATCCTGGTCTCTACCCTGCTCTTCGGCAAGCTGGAGAACATCTATATCATCCTGATGCTTGTGAGCACCGTCTGGCTGGGTCTGCTGGGCTTCGCCGACGACTACATCAAAGTGTTCAAGAAGGACAAGGAGGGGTTGAAGGGCAAGTTCAAGGTGGTGGCACAGATCGGTCTGGGCCTGATCGTGGGGCTCACTCTCTACTTCAGCCCCGACGCGGTGGTGCGCGAGAACATGGAGGTGCGGGTGAACAACGTCATTGAAGAGGTGACTTACCAGACCGGAGACGTGAAAACCACTAGCACCACCATCCCCTTTATGAAGAACAACAATTTCGACTACCGCTGGCTGGTGGGTTGGATGGGCGATTATGCCGACCTGGCAGTGTGGGTGGTCTTCATCCTGATGGTGATCCTGATTGTCACCGCCGTCTCAAACAGTGCCAACCTGACCGACGGCCTCGACGGCCTCACCTCCGGCTCTTCGGCCATCATCGGTGTGGCACTGGGTATCCTGGCCTATGTCTCGGGTCGTGTCGACTTTGCCTCCTATCTCAACATCATGCACATCCCCGGAAGTGACGAGTTGATGGTATTTGCTTCCGCATTCGTGGGAGCATGTGTTGGGTTTCTATGGTACAATGCCTACCCGGCACAGGTGTTCATGGGCGATACCGGGAGCCTCACCCTGGGTGGCATCATCGGCGTGTTTGCGGTGTTGATTCACAAAGAGCTGTTGTTGCCCATCCTATGTGGTGTCTTTTTTGTGGAGGCGCTTTCAGTGATTGCACAGGTCACCTACTTCAAATATACCAAAAAGAAAATTGGTGTCGGGCGACGCATCTTCAAGATGACACCCCTACACCACCATTATCAGAAACCGGGTGACGGCAGCATCGATGCCTACTTTCAGAGACCCTTTGCTCCATTGGCTGAACCCAAGATCGTGAGCCGTTTCTGGTTGGTGGGAATGATCCTGGCAGTGTTGGCGCTGGCCACACTGAAGATGAGATAAGGAGAAGCGTATAACAGACAAAGAGCAATAGATGATGGGTGACAAACGACTGGTGATACTGGGTGGTGGCGAGAGTGGCGTTGGAACGGCAATCCTTGCCCAAAAGAAAGGTCTGGAGGTGTTCCTCTCCGACAGCGGCAAGCTCAGGAGTGACCACCGCGAGACGCTTCTCAACTACCACATTGCTTTCGAGGAGGGGCAACATTCCGAGGAGCGGGTGCTCCAAGCCGATGAGATTGTGAAGAGTCCCGGCATCCCCGACACCACACCCCTGATGCAGAAGGTACGCTCCCGTGGAATCAAGGTGATTTCGGAGATCGAATTTGCCGGCAGGTATACCAACGCGAAGATGATCTGCATCACCGGCAGCAATGGCAAGACCACAACCAGCAGTCTGATCTGGCACATCCTTCAATCGGCAGGCCTCAATGTGGGTCTGGCTGGTAACATCGGCAGGAGTTTTGCCCGCCAGGTGGCAGAAGAAAACCATGATTGTTATGTGCTGGAGTTGAGTAGCTTCCAACTGGAGGGGGTGTATGACTTCAAAGCCGATATTGCGGTACTGTTAAACATCACACCCGATCACCTGGATCGTTACGATCACAACCTGCAATATTATGTGGATGCCAAGATGCGAATCATACGCAACCAGCAGGTGGAGGATGCATTCATCTATTGGGTCGACGATCCTGTTATCACGCACGAAATTGAAAAGTTAACCCCGGCAGCCACCTGTTATCCCTTCGGTGAGCATCAAACTGCAGTCAGTGCCGGATTCACAGGCAATGGGAAGATATACATCAACACAAAAGAATCTCAATTTGATATGGAGCTCGAACTACTCGCCCTTGAAGGGATGCACAATGTGTACAACTCGCTTGCATCGGGTATCGTGGCCAAGCTGATGGATGTCAGTGACGAACAACTGCGCATCTCGCTTGCCGACTTCCGCGGTGTGCCGCACCGTCTCGAAAAGGTGGCAACGGTGCGTGGTGTGCAGTATGTCAATGATTCGAAGGCCACCAATGTAAACTCCTGCTGGTATGCGCTGCAGAGCATGCGCTCCAAAACCGTGCTGATCCTTGGAGGCACTGACAAAGGAAACGACTACCGCGAGATTGAGGAGCTGGTGCGCAACAAAGTGAAGGCATTGATCTTCCTGGGCGTCGACAACAGCAAGCTCCATGCCTTCTTCGACGGGATGGTTGAGACCATTTGCGACGCAGGTTCAATGGAAGAGGCAGTGAATGTTGCCTACAGGCTGGCGCAAAAAGGAGATACGGTGCTGCTCTCACCCTGTTGCGCCAGTTTCGATCTGTTCAGCAATTACGAGGATCGTGGAGACCAGTTCAAGGAACGTGTGAGAAAATTGTAAGAAGCATGAACGAGTGACAAAAAGATATCATCTTGCTGACAGCCGACAGCTGACAGCGGAACGCTAAAAAAGATATGGACAACAACAGCAACCCGATTTTTAATATTGAGGAAGATCTCCAGGAACCAGGATTCTCCTGGGGGGATTTCGGACGGAAGATATTCAAGGGTGACAAAGTGATATGGTCGGTCTTTATCGCCCTTTGTGTGATTTCCCTGGTGGAGATTTTTAGTGCCACCAGCACCATTGTTTACCGGCAGCAGAACATCTGGGGGCCACTCCTGCGACATGCCATGTTCCTGGTGGCCGGGGTGGGGGTGATCCTGTTGGTTCACAACATTCCATACCGGTATTTCTCCTCCCTCATCTTTATCCTGATCGGTGCCATCATCTTGTTGATCCTCACACCTTTTATCGGAACCAGCGTAAATGGTGCCGAGCGGTGGATCTCAATCATGGGAATCACCATCCAGCCCTCTGAGATTGCCAAGATCTCGCTGGTGGGTACAATCGCTTTTCTACTCAGCAAACAGAATGGCACCAATGATGGACTGCTCTTCAAATGGATGATCGGTCTGATGCTGGTTGTAACCGGTATCATCGCAATGGACAATCTTTCAACGGCAGTTCTGCTCTTTGGTGTCTGTTATCTGTTGATGTTTATCGGTAATGTGAAGCTGATGCGACTGCTTAAGGTGGCAGGTGCGGGTGTGGCAGCAATTGTCCTCTTTGTGATGTTGCTCAATGTGCTCCCTGATAGCTGGACCGAGAAAGGTCCCCTAAGCCGTCTCGGTACCTGGCAGAACCGATTTGAACATTTTGGTGCCTCCAAAGAACAAACCGAAGAGGAATATTTCACCATCACCGACGAGAACTACCAGGTGGCACATGCCAAGATCGCCATCTCCAACGGGGGGCTGCTGGGTGTTTTTCCGGGAAACAGCACCGAACGCGATTTCCTGCCACAAGCCTACTCCGATTTCATCTATGCCATCATCATCGAGGAGATGGGGTTGATCGGAGGGTTGTTTGTACTGCTTCTCTATGTCATCATCCTGATCCGTGCCGGCATGATCGCCCGGAAAACAGAGAAGCTCTTTCCCAAGTACCTTGTGCTGGGTTCAGCCATGATGCTGTCGATACAGGCATTCATCAACATGGCGGTTGCTGTCAGCCTCATTCCGGTGACCGGTCAGCCGTTGCCACTGATCAGCCGTGGCGGTACCTCAACGCTGATCACCTGCGCCTATTTCGGATTGATATTGAGTGCCGACCGCTTCGGTATCGGGAAAATGAAGGATCAGGCCCCATCGGAAACGCGTACTGATCAGGACATCGATCGGGATGATTGGGATGGCAGTGCAGAGATGCCGGAGGAGATGGTTGACAACTCACCGCAACCCGACGAAGCGGTTGTCTTCGATGTATATCAGGCGTAGCCTGGAGATGCACCAATTGGCATCAATGACCGATAAAACGATTGCTATGCATACAACAGAAACGGATGGCACAAATGTGCTCAGGATCATTGTCAGCGGGGGTGGTACCGGCGGTCATATCTTTCCCGCCATCTCGATTGCCAACGCGGTGCGTGCCCGCTGGCCGGAAACAGAGATCCTGTTTGTGGGGGCTCTTGGCCGAATGGAGATGGAACGGGTGCCGGCAGCCGGTTACCAAATCATCGGGTTGCCTGTAGCCGGCTTCGACCGCAAGAACATACTGAAAAACATACCGGTAGCATGGAAATTGTTCAAAAGCATGCGACAGGCGAGAAAGATCGTGAAGGATTTTAAACCCGATGTGGCTGTGGGTGTGGGCGGGTATGCCAGCGGTCCGCTGTTGAAAGCGGCCACGCTTGCAGGTGTACCGACACTCCTCCAGGAGCAGAACTCCTATGCGGGTGTGACTAACAAGATGCTTGCCAGGAAGGCGGCAGTGATCTGTGTGGCCTATGAGGGGATGGAACGATTCTTCCCAAAGGAGAAGATCGTCCTCACCGGCAATCCCTGTCGTCAGGATCTGATGATCACACCGCAAAAGCGGGAGGAGGGATACCGTTTCTTTGGCCTTGATCCGCTCAGGAAAACCATCCTGATGGTAGGGGGCAGCCTGGGTGCCCGAACCCTGAACGAGAGCATTCTTGCCGCATTCGAGAAGCTGAAAGCGCGTGACGACCTGCAAGTGATCTGGCAATGCGGAAAGTATTACTTTGCTGCAATGCAGCAACTGAAGCGCGATGGAAAAATACCTGCCAATGTCCATCTGTATGATTTTCTCTCCCGCATGGATTATGCCTACGCTGTGGCCGACCTGGTCATCTCACGCGCCGGCGCCGGTTCGATTTCAGAATTTTGTCTGCTTCAGAAAGCTGTCATCCTGGTTCCCTCACCCAACGTGGCGGAGGATCACCAGACCAGGAACGCCGAAGCACTGGTGAACAGAGATGCCGCCCTGATGGTGCCCGACCGGCTGGCGGTGGAAGAACTGTTCGACACTGCCCTCGACCTGGTCGGAAAGGAGAATCGATTGCACCAGCTGGGTCTCAATATAGCCGCATTGGCACAACATGACTCTGCCGACAGAATCGTCGACGAGATCGCAAAAATTGTGAAACGCACTTGATCATGGAACAAACAATGGAGAACCACACCCAAAAAGCAGATAGCTACAACAACTTCTACTTTGTAGGAATTGGCGGCATCGGCATGAGCAACCTGGCCCGCTACTTTCTCTCACAGGGCAGGCAAGTGGGGGGTTACGACCGCACCGGGTCTCCTCTTACGGAGCAGCTCCGCAATGAGGGAGCCTTTGTGCACTATTGTGACGACATTGATGAACTGCCGGCCTGTTTCTTCGATAGGGAGAGGACGTTGGTGGTCTATACTCCGGCCGTACCGGCGAACCATGGTGAGCTCTCTGCCTTTCGGGAGAGAGGGTTCAGGATGATGAAGCGAGCAGAGCTGCTGGGTGAGATCACCCGTTCCAGCGACGCGATCTGTGTGGCCGGAACACATGGCAAGACCACCGTCTCAAGCATGACAGCCCATCTCCTGCATCAGTCGCATGTCGATTGCAATGCCTTTCTGGGGGGTATCCTGAAGAACTACAACACCAATCTGCTCTTGTCAGGGAAAAGCAGGATCACCGTTGTCGAAGCAGATGAGTATGACCGTTCCTTTCACTGGCTTAAACCGCACATTGCCATCATCACCTCCGCCGACCCCGACCATCTCGACATATACGGAACCGCGGAAGCCTATCGCGAAAGCTTTGAGCATTTCACCTCGCTGATTCGCAAGGGAGGACACCTCATCCTGAAGAAGGATGTGGGTGTGACACCCCGCATCAGTGACGGTGTCACTCTCTGGAGTTACTCGGAAGGAGAAGGTGACTTTCATGCGGAAAACATACGCATTGGAGAGGGGGAGATACGGTTCGACTATGTCTCACCCACCCAAAGAATCAATGAGATCAACCTGGGGGTGCCGGTGAAGGTGAACATCGAAAACAGCATCGCCGCCATTGCTGCCGCTGAGCTATGCGGTGTGACTGCCAATGAGATCAGAAACGCAATGGAGACCTTTGCGGGTGCCCGACGACGATTCGACTTCCACATCAAAAGCAAACAGATCGTCTTCATCGATGATTACGCCCATCATCCCAATGAGCTGTCAGCAGCCATCGATTCAATCAAGGCACTCTATCCGCACCGAAAAGTGACCGCTGTGTTTCAACCACATCTCTTCAGCCGCACACGCGACTTTTCAGCACAGTTTGCACGCAGTCTCTCATTGTGTGACGAGGTGATCCTGCTCGACATCTATCCGGCACGTGAGGAGCCGATTGAAGGAGTCACCTCTGAGATGCTGCTGCGGTTGATCACCCTTGACCGGAAACAGCTGTGCAGCAAGGAGCAACTGCTGGATTTGCTTCGGAGCCTCGACCTGGAGGTGCTAGTCACCTTTGGTGCCGGCGACATCGACCAACTCCTGCCGGAAATTGCAGCGATGTTGCGGGAGCGTTACCGGCTGCATGAGTGATGTACCGCTTGCTTTGGTTGTCACCGGGCATATGTTGACAACAACGGTGCGACAACGACCTGCAACGACCCATAAAAATGAAGAATAAATTGCTGGGGCTTTGCGCTTCTTGATGTATCTTTGCATTGATGTTCATAACAGCATAGAGAGTGAAAAAAATCCTGCTCATACTGGTTGTACTGTTGATGATTGGCTATCTGGTCTTCTCAGCTGCCTATTTCAGAAAGAGCGCACGCAGCAAGCTGTGCGAGACGTTTGAGGTGGTGGTGGAGGACAGCAGCAGGTCGCAGTTTGTATTGACACCAGATATTGTGAGACTGGTGAAACGGTACAATCTCTATCCGGTTGGCAAGCCTTTCGGTGAGATCAACACACTGGCCATCCGCGACACCATTCTGACAAACAAACTGGTGGCGTCGGCAGAAGTGTATACCACCCCCGGCAATGGCATCGTTGCCCTCATCCGTCAACGGAAACCGGTGCTGAGGGTGCTTTCTGACAACGGGAACAGCTTTTATGTGGATCAGGAGCGAAACATCATGCCGGTCTCACCTGCTTTTACCGTCTATGTGCCGTTGGCCACCGGATCCGTAACGGAAGCCTTTGCGCGGGATCAGTTGTTCGATTTTGCCCAGTTCATGCAGCGCAATGCCGACTGGGATGCCTGGATCGAGCAGATCGATGTGAGGAGCAATGGGGATGTGGTGCTGATCCCCCGTGCCGGTGATTTCAAGGTTGTGATGGGCAGTCTGGACGATTTCCCCTCCAAACTCTCCAAATTTGTCCGTTTTGTTGATGAGGGATTGGGAGTGGTGGGATGGAATCGATACAGTGAGATCAACCTGAAATATGACAACCAGGTGGTCTGTACCAGGAAATAGCATCATCCCATCCCGTTGTCACCCGCATAAAATGATGCGAAGGTGTAAACAAAAGCCATTGGGAGCGTGTTTGTTAATAAAGATATCAAAATAAGTTCATCAATCATATGACATCATCTGGTTTTACAGTTGTGATCGACCTGGGGACATCTAAAATTAAAGGAGTGATGGGTCGCAGGAATGAAAACGGCGTCATCTCTGTGATTGCCAGCGGCAGCATTGATTCCGCCAACTCCATCCGCAGGGGGGTGGTCTATAACATCGAACAGGCAGGTGCCAATGTACACCGACTGGTGCGGATGCTGGAGAATAGCAGCGATCGTAAAATCGGGAAACTCTACGTGTCACTGGCTGGCCAGTCGCTTCACACCCTCGAGTTCAACGAGATGAGGCATCTGCCCTCCGGGATGGTAACCGAGGAGGTGGTACACTCGCTGCGGCGTGTGGCGGAGCAGTACAAGCCAGATATGAAGCGCAACTACCGGGTGGCCGATGTGGAGTACTACATCGACGACAAACCGGAGAGAAGTCCAATTGGGGTGACCGGAAGCCAGATCGAAGCAGGCTTTGAGTTGATTGTAGGACGCCCCAACCTGATGACAATCATTGAGAAAAGCATCACTGGTAAGACCACGCTGGAGATTGCAGATTACATCGTGGGTCCTACCGCTGCTGCCGAGATCGCACTCACCGACGAAGAGAAAGAACTGGGTTGTCTCTTCATTGATTTTGGTGCCGGCACAACCACCCTCTCACTCTACAAGGAGGGTACCCTTCGCCGCATGGTGGTCATTCCCTTTGGCGGTCGAAGCATCACGAAAGATATCTGTGCCCTCAACTTCACCGAAAACGATGCAGAGCAGCTGAAAATAAAGTTTGGGAAGGCTCTGGAGACGCATGAGGGACCCCTCTTCTCCTCCCCGTTCTCATCCAAACCCGATGTGGACCTGGCAGAACTGAACAAGGTGATCGGCATGCGTCTGGATGAGATCATTGCCAACATCAGGGAGCAGATCTCCCTCTCCGGTTACGAGGGACAGTTGGGTGCGGGTGTCATCATCACTGGTGGTGCCTCACTGCTTAAGAACATGGATCTCTACCTGGGACAGAAGCTTAAAATGAGTGTGCGTCGGGCAACGGCACGCAAAACATTGGTCAACAACGCACCGGAGCTCACAGGTGATCCCTCCTTCACCCTGGTACTGGGAATGCTGCTCACAGCCGTTGACGATTGTGAAAAGAGTGTGGAAGAGAGAGCCGAAGAGGTATCGGAAGAGGAACAAAGTGCCTCTACCGGATGGCTCTGGCGCTCAAAACCGGAAAAAGAAAAAAAGCCGAAAAAGGAGAAGGTGAAGAAAGAGAAACCCGAGAAGACGGAGGGTGGATTTCTCTCAAAGATGGAAGATATGTTCGGCAACATCTTCTCTGAAGATGACGAATAACCGAGTAACAAAAGAGTGCAATGAATGAGGAGATACTTGATTTTCTAATTGAAAGCCGTACAGATGCCATCATCAAGGTGATTGGTGTGGGTGGAGGTGGCGGCAACGCGGTCAACCACATGTACCAGGGTGGGATACACGATGTGTCGTTCGCACTCTGCAACACCGACAACCAGGCGCTGATGGAGTCACCGGTGCCTGTGAAGGTACGGCTGGGGCAGCATACCACCGGTGGGCTGGGTGCCGGCAACAAGCCGGAGGTGGCCAGAAAGGCGGCTGAGGAAAGTGTGCCGCTGATCGAAGATCTGCTCAATGACGGAACCAAGATGGTGTTCATCACTGCCGGCATGGGAGGTGGTACCGGTACCGGTGCTGCACCGGTGGTGGCCCGTGTGGCCAAAGAGATGGGGATCCTCACCGTGGGGATTGTCACCATCCCCTTCATGTTTGAAGGACCGCGCAAGATTGTTCAGGCACTCAAGGGGGTGGAGGAGATTGCCGACAATGTGGATGCATTGCTGGTGATCAACAATGAGCGGTTACGCGACATATACAGCGACCTGACAATGCTCAATGCTTTTGCCAGAGCCGATGATACGCTGGCCACAGCGGCCCGCAGCATTGCCGAGATCATCACCGTGCATGGTCATGTGAACCTCGACTTTGCCGATGTGGAGACCACCCTGAAGGATGGTGGTGTAGCCATCATGAGCAGCGGCCTGGGTAACGGTGAAGACCGCATCAATGACGCCATTCGCAATGCACTTCACTCTCCGTTGCTGAACAACAACGATGTGTTCAGTGCCAAGAAGATACTGATCAACCTCTCCTTTGGTGAGGAGAATCCGCTGATGATGGAAGAGATGAATGCGATGCACGACTTCATGTCGAAATTCAGCAGGGAGATAGAGGTGATCTGGGGTACCGCCGTAGAGCAGGAGCTGCGACAGGAGGTGAAGGTGACCCTGCTGGCCACTGGCTTCTCCATCACTGATGTACCCGGCATCGAGGAGCAGCATCAGGAGCGTAGCAGGGCTGAGGAGATACAACGCCAGATTGAGCAGGACGCAAGAATTGAGCAGGATCGGAAAGATAAGGAGCTGATAGAGAAGTACTATGGCAAGACAGGGCTGAAGTCGCTCACTACCGTCAACTACAAATTGGAACCCTTTGTGCTCACCATCGATGAGCTGGATGACGACAAGGTGCTGGAGGCACTGGAGAAGACACCTGTTTTTAAGCGGGAGCCGGGCTTTAACCCGCGCATCTTCAAAGCGGATGCACCCCAGGCATCGGGATCGTTGTTCGATTGATGCAGTGAGATTGAGTGAAAATGAACAAAGAATAAACAGACAATATGACATTTATTGAGGTGATCAGCGAAGAGATCAGGAAAGCGATGCTTGCCAAAGAAAAAGTACGGCTGGAAGCATTGCGCGGTATCAAGAAAGAACTGCTTGAAGCTAAAACCGCCAAGGATGCGGCGCATGAGCTCACCGATGAGGTGGCTGTGGCCATTCTGCAAAAGATGGTGAAACAGCGCAAAGAGAGCGCGGAGATCTATGCCGCACAAAACAGACCCGATTTGGCCGAGCCTGAAATTGAACAGGTGAAAGTGATCCAGGAGTTCCTGCCTGCACCACTCACCGAGGAGGAGCTGACAGCCATCATACAGGAGCTGATTGCTGAAACAGGCGCGGTATCAGTGAAAGAGATGGGCAAGGTGATGGCTCTCGCCACCAAGAGATTGGCTGGTAGAGCCGAGGGGCGGGTAGTTTCTGAGAAGGTGCGGCAGTTGCTCTCGTGACACCGGTCACGGCTTAGATCTTCCGTACGAATGGGACGTATACCTTTTTCATCCGTTTGTCGATCCTGTTGCTGCGGCGGGCTTTCTTCAGGAGCTTCTCCAAATCACGCTCCCTGTTTTTTCCCGCTTTGAAGTCATCACTCAACATCAGCAGGGAGATTGTTTCCTCATCTATGATCTGGTAGCGAAAAACCACTTCCCTGTTTTCGATCACCTCGTTTTCAGCCAGTTGTACCTGGAGATCGGTGTCGGGTTCAAATTGAATTGTATGGTTGTGGAAACCCATTGCCGAAACCTTAATGGATCCGATCTTTTCTGTTTCAGTGAAATAGACCTTCCCATCCTGTGTTGTCACCTTCCCTTCCAGCAGCTTGCCCGATTTAGAGAATGACTCAACCAGAATTGGCGACAAGGGATAGCCGTTCCTGCCAATAACCTCCACCACACAGCTGTCGTTTCGTGAAGCTGGCAGAATCCGGGAGGATGATTTATGCCCGGAATAGGCAGCGGTACGGATGATCACAATGTCATCCAGCATCTCATAATCACCTTCCCCCACTTGTGCAACCGAGAGTCCGGCAAAGCCACTGATCCGGAAAGATGCATGCCGATCCTTCAGACAAAGGGAGTCGCTGCCCTCCCGGTAGGTGCCTTCCGCCAGTTGTGCCTGTGAAACGATCGCAGAAAGGAAAAACCAAAGTAATAGGGTCGTTTTTTTCATGAACAATGCATGTTGGTGATTCAGGAACAAATGTACAATTTTTTTTCCGCTCTTCTTAG
This sequence comes from Bacteroidota bacterium, assembly GCA_023399295.1. Taxonomy (GTDB): domain Bacteria; phylum Bacteroidota; class Bacteroidia; order Bacteroidales; family Dysgonomonadaceae; genus Proteiniphilum. The sequence goes on from JAEWQF010000032.1 coordinate 50,706, forward strand.
CCACCTGCACAAAAAAACTCCCTGTCATACGACAGGGAGTTGATCCATCTGAACCGATGGGTTGCATGCAGTTCACAGTCCCTGTTCGGTGAGATAACGTTCCGCGTCCATGGCCGCACGACAACCGGTGCCGGCAGCGGTGACAGCCTGACGATAGATGGGGTCGGCCACATCTCCACAGGCAAACACTCCCTCCACGCTGGTCCTGGTGTAGGGCGCCGCGGTGTTGATGTATCCAACCTCGTCGAGTGCCACATAATCCTTAAAGATTTCGGTGTTGGGCTTATGCCCGATAGCCAGGAAGAAACCATCCACCGCGATGTCATACCGCTCTTCGTCTGATTCACCTTGTCGTTTCACCAGGTGCACCCCTTCCACCCCTTTTTCTCCAAAGAGACCCACAGCATTGTGTTCAAAGAGGATCTCAATTTTGGGATTGTGCATCACCCGATCCTGCATGATCTGGGATGCCCGCAGATAGGGTTTGCGTACAATCATGTACACCTTGTCGGCCAATCCGGAGAGGTAAGTGGCTTCCTCGCAGGCGGTATCACCACCTCCCACTACGGCCACCTTCTTCTTGCGATAAAAGAAACCGTCGCAGGTGGCACAGGCAGAGACACCCTGACCGGCATACTTCTTCTCGTCATCCAGTCCCAGGTATTTGGCTGTGGCACCGGTTGAGATGATCACCGTATCCGCTTCAATCACCTTTTCATTGTCGATTGTCACCTGCAAGGGGCGTACCGAAAAATCAACCGCAGTGGCTCTCCCCGAGCGCACGTCAGTTCCGAAACGGGCAGCCTGTTTTTTCAGGTCTTCCATCATCTCCGGACCGGTGATGCCATCAGGATAACCCGGGAAGTTCTCCACCTCGGTTGTGGTTGTCAACTGTCCACCGGGTTCCATTCCTTCATAGAGTACCGGTTCCAGGTTAGCCCTCGATGCATAGATGGCAGCTGTGAAGCCGGCAGGTCCCGATCCGATGATCAGACATCTTACTTTCTCGTTCATATGATTCGTTGTAATTTAAAAACCTTCTCTCTCTGGAGGCCATCGGGAGAAGGGATGTGGTTGAATAATTGGTTCAAAGGTACAAAGATTCTTTCACACCGGAAATCGATATATGCAATATCTATGCGGTGTAAATGGAAAATATGGAGGCTGTTGCCTCACTCGCCACATTACCGCAGGTCAATGATTTCTATGTTTGGATAACGGCTTTTGTTGAACCGGAACTCCATGTCGGTGAAGTTGTGGTTGCCGTTGTAGTCCGTGATGTCGATCTGTTGCATGGTGCCGTTGTGCAGGGTCAGTGTCACCGCCGACAGTGACAGGCTGTTTTGATCAATCACTGCCTCCACTTCCCTGTATTGCTTGTTGTCGAGGGCCGGTACCATCCTGATCCGTTGCACCTGCTTGCCGTTGAGACGCTCCTTCACGGGTGATGTGAGGATGTACCCGTCACGGTAAATGCCCAGCAGGGCCAGCGGGCTGACTGCCGTTATTTCATCTGCCGATGGGTGGCTGATGTTCACCTCGTTCACCTCTTTCATCACGACCCACTGTGTTGTGCCATCGTACCACACATCTATCTGGTCGCTCTCCAGCCTGAATTTGTTCCCTTTGATGCATGCAGTGCCACTCATTGCCATCTGTTCATTTCCATCGCTGTCCAGTGTGCTGGCACGGAAGGTGAGACGGATGCCTTTGGATGCTTCAAACGCTGCATAGGTTTTATCGAGCAGCTTCTTTGCCTCGGCAGATGATTGCTGTGCACCGACAAGCAAACTGATCAGCAGTACTGCAGTGGTGAGTATGTATCTTTTTTTCATCCTGATCATTTTTAATGGGTTTACCGTTTTGACACCACAGTGATGAAACGGTTTAATAGAAGGGTGCATCCCGCCGGAAGAAGGGCACACCATCCAGTGAGAGACAGCTGCTACCGGTTCGATGATTACTGCAATGTGGCTAGTAGTCTCTCCAACGAGTATTCATCCGCAACAAAGACATCCCTGGGCTTGCTGCCCTGGGTGGCACCCACGATGCCGGCGGCCTCCAGCTGATCCATCAGCCGCCCGGCACGGTTGTAGCCGATCGAGAACTTGCGCTGGATGAGTGAGGTGGAACCTTGCTGATGCACCACGATCAGCCGTGCGGCCTCCTCGAAGAGCGGATCACGGTCGTTCAGGTCCACGGCACCGGGCGAGACCTCCGTCTCACTGAGCACCTCGGGCAGTGCAAAAGCGTGGTCAAACCCATTCTGTTTCCCGATGTACTGGGTGATCTCCTCCACCTCGGGGGTGTCGACGAAAGCACACTGGATGCGAATCAGGTGGCTGCCCTGCGAGAAGAGCATGTCACCCCTGCCGATCAGCTGGTTGGCACCGCTCATATCGAGGATGGTGCGCGAGTCGATTTGTGAGGTCACACGGAACGCCATGCGGGCAGGGAAGTTGGCTTTGATGGTGCCGGTGATGATGTTGGTGGTGGGGCGCTGGGTGGCGATCACCATGTGCATCCCCACGGCACGTGCTTTTTGTGCGATGCGGGCGATCGGCATCTCAATCTCCTTGCCGGCGGTCATGATCAGGTCGCCAAACTCATCGATGACAACCACGATGTAGGGCATGTAACGGTGTCCCTTGAGCGGGTTTAACCGCCGCTTGACGAACTTCGCATTGTACTCGTTGACGGTACGCACATGTGCCTTCATCAACAACTCATAGCGGTCGTCCATCTCCTTTGTGAGCGAGTTGAGTGTTTGAGTCACTTTTGTCACATCGGTGATGATTGCCTTCTCCGCATCCGGCAGTTTGGCCAGGTAGTGCTTCTCGATGGTGGAGTAGATGTTGAACTCCACCATCTTGGGGTCGATCAGCACCATCTTCATCTCTGAAGGGTGTTTCTTGTAGAGCAGCGAGGTGATGATGGCGTTCAGGCCCACCGACTTGCCCTGTCCTGTTGCACCGGCAACAAGCAGGTGGGGCATCTTGGTGAGGTCGAAGATGAACACCTCGTTGGTGATTGTCTTGCCCAATGCCACCGGCAGGTCGTAGTCACACTCCTGAAACCGGCGGGAGGAGATCACCGACTGCATGGATACAATCTGGGGATCTTTGTTGGGCACCTCGATGCCGATGGTTCCTTTTCCTGGCATGGGTGCAATGATTCGGATGCCCAGTGCGGAAAGACTCAATGCGATATCGTCTTCCAGATTGCGTATCTTGGAGATGCGCACACCTGCCTGGGGTACAATCTCATACAGGGTGATTGTGGGACCGACGGTAGCCTTGATGGAGGTGATCTCAATGCCATAATTGCGGAGCGTATGGATGATTTTCTCCTTGTTGTCGTTCTGCTCTTTCATGTCGACCGCCCTGTCGGAGGTGTTGTACACCTTGAGCAGGCCCATCGTGGGAAATTGATAGGAGGAGAGGTCTTTCCGCGGATCATAATCCTCCATCAATCCCTGTGGCAGTTCCTGATCCTGATCCGTTTCAGGCAGCGTAACCGGTGTGGCCGCGGGGAGGGTTTCGTCATCTCTGGGAATGATCACCTCAAAGTCACCCTCCTTCCGCACTTTTGGCAACGGGGAGTGATCGGCTTCTGGATCCTGGGTGAAAGTGAGGGTCACGGCAGGATCCTCATCACCCTCAAGGTCCACTGTTGTTTCATCACTGTCGTCATCCGTATCATCACCCTTCCCGTTTGTGGCCAGCCTCGTTTTCAGACCGCTGAAGAGGCGACTCAGGAAGCCTTGTTTTTTCACACTATCCGGTTCATTGACGGCATCCTCCATTGAAAACACCTCCTCCTCCTCCGGCTCCTGTCGAGAGAAAGAGGGTCTGCTGTTCACAAGACCTTTCTGGATGGCGTAGATGGAACTCTTGCGCAGGATCACTAACAGCGAGACGACGAAGAGTAGGATCAGCAGCAGCACCCCTGGCCAACCGATGCTGCTCTCCAGCAGCTGTTCAATCTCTGTGCCGTGAGCACCTCCCCAGTTGACATGGCTGTTTGGAAAGAGCTTGCCCAAAATGAATGCACTGGAAATTGAACCGCTGATCAGTCCGAAGGTGGTGATGAACAGTGCTTTCACGAATGAAAGATCCGACACTTTCATGACACGCAGCCCTACAAATATCAGGAAGAGCGGGATCAACAAGGAGAAGATGCCAAACCAGTCGTTCACCAGCATCTCCGCCAGGAAAGCGCCGCCCGCACCCGTCCAGTTGTCGATTCCTGAGTTGCCGGATCGGATCAATTCAAAGAAGGAGCGGTTGAGCACTTTGCTCTGATCGGCCGCTCCGGTGAAGAAAAAGGAGATGGTAGCAAGCAGGATAAAGATGCCGATGAATGCAATTACTACCCCCGTGAGAAAATGAACCCGTTCATTTTTGAGAAATGCAAAACGGTTGACCCCTTTTTTTCTCGATGCAGTTGATTTCTTCCTCTTTCTTTTAGCCATAGTCTTCTCGTTTCAACCTGTTTTTGCTGCCTTTCTATCTTATTCAGTGCTCTTCAGCACAGGTGAAAGTGTGGTGTGTGAATGAATGTACAAATGTAAAAAAAAGAACGTTAGGTTGAAAGGAAGAATAGTCCGTTTCATGAAAAAGATACACCTGCGGGGTGTATCTTTTCAGCGATGCGGTTTGTCATCGACAGCTCATCTCTTCTTCTGTTGTCCCACCAGATAGACTCCCCCAACCAGTGCAACCACACCAAGTGCCAATTCAATGTAGGCCGTTTGCTTCGCATTGCTGTCCTGTGCCGTGATCTCCAGCCCCAGCAGATCGACCGATTTCTGGCTTTTACCAAGTCCGGTGACACCCAGGTATCCCAAAACCAAAGCTCCAGCGATCAACACGATACCAATTGTTTTTTTCATTTTTGCTTTCATTTAATGGTTTCCACATCTAACGCCCCGTGCCCAATGTTTGTTCTTTCGGGACGCCTCAAAAAAGCGGAAAGTCCGCGAATCACTTCGCAGACTTCCCTTGTTAACACAATCTTCATGAAACAAACTACACTATCGAGTTGATTGCAGATTGATAATCCGGCTCCTGTGCAATCTCAGGAACCAGTTCGGTATGGATCACCTTCCCTTGCGGGTCTAACACGATTACTGCGCGAGCCAACAGTCCTTTCAATGGACCGTCGGTCATCAACAGACCGTAATCCTTTCCAAACGACTCATCGCGGAAACAGGATAAGGTCACCACATTTTCTATTCCCTCAGTGCTGCAGAAACGTCCTGCAGCAAACGGGAGGTCGGCAGATATGCCCAGCACCACGGTGTTGTCAATCACAGCGGCATCCTTGTTGAAGCGGCGTACAGAGGTAGCACATATCCCCGTGTCGAGGCTGGGAAAGATGTTCATTACCACATATTTGTCTTTGAAGTCCGCGAAGCCTGCTTCGGTAAGGTCGCTTTTCACCAGTTTGAAGTCAGGAGCTTTGCTTCCTTTCTGTGGAAGATCGCCGATGGTGTGTACAGGGTTGCCTTTGAAGGTGATATTTGCCATATAAGAATCTTGTCTAATTAAATTTATTCTGAATAATATCTATTTCTATTCACTTAACAACAACACCTTTCAAAAGTTCAGTACGCCTCGGTTTTTAACGTTCATCGTCCCTGCATGAACGTGAGCTCTTCCTTCAGGTAACGGGCGGTGTGGCTCTCCTCATTGCGGATGATCTCTTCCGGTGTGCCCGAAGCCAGAATCATACCCCCCTTTTCGCCCCCCTCAGGACCCAGGTCGATGATATGATCCGCACATTTGATGATGTCGAGGTTGTGCTCAATGACGATCACCGTGTTGCCTTTCTCCACCAGCTTGTTGAGCACACCCAACAGTACTCGGATGTCTTCGAAGTGAAGACCGGTGGTGGGTTCATCCAGCACGTAAAGCGTGTTGCCGGTATCGATGCGGGCCAGCTCGGTGGCCAGCTTCACCCGCTGGCTCTCCCCACCCGAGAGGGTGGTGGAGGATTGTCCCAGCTTGATGTATCCCAACCCCACCTCCTGTAGCACCCTGATCTTGTGCAGGATGGCCGGTACGTTCTCGAAAAAGTCGACTGCTTCGTTGATGCTCATCTCCAGCACATCGGCGATCGACTTGCCCTTGAAGCGTACCTCCTGTGTCTCGCGGTTGTAGCGTTTGCCATGGCATACCTCACAGGGTACCATCACATCAGGCAGAAAGTTCATCTCGATGGTCTTGTAGCCATTTCCCTTGCACTCCTCACAACGGCCTCCCTTCACGTTGAACGAGAAGCGTCCCGGTTTGTAGGCTCTGATCTTCGCTTCCGGCATGCTGGCAAACAGATTGCGGATATCGGAGAAGACACCGGTATATGTTGACGGGTTGGAGCGGGGAGTACGGCCAATGGGCGACTGGTCCACGCTCACCACTTTATCCAGGTGCTCGATCCCTGTCACCGCCCTGTAAGGCAACGGGTCTTTCAGCGAACGGTAAAACTTCTGACTGAGGATCGGCTGCAGCGTTTCGTTGATCAGGGTTGACTTGCCACTGCCAGAGACACCGGTCACACAGATCAGCATCCCCAGGGGAAAGGTGGCGGTCACCCCTTTCAGGTTGTTCCCCGAAGCTCCCTCAATGACCAGCTGCTTGCCGTTACCTGAGCGTCTCCTCTGCGGCAGTCCAATCTCTAGTTTACCGTTGAGGTAATTGGAGGTGAGTGTGTTCTGCTTGAGCATCACCGCCGGAATACCTTCAAACACCACATCGCCTCCCCGTTCACCGGCAAAGGGACCCATGTCCACAATGTAATCGGAAGCCAGCATCATATCTTTGTCGTGTTCCACCACCACCACCGAGTTGCCCGCATCGCGCAGCTTGCGCAACGAGTCGATGAGACGGTGGTTGTCGCGCTGATGCAGACCGATACTGGGCTCATCGAGGATATAAAGTACGTTGACAAGCTGTGAGCCTATCTGGGTAGCCAGTCTGATACGTTGGCTTTCACCCCCCGAGAGGGAGGCGGATGCACGTGAGAGTGAGAGATAACCCAGTCCCACATCGAGCAGGAACTGCAAACGGGTGAGAATCTCTTTCTTGATCTCCTCCGCTATCAGCCGTTGCTTCTCGGTAACCGAAGAATCAGACTGGATGATCCACTCATGGAGGGTGTGGATGTCCATCTGTGCCAGTTCGGCAATGTTCTTGTCGTGGATGCGAAAGTGCAGTGCCTCCCTGTTGAGGCGTTGACCCATACATTCGGGACAGACAGAGGTGGTGATGAACTGGCCAGCCCACTTCTGGGCAGTGGCCGAGGCATCCTCCTCCTGCTGCATCTCGATGTAACGGGCTACCCCCTCGTAGGAGACCATGTAGTTGGAGTTGCCCAGCGACTCGTTCCTGATCTTCAACCGTTCATCGGTGCCAAACATGATCTCGTCGATCGCCTCCTTCGAGATCTCCTTGATTGGCGTTTTCAATGTCACACCATACTTTTCACAGATGGCGGCAATCTGCCAGAAGAGCAGGTTGCTCTTCTCCTTTCCCAGTGGGGTGATGCCACCCCCGGCAATGCTCAGCTCCGGGTTGGGGATGATCTTCTCCACATCGATCTGGTCAACCGACCCGATGCCCTTGCAACGGGGGCAGGCCCCCTGTGGTGAGTTGAATGAGAAGTTGTGTGGTGCCGGCTCGTTGTAAGACAAACCGGTGGTGGGACACATCAGGCTGCGGCTGTAATGACGCACCTCGTCCTGTTCCACATCCTGCAACAGAATCAAGCCCGATCCCTGTTTCATGGCGGTGCGGACACTCGCTTTCAGTTTGTCCGCGAATTTGTTCGAGACCACCAGCTTGTCGATCAGGATCTCAATGCTGTGGTTCTTGTAGCGGTCCACACGCATGGCGGGTAGGATCTCGCGGATCTCACCGTCGACGCGCACATGCAGATACCCTTTCTTGCGGATCTGTTCGAACAACTCCTTGTAATGTCCTTTGCGGTTGCGGACAACCGGTGCCAGGATGTAAATCTTCTTCCCGATGTATTTCTCCAGGATCAACTCCAGGATCTGCTCATCGGTATACTTCACCATCTTCTCCCCGGTGAGGTAGGAGTAGGCCTCCCCCGCACGGGCGTAGAGCAGACGCAGGAAGTCATACACCTCGGTGGTAGTGCCTACCGTTGAACGGGGGTTTTTGTTGGTGGTCTTCTGTTCAATGGAGATGACCGGGCTCAAGCCGGTGATCTTGTCCACATCGGGACGCTCCATCTTGCCCAGGAATCCCCTGGCGTAAGCAGAGAATGTCTCGATGTAGCGACGTTGCCCTTCGGCGAAGATGGTGTCGAAAGCGAGCGACGACTTGCCACTGCCACTCAGACCGGTGATCACGGTGAGGGCATTGCGTGGGATGGTGACGTCGATGTTCTTGAGATTGTGCACACGGGCTCCGTACACCCGTATCTGTTCAGTTTCAGATGCCATAGTGGATTTAAACGATTGAGAGACCGGAAATGTTTACTTTGCTACCCACCCTTTTCGGTGTACTTCTGGTTGCGTTCCCTTGCGATAATAGAGATCCCCGGGGGTGGGTAACAGCAGGGTGTATTTCTTGTCGGCAGTGACAGTCAACTTGGTGCTTCGCAACCAGGAATTGAAATCCTTTAGCTGGGCATAGGTGAGACCCTGCTCCCGCGCAAACGCCGCCAGATCGGGTATCGATGTGGCAACGGTATGCCTCCTGAAATCAATTGGCTTGTAGAGATGTTCCGGTTTGATGACGAAGCCAAATTGCTGCGGATTTTCAAAGACCAGCTTGATGGCCAGCATCCGGTAGTAGTAACGGGTGGTCTCCTCCACAAGCCATAGATCGAGCGCTTCCCCGGCACCCTGTGAGGCCAGCTCACTGCTGATGCGGGCCTGCCCCCCATTGTAAGCCATGGCCGCGGCACTCCAGGAACCAAATTTGCGGTAGGCATCAAGAAGGTATTTGCCGGCCGCCACTGTCGATTTCTCGGTGTGGTAACGTTCATCCACCTCGCTGGTAACCTCCAGCCCATATTGTTTGGCGGTGCTTTCCATAAACTGCCAGAGCCCCGCTGCCCGTGCAGGTGAGACAGCCCGTGGGTCGAGGCTGCTCTCAATCACGGCAAGGTACTTCAAGTCATCGGGCAGTCCCTGCTGCTTCAGTATCGGCTCAATCACCGGAAAGAGGCGATTGGCACGCTTGATGAGCAAGAGGGTGGTGGAGTGGAAGTAAGTGAAGCTGTTGAGCTCCCTGTCGAGCCGTTCCCGCTTGTCGTACCGGTCGAAGGTGATCTGCTCACCTGCAAAGGTCATGGTTTCAGGGATTTCCACCGAGGCTGTCATGGAAAGGACCAGTGGCCGCTTCGCGTCACTCTTATCCGGATCGTTCCAGGAGGTGAGAAGCAGCATCATTGACACGGTAGCTACTACGACTAAGAAAAGAGAGATATAAAGTGTTGTTTTTTTGATCATCATCCGGTTTTGTTTCGTTCAATCACTCCCATCGGAAGGGGCTGGTTGTCACCTCTCCTCACCGAATGGCTAACAAATATACAAAAAAATTCCTATGTTTGCATTCTGGTTTGAAGAAATGAATCTACTGCCGGAAATCGCTGCACCCCTATGAAACTAAAGACACCCAAATCCATCATCAAGGCACATGATATCAGTCAGTTACGCTTTCGGGATACCCCATTTGTGAAACTGATGAACAAACGAATCTACAACATTCTGATGGTAGCCTCCCGCTACGACATGTTCATGCTGGAAGATGACGGCCGTGTCGACGAACAGATCTTCAACGAGTATGTCTCACTCAACCTGCGCTATCCGCCCCGATTCACACAGGTGAGCAACAGCCGTGAGGCGTTGTCGGAATTGAAGCAGAACCATTACGAGCTGGTGATCTGCATGCCCAACATGGACAACAGCGATGCTTTCGAATTGGCGGTACAGATCAAGGAACACTACCCCGGCATGCAGGTGGTGCTGCTCACCCCTTTCTCAAAGGCGGTGACCCGCTCACTGAGCCGTGAGGACCTGAGTGGCATTGATTATGTCTTCAGCTGGCTGGGAGATACCGATCTGTTGCTGGCCATCATCAAGGTTGTGGAGGATCGGATGAACGTGGATCATGATGTGAAAACAGTGGGTGTGCAGACCATCTTGCTGGTGGAAGACTCGGTGCGATTCTATTCCACGGCTTTGCCCCTGCTCTATAAATTCGTGCTTTCGGAGTCGCGGGAGTTCTCAAAGGAGGCACTCAACGACCACCTGCGGATGCTTCGTATGCGGGGGCGTCCCAAGATACTGCTTGCACGCAATTACGAAGAGGCAGTATCCTACTACAAGAAGTATGGCGACAACATGCTGGGTGTGATTTGCGATATGAGCTTTCATGTGAAGGGTGAGAAAGAGCGGCTGGCCGGTAAGCGCCTGGGTGAATGGATCCGCACCAGGGACGTCTATATCCCCATCATCTACACCTCTTCCGAGTCGGAGAACAGAAAACAGATTGGGGGCATCAGTGATGTCTTCATCGACAAGAACTCAAAAACATTCCCGCAGGATCTGCGCCGTTCCATCAAGGAGAACCTGGGATTCGGTGATTTCATCATCACCGACCCCCACACGAAAGAGGAGATCTTCCGCATCCGTAACCTGAAGGAGCTGCAGATGAATGTCCGCAACATCCCCGACGATGCCCTCTACTTCCACCTCTCACACAACCACTTTTCGCGTTTCTTCTACTCCCGGGCCATGTTTCCTGTGGCAGAGATGCTCAAAAAGATCGATGTCTCGGAATATGCCAGCATGCACGATGCGCGGGAACTGATCCATGCCACCATCGTGCAGTACCGCCGGATGAAGAACACCGGTGTGGTGGCGGTGTTCGAGAAGGAGCGGTTCGACCAGTACTCCAATTTCGCCCGCATTGGAGAGGGTTCGTTGGGAGGAAAGGGAAGAGGTCTTGCCTTTATCGGCTACATGGTGAAAACCCATCTGGAGTTGAACAACAACACCAGCTTCCCGGTCACCACTCCCAAGACAGTGGTGCTCTGCACCGACCTGTTCGACGAATTTATGGAAGCCAACAACCTCTACCCGGTGGCACTATCGGAAAGGGATGATGAGGATATCCTGAAGCATTTTCTCGCTGCCAAGCTCCCCAAACGGCTGGTGAGTGATTTCCTTGTGTTCTTTGATGCCATCGACAGCCCGATCGCGATCCGCTCCTCAAGCTTACTGGAGGACTCCCAGTACCAGCCCTTCGCCGGCATTTATTCCACCTACATGATTCCCTATGTCGACGACAAGTATGAGATGGTGCGGCTGTTGAGCAACGCCATCAAGGCGGTCTATGCTTCCGTCTTCTACCGTGACAGCAAGAGCTACATGGCTGCCACACACAACCTGATCGATCAGGAGAAGATGGCTATCGTGTTGCAGGAGGTGGTGGGATCACAATACGGCAGCCAGTTTTATCCCGCCATCTCGGGGGTGGCCCGATCCATCAACTACTATCCCATTGGGGATGAACGTACCGAGGATGGCATCGTCAACATGGCATTCGGACTGGGTAAGTACGTCATGGACGGCAACATGGGCTTGCGCTTCTCTCCCCTGCATGCTGCCCGCATTTTGCAGCTCAGCTCACTCGATCTGGCACTGCGTGATACACAGACGCAGTACTATGCGCTCGACCTCAATTCGGTGTCGAAAGACTTCACAATCGATGATGGCTTCAACCTCCTCAAGTTGCGTCTGAAAGAGGCTGAGAAGGAGGGACCGTTGCGTTATGTGGCCTCCACCTACGATCCGCAGGATCAGATCATCCGCGATGGATACTACGAGGGAGGACGGAAAATCATCTCCTTCGCCAACATCCTGCAACACGATCTGTTTCCGTTGAACGAGATCCTGGAGAAACTGCTCAGAGCCGGTCAGAAGGAGATGGGACGACCGGTGGAGATCGAGTTCGCGGTGGATATACGCGACAACCAGTTTGCGGCTTTCTACGTGTTGCAGATACGTCCGATTGTTGACAGCAGGGAGGTGGTGCACGAGAACCTGGAGAAGATCGATCCCCGGCAGACGATTCTCTATTCACGGAACGCGCTGGGCAACGGCATCACCAGCGATGTGCATGATCTGATCTATGTGAAAAGCGCAGCCTTCAATGCAACCCACAACCCGTTGATCGCCCGCGAAATAGAACAGATCAACCGCACATTCATGGATGCCGGCAGCAATTATGTGCTGGTGGGCCCGGGTCGCTGGGGATCCTCCGACCCCTGGTTGGGCATCCCGGTGAAGTGGCCCCATATCTCACAGGCCAGGGTGATCGTTGAGTCGGGGATGGAGAACTACCGCATTGAGCCCAGCCAGGGTACCCACTTCTTCCAGAACCTCACCTCCTTTGGTGTGGGTTACTTCACGGTGAATCCCTTTCTTGAGAACGACGGTTACTTCGATGAAGCTTACCTGAACGCACTGCCGGCAGTAAAGGAGACACCCTATGTGCGGCATGTGCGGTTCGAACATCCCATCTGCATCAAGATCAATGGCAAAAAAAGGATCGGGGTGGTGATGAAGCCACAGGAAGGTGGGGAACCCTGTGTTAAGGAGGGTTAAAGAGAGGGTTGCGGTGCAACCTTTCCTGTCCGATTGCATCAAAAACAAATGATCAGTTTGCTTGTTTCAATAGAGAAGGCAGGCCTGTTGCCTGGGCTTTATGTACGCTAACCGTAGAACAATATGAGAACCATATCCCTGCTTATCATGCTCCTGCTCACTGTGTGCGGGATGTCAGCACAACAAATCAGAACGATGCACGAAAACGAATATGCCCGTCGATGGGAGAAGGTGACTTCCCTGGAGAAAAAGTCACTGCCACAGTCGGCCGCCGAGGAGGTGAACGCGATACTTCACCTGGCGGTAGGCGAACAAAACAGTCCCCAGGTGATCAAGGCGTTGATTCACCTCGGGAAATACGACCTGGCGCGTGATGCCGAAAACGACACCCTCGTCTTCAACCGGCTGCAGGAGATGCTGGTGAAGAGCAGTGACGCGGTGGAGAAAGCGGTGTTGCACTCCATGCTGGGTGAGCTAACCATGGAATATTACCAGAAAAATCGGTGGCAGATACGTCAGCGCAGGGAGCTGCGCGGCTACATCCCGGACGATATGAAGGAGTGGACCCGCAACATCTTTTTCGACAAGGTGGTGGAACATATGGAGGCATCACTGGCCGACCGGAAACAGCTCGAAGCGGCCACAGTCTCCACCTACTCCGCGGTGGTGGATGAGGGGGAGGACTCCCGCCGGTTATATCCCACGATGTATGACTTTCTTGCATTAAGAGCCATAGAGCAGTACGGGCAGCTGGAGAGCGACGAGGATATGAGTCGCACGCTGGCGCGCAGGGAGCTTACACCTGCATCTCTCTTTGTACCTGCAGATGCGTACATCCATCTCCCCATCGATCCCAGGGAGGGAGAGTACAACCTGATGGTCCATGAAACCCGGCGCAAGCTGATGGCCTCCCTGATGGAGAGAGGAATTCACCAATCACTGCTCCTGGAGGAGTTGAATAAACTGGAATCGCTTTCAGGGTTGCTGCACGAGACATACCGCTCGCATGCCCTCCCATTGCTGGAAGCAATGCTCGATAAGTGGCAGGGTGACCCCTTCAGTGTGGAGATCGTCGATCGGATTGCAGCAGTGCGTCAGGAGGAGATTTATCGTACACCCGAGGAGCGTGATTCCCTCCGCGATGAAAGAACGAAAGAACTCTATCTCTACCTGCAACAGGCCATTGAGGATTATCCCGACTATGAGAGAATCGCCCTGTTGGAAAACAGGTTGAGAAACCTTACCACCCCTCAACTCTCTCTCTCCGGCAACAATACATTTCCCACGAATGGGGTGAAGAAGATAACGGTCACATTCCAAAATCTGCATTCACTCAACGCCAGGCTCTATCGCATCGACTCACCTGTCGATTTACAGATATACCAGTCAGGGGTGCGGCAAACCCTTCAAAACAGGAGATCCTTTGTAAAGGAGATCCCGGTAAACCTGCCGGACACCCCTCCCTATCAACAGGGTGCGACTGAAATGGAACTGACACTGACTGAGCCGGGAAGTTACATGCTGACGTTCGACTCACAGCCGGAGACGAACGACGGTGAACAACCTACCTACTTTTTTTCCCTGTCCAATCTGGCGGTCTTCAGCCGTATGGCAGATGAAAATCTTCATCACTTCTTCGTGGTGGAACGGGTGACCGGCAAACCGGTGGCCAATGCAGAGATCGTACTCTATAAACAAACCGGCAACTGGCGCAACTCCCGCTTCACGGAAGCAGCGAGGATTGCCACCAACAGGGAAGGATTGGCTGTTTACCGGATCGGGGATAACGGAGACAACCTCTTCTATCACGCCGTCAGGGGATCTGATAACGGGTCGCTGCTGACCCGGCTGAATAACTACCGCTATTTCACATCTGCAATCGATGAGGAACCAAGTGAACAGACCGACCTCTTTACCGACCGGTCGCTCTACCGACCGGGACAGACGGTTCATTACAAGGCGGTGTTGACCCACCGGGCTGATTCGAAAAGGTCACCTGCCGCTGGCAGCAAGACAATGGTTTCGCTTCACGATGCCAATGGAGAGAAGATTGCTTCACAGGAGGGTGTGACCAACGAATATGGCTCAATAGCCGGAGCGTTTGTGTTGCCGCAGGGAGTTCTTCCCGGACTCTTCTCCCTCCGCACCGAATCGGGTACCGTTTCTTTCCGGGTGGAGGAGTACAAGCGTCCCACCTTCGAGGTGACCTTCGATCCCGTGGAGGGAAGCTATCGCTTTGGTGAGGAGGTGACCATCAGGGGCAAAGCGGTTGCCTACTCGGGTGTCACGCTGCAGGATGCTTCCGTTGCCTACCGCATCACGCGGCAGCAGAGCTGGTGGCGCTTCTGGGGCGGGGCTCCGGAGCAGTTCACTGAAGGGATTGTGACCAGCGATGATCAGGGTGGCTTTGAAATCCGCTTCACCCCCGAAAAGAGTGACACGGAACAGGGCAGGCAATCAGCTTTTACTTTCGTCGTAGAGGCGACTGTCACCGACTTGAACGGTGAGACACAAGTAGGCACTTACGCTCTCTCCGTGGGCGAAATCTCGATGATGTTACAGCTGGAGATGCCGGAGCGGTGGGAGAAAGAGGGTGATGACCCGATCCTCATCACGGCGAAAAACCTCAACGGCAGTGAGGTCAAGGCAACGGGAAGCTATCAGGTCTATGCGGTGGAAGAGAATGATTCTACCGGTAAACGGGTCGCCACGGGAGACTTTGAGACCGGTCCGCAGCCCGAACTGAAAAAACGACTTGCCCGTCTTCGCTCCGGCAAGTACCGGGTGAAGTTATTCTCAAAAGATGACAGAGGCAATTCGGTCGAGGCGGAGAAAGAGCTGCTCCTTTTCTCCTTTGCCGACAAACGGCCTCCCCTGAAGACGAACGACTGGTTTGTGGTGCGCAGCAGCACCTTTGCACCCGGTAAGTCCGCCGAGATCCTCATGGGAGCGACCGGCAAGGTTCATCTGCTCTACGAGCTATGGAAAGAGGAGACGCTGCTGGAAAGGCAGTGGTTTATATTGGAAAACGAGAACCGACGTTTCAGCTTCCCCTATAAGGAGGAGTACGGTGAGGGTGTCACGCTGATGCTCACCCATGTGAAGGAGCAGCAGTTTACCACCCACCACACAGACCTGCTTCGCAAAGAGGAGAACAAGGAGCTGAAGGTGAAGCTGGATATCTTCCGCGACAAGATCCGTCCCGGGGCCGATGAGGAGTGGCGGGTCACGGTGACCGATGCTACCGGGAAGCCGGCAACCGCAGAGTTGCTCGCCTCGATGTATGACTTCTCGCTCGACCAGATCTACCCTTCACACTCCTGGAACTTTCCTTCGGCATCCTTGCTGCGCTACCGCTCGGCTGCACGCTTCTCACGCGACAACTCGTTCAACAGGGTCAATGCCAGTGGTTACATCCCGGTTCCCTGGAAAGAGCTACCCGGGTTCCGTTTCGACCGGTTCAACTGGCAGGGCTTTTCATTTTACAGCAATCAAATCTTAATCCGGGGATCAAGTTCGTTGGCTTTTGATGAGAGTGTGGTTGTTGCATATGGCACTACCCGAAAACAGATGGCGGTGTCTGAGAACGATATGGCAGCCGGCGCCGTGGAGGAGGTGATGACTGTGGGTGAGGGTACAGCACCCCCGCCACCGGCACCTGAGGTGGAATCAGTTCCGCAGGTGCGCCGCAATTTCAGCGAGACCGCCTTCTTCTACCCGCAGCTGCGTACCAACGGGAAAGGGGAGACACAGATCGCTTTCACCGTGCCGGAGAGCAACACCCGCTGGCGTTTCCGCCTGCTGGCACATAACAGGGAGCTGCACAGCGGCAGCGCTGAAGCCTTCACTATTTCACAAAAAGAGCTGATGGTGACGCCCAATATGCCGCGCTTCCTCAGGGAGGGTGATCAAGCCACCATCAGCAGCAAGATCTCCAACCTCTCCGACAGCCTGCTGAAGGGTGAGGTAAGGCTGCAGCTCTTCAATCCCCTTACCGAGGAATTGATCT
>JAEWQF010000077.1 GCA_023399295.1 Bacteroidota bacterium
CTATAAGAAGATCATCCAGGACGTCAATCTCAGCGATGAAGTAGATTCCAGTCAGCTTGATTCTTTCAATCCCGAAGATTTTGACCGGTTAAATGGAGATGAATAATTCCCTTCGTGTACCAATCCGTAAAAGTTTCCACTAGCATGACCCTGTCAATCCTAAACGCAAGATTCTGATTGGTAACATTGTTGGTAACACTGGTAACATCGGTAACCCTCCTATATATATGTTTCTTTGTTACCAAGCTATATAACTGTAAGAATATCAGAGTTTAGACTCTATTTTATTGGTAACACCCTGTTACCTTTCACTCTTGAAATCCTTTATGATGTACAAGCCCCCCTATCTCCAGAAGTATGCCGGCAAGTCTACCCGCTTCACCTGCCCGGGATGCAAGACTCCCCACAGCTTCACCCGCTACCTCGATGGGGAGACCCATCAACCTATCCACCCCACCGTCGGTCGCTGCAACCGCGAAATCAAGTGTGGCTATCACTACACCCCCCGGCAATACTACACAGATATCAAACGCCAGGAAACCCATGCCCCAACCACAAATCAATTAGACCCCTGGTACCCGGATCTCCATTCTCCCTCAACTCAACATGCCACTACTGGCTCCATGATATCACCCTCAAATTTTCCTCAACACGATAAACCTCTGACCCTGGACTCCAATAACCTTTCTTCACAACCCAAAAGTCACCCTCCCGTTCCTCAACATCAAAAATCTCTGCACCTGCAATCTAATCTCCATACTTCACATTCCAAAAGCCAAACAACCGTTCCCCGACCTCTATACCAATACCCGGTTCCCAGTGCACTTTTTTTTACTCCTCAATCCTCCCAACCGGTGAAACCTACCGACTATATTCCCCGAAAATACCTGAAACGCTCCCTCTCCTACAACTCTAACTTTGTCCGGTTCCTCCGCAAACATTTCTCCGATTTGCAGATTGCCGAGGCTGCCAACAACTACCTACTGGGCGCCACGATAAAGAAGGAAGTAATATTCTGGCAAATTGATATCCATGGAAAAATACGGACCGGGAAGATCATGAAGTACAATCCAACCACCGGTCGGCGCATCAAAACCGGATATGGTGGCATCAACTGGGTCCACCACAAGCTGAAGAAATCCAACCCTTCATTCTCCGACTTTAACCTCTCACAGTGCTATTTTGGTGAGCACCTCCTCCGTCTCTATCCCGACAAGCCGGTAGCGATCGTTGAGGCTGAGAAAACCGCTGTGATCGCAAGCATTATCTACCAGGATTATAACTGGCTTGCAGCCGGAAACCTCAACGGCCTCAACGTCGAAAAATCAAGAGTGCTCCGCAACAAAACCGTCATCCTCTATCCCGATGCCGGCTGTTACACCCGGTGGCTCCGGAAAGCAGAACAGATCAACCGCGAGCACACCCACCACCTCACCGTCTCCTGCTTCCTGGAGCATTTCGCAACCCCCCAGCAAACCCACCACGGCTACGACCTAGCCGACTACATAATTGAGCAACTCATATCAATTGATGTGTAAACAATTAATCAGACAAATTAATGACTACAACTTTTTTCTTTGCTTTCTTGAACTTTTCAATTGTGTCTTTTGTACCCCTCGATTCCTTATCAATAAAAGCAACACCTACATCAGCATAATCCACGATTTGACCGTTTCTGACAAGAGGCGCACCCCTCCCGTATTTCGAATAGTCAGGTTTGTAAACCTTCATTTGAAGACCACGGTTCTTTGCGAATTGTTCTGCAAGGGTGTCGGTACCCTTAGCCCCACCGGAAACAATCTCGGTATACCTTTGATCGAATGCTAACGGATAATTTGCTTCAAGTTTTTCAAGGAATAATTCATAATCGGTAAATCTTCTTGTCCCTACAATTGCTAATCTCATAATATTTTGTGTTGAATTTTATTACTTCATACAATACGAATGAGAAATTTTACTACCGTAGTTTAAAAACCGAGAAATATGATTATCAGTCAGGTAATCAATAGATAAGGCGTTATGTTAAATATATGTAAAAATGCTGTAAGTGTAAATATTCTACAGTTTAATTAATCAAAGATATCTAACGGTACAGGTTATGCGCTTGCTTTTCAATTTTATTTTATTGCTGCTCTTAAAACTATTTTAAATAAACTTGCCCATGTTAGCCAACCCATTCTTTGTTTTAAATGAATTAACTCTTCATCGCTAACCATAATGTCCTTGAATACTTCTTTTAGTGATTTCAAGCTTTTCCCACGTCTGTAATAATTAAACCACCAAGCACTTTTCCATTTGCTTTCAAAATTATGACTAGCTTGGTCAGCTTCAGCTTTTGGTTTACGTCTCGAATACATTTCTAATGGCGCAATATCTAGAAATATGAAATAAAATTGCTTGTTGTTCATTCGAGAATAGTCTAAACCAATTCGTAATTTGTTTCCAATTTGATTATGTTTTTGAATATCAGAAGGATAAGATATTAGCGAATATAATTTTGCTTCAAAAAAGATTAACCTGTCATCTGTTTCAATACTTGCATCTACTTCTGTTTTTTCATTTTTCTTTTTTTCTGTTTTCAATGTTGGTGCAATATATTCTTTACCTATCTCAACTTTAATATTATTTTCAAATTTAAAATCGAAAGGAGAACTACCATCATAAGAATCTTCTAAAATCTCATTCAAAGCATCTACAAGATTTTCAGGTTTGTAACTTCGTAATGTGTCAAAGCACGACCAGGTTAAAGCATCTTCGCTATTTGAGGAGTATGAGTTCTTTAATTTATGTCTAACCCTTTTTGAATTTATTACAGTCGTACAATTTACAAATTCATCCAATGCTTCTTCGCGACCTTTCACTACGACGTGATTTCGTTGGTATTTTACGTATTTCATGTTTATATATTTAAGGTTTTAAATAATAGAATATAAGTCACTCATATTTATTTTTTCTCTTCTATACCATGCGTCAAATTTACGCAAACAATTAAAAGAAACAACAATTATTAGTAAATTTATTCACTTTAAAGTAACAATTTCTTTCAATACATTTTATCCACTCAATCCTTCTCATCCTCAATAATTTCATTTATTTTTGTATTTTTACATCGTTGGATAATTGATCTATAGTCTTTGGCTACCTTTGCCAATATTGAATTCAATTCTTTTGAAGGATACATACGTATGAAGAAAAATGCTCTTATGCCATGGATGATGTTTGCCTGGATACGACCATCGTAGAACTCTCTGAGATTGAGAACTTGAACAACAGGGTAATTAATATTTGCAAATACAACAACCTCAACAATCTCTTCCAGATCCTGTATTACTACGTTTTGCATGGCCACTTTCTTAACATAAGAAATTTTGGCATACAGACCAGTAATGAACTGGTGCAAATTTCTAAAAAATATATGTTTCTTTATCCTTCAAATATAGCGGTTAATAATGGACTGCCAGACTTAGAGCTCAATCTACCTTTGATAGAATTGCCTATAAAGAGAAGTTATACTCATTTGCAAAAGACGATCATAACCAATTTCATCAACGTGAAAATTAGATTAGTTTCCGTTCGTTTAAAAAATATACTTAGTAAGTATTTACACGATGATTATTCTTTTGATACATTTGAACGGTTGATTCTCTTAACTCCTAAAGATAAATTTAAATATTTTAATGGATTAGGAGAGAATTCATTCGTTGAATTAAAAAACCTAGTTGACAGTGTCAATGAATACATCGATACAGTCATGCATTTAAATGAAACTGAATCGTTACTTTATCTCTATTCAACGTACTTGCAGCGTTCTTTCAGAATAGAATATGAGGATGTCCTTCAAATCACTTCCGGATACGACTTTACCAGGGGAATACCTATTTTTAAAACAGTTTTTTATCTCTCTAAATTAAAGAAAATTCTCGATAGGACTGAAAGATCACTTTTTTTTAGTGATAATTACAGGTATGTCGATTTCACTGCGGAAAATCTTTATTTCGAATTATTTGAGAGTGCCGTAACTAGAGAACGGATCCGTCAAGTTAATCGATATCTTCCTTCAAAATTACGAGAATGTGTTATCAAGATTTTCTCCGGGGATTTGAAAGACTACTCCTTTAATACTTATTCATTCGACCGTCAATCAGATTTTATCCATATCGATCATAAACAGTTGGAAGAAATTCGTTCTACAGAGAGTGTATCATTCACACAACAATTTGTAACATTTATACTTTCTGTATTGTACATTGATACCCACTTTTTACTTGGTGATGATGAATGGTTTTATCCCCATCAGCGAAGATGTCGTTACTTTGAATGGCAAAACTTCTATCTGATTAACCGTCGTTTTGAAAATATCTTCAATTTCAGACAATTCGTGATTTCTCTTTCCGAATTACTTTCTGATAAAAAACAAGAACTGCTAAATGACACAAAAGACTTTCGTCTTTTTCTGAAACAATTCTTTCTAATCGACGACTATTCCGAGATTGATTCAATCGCAGATATTTGCGAATTAATAATTCATGTGGAATTTCCATAGTTATGTTTTTACAACATAGCAATTTTTAAGTCAACTTATAACAATATAAAAATATTAACCCGAGTCAACCTAAATAAGGTAAGTACAGTTGTCTGATCAAACGATTTTATTGAGATGTTCTAATGTTTTTATCAAGATACTGTTTTAAATTATCGAAATTTTCACTTCTTACTTCTAATTTGTTCAATATCTCCTTAACATTAGTTCCTACTTGATCACCTTTTACTGATAATGGATTGTCAAAAACAATATTTGCATATATTTCATTATTAATCAGTTTCCAATCCACATAAACTGCTAGTGGTCTATTACCATCCCATTTGTTTTCAGCAACTCTATAATTTAATGCTTTACATGCAAAATAAATATTTTGTTCACAAGCATAATCCTCAATATCAACCATTTTGTTAAGATAATAATTAAGAGGCTTATTATATTGATCTGTTTCAATAATATAATTTGCAACACCTGAATTTGAAATAATTTCACCTCTAACAAATGCATTCTTTTTATTTTCAGGCAAATTTGTTCCGGCGTATATATCGATTTTTTGTTGTAAGGTAAGTGGAATAGTACCAGATTTCTCACCACTTCTTACATTTAAAAATTCGAACTTCCATCCCAACTTTATACATTTAGCTTTTGTTCTTTTATACTTTTTAAAATAAACTAGATAATCCGTTTCAAAAGTTTCTTTTATTGATTCAGTTGCTTTTTTTATTATCTCTTGAGCATTTACACCTAATATCTCAATTGCCCTTTCTAACTTTATCTTATTTTCCAGAAAGTTTGCATTTGTTTGCTTGAAAGAAATTTTAAATTCAACCCGTTCTTTCGTATCAGTTTCAGTTAATACATAAATATCTGTTTTACACTCACCCCTTGAAGGACAAGGTTTTCCAGCTAATAATACTCTATAGTTAATATCTTTAAATTGAAAAATTGTATTTATAGGAAACAGGCTTAATATATATCTTTCTGATATTCCAAATTGCACCATAACATGTTTGATATTAGATTTTAATACTTATGTTGTTAATATATCATTGTATCAGATCTTGTAAGGGGGTGTTTAAAGCTTTAGCAATTCTTGAAGCTATTAATAGAGATACATTTCTTTTTCCACTTTCCACTTTTGGTAAGTAAGTTCTATCTATTTCAGCAATGTTTGCTAATTTTTCTTGGGATAAACCTAATTCTTTACGTTTTGCTTTAACTCTCATCCCAAATATTTCATTGATATTCATATTCAAGTGTTTAGTTTTTAAACTACAAATTTCGTTTAATATAGACTATCGAACAACGGTCTATCGTCTACATCTAATTGAAAGATACTATTTGATTCCCGACTTTTTATTGTTATTTTTGCAACACAAAAAAAATCTATGAATATAGTTTCATTTTTTTCAGGTGCAGGGGGGTTAGATCTTGGTTTTAAAAAAGCAGGGTTTAATATTATATGGGCAAATGAGTTTGATAAAGAAATTTGGGAAACTTATAAGAAGAACCATACAAATACTTTTTTAGATACTCGAAGTATTTCTGATATAAACGCAGATGAAGTACCCGACTGTGATGGAATTATTGGAGGTCCACCCTGTCAAAGTTGGAGTGAAGCAGGTGCAGGAAGAGGAATCAAAGATAAAAGAGGTCAATTATTTTTTGATTTTATAAGAATTCTTGAAGCCAAACAGCCATTATTTTTTTTAGCTGAAAACGTTTCTGGGATGTTAGCAAACACACATTCAGAAGCATTCTTAAATATTCAGGAATTATTTAGACAAGCTGGTTACAGACTTACTGTTAATCTTGTTAATGCAAAAGATTATAATGTGCCGCAGGTTAGAAAAAGAGTAATCTTCGTAGGTTATAGAAATGATTTAAATTTAGAATTTTCCGTACCCCCAAAATGTAAAACTCAGATAACATTAAGAGATGCAATAGCTGATCTTGAAGATAGTGCAATACCGGCACGTGAAAAAAATTATACTAATGGACAATTTGGGAAAATTGCAAATAATGAATATATGAACGGGGGATTTTCAACTATTTTTATGTCTAGAAATAGAGTAAAAAGTTGGGATGAACAATCATTTACAATTCAGGCAGGAGGAAGACACGCACCAATTCACCCAAAAGCACCAAAAATGGAAAAGGTTGAAACCGATCTATTTGAATTTAAAAAAGGTTCAGAGAATTTATACAGAAGATTAAGCGTTAGAGAGTGTGCAAGAATACAGACATTCCCGGATGATTTCATTTTTTATTATAATAATCTTGTTTCAGCTTATAAAATGATAGGAAACGCAGTGCCTGTCAATTTAGCCTATGAACTAGCTAAACAAATCAAATTAGACTTGAAGATAAAATAATAAAGAATTACTTATTTATTAAAGCCCCAAAACAGTCAGTCTCAGGGCTTTTTTCTTTATAGAAGTTTATTAAAGATATATCTTTTTCAAAGTATGTTTACAAATTCTTTTTTCTACTGATGATTTGTCAACTCTTCTTTACTTCTCTACAACTTTAAACTCATAGTTAAGACAAACTGAAAAGCGAATTAGATAGTCCACAGTAATACTAAATTTTCCGTTCTCTATTTTTGAAATTGTTGAACGGTTTATATTCATCATTTCTGCAAGTTCTTCTTGGCTGTACCCCCTTTGTTCACGAATAAGCCTTATTTTTTCTCCAAGCCTTATTCGATATTCTTTTATTTGTTCTTCTCCTATTCTAAATTCTACACTCATCAAATTTTTTTTAGTTCACAAATAGTGTTCCCGTGTGTTCTATCCCGTTTTTGTCTTGAATTGTTAACCAAACATTCGTTTCAACTCCTTTTACTCCTTTTGATAAGTCTAGGGATATTTTCTGTTCACTAACTCTTACAACTTTTCCGGTTGCCTCTGAATAATCTGCTTTTTGTATAGTTACTTCGTATCCTATAAGGTCAGAAGTGTCAACTTCTACAACTTTAAGGTCGTCTAGTAGTACTGTGTTGATTGGTGGGAAAGAAAGACCAGTATTTAAAGCTTTAATGTCTGCTCTTGGTTTCTCAACGTCTTCTTTAATTTCTAAAACAACATAAAGCTGGTCTGGATCTTCGTCTGGTAGTGGTGTGTGAAACTTTGCCACTTGTCCTGGTTTGTTTGGTTTCATAGTACAATTTGCAGAATTTTAAGCGTTGCCCCCGCTTTAATTTTATTACTGAGCCAAAGATAATAATTACAAACTTAAATTGTGCAATATATTGCACAATTTTTTCAACAATAGATAATATTTATATGATGAATAATCATCATTCCTTATGTTTACAACTGACTCGTACAAATTTTATATTGCTTTGATTTATCTACTCCTTATCCTTATTCGAAAATTCTTTCATTGCATAGAAATATTATTTGACAACTTATGTCATTGATACAAATATGTACAAATAATAAGAACCAAAGAGATTTAGCCCCCCGGCAAAAACAACCTTTACATATCAAAATCCTTCCGAATAAATATTCATCTTTTGGAATATCAAATTCCGCTATTCAAATCATTCGGTCACAAAGCCAAATGGGGGAGGGCTGGGTTTTAATTCCATATTCGTGCAAACAAGCATTGCCAACTTTTCAAACAGATAAACCTCTCAATCCCCCATTTACCCCTGTTCCCCTTACCCGCAAAGGCTGTTTTTGCCTTACCGGTAGTGAAATCCATCTACCAACTTATGTTCCTTGCAACATCCCCCTTCACACCGCATCTCAACAGTTTCCCAATCATCAACCGGTCTCCCCGTTTCTAATCCGAAGCCGGTTTTTCTCCGCCCCATCACTCCCACCACCCCACAAAGCCCAACCGGAACAGGAAATAAGGTGTTCGTCAATCGCTCACTTAGTTCACAAAACATGTGTGCAAGGGCAAGCAAGTGGCTTGAAAAAAATCTCCACCTTTTGGAGATCCGCCTGCGGCTCCTCTCTTTCAAAAGGTAGTATTTTTTTCGCCACCCTTGCACACACCGCATCCACACTTAGCTCTTGCGCTCCAATTCACTTCGCTACCGTCCCCCTCAACTGCTATGTGATTGGCATCTACAATCCAACAGCGTTCCCAATCACGACCAATCTAAGGTCGCTTCGTTTGGTGCTCATCGCTGCGTGGCTGCTTGTTTTGTTGCACAACGCTCGCTCAATCCTCACGCGTGGCTACTCTTGCCCCCTTAAATCCCCAATAAGGTATTCGCTTCGCTCATTC
>JAEWQF010000023.1 GCA_023399295.1 Bacteroidota bacterium
TGCGAGCTCTATAAAGTTTATTTTCAATACTTTCGAGACAAACGGGAACGACCTGGATGCCCTCAGGTTGCATTCAATCACCTTGAGCTCGTTCTCTTTTGCCAGAAACTGGATGTTGAAAGGACCGGAGATATTGAGTGCCTTCGCGATCTCGCGGGTGATCTGTTTGATGCGGCGAATGGTCTGTACGTAGATCTTCTGCGCCGGGAACTGGATGGTGGCATCGCCGGAGTGGACACCGGCAAACTCCACATGCTCGGAGATGGCATAGACCACCAGCTCCCCGTTTTGCGCCACCGCATCCATTTCGATCTCCTTGGCCTCCTCCACAAACTCGGAGACCACCACGGGGTATCTGGCCGACACCTCAGTGGCCAGTGTCAGGAACCGTTCCAGTTCATTCCGGTTGGAGCAGACGTTCATTGCCGCTCCGGAGAGCACGTAGGAGGGTCGCACCAGTAGCGGGAAGCCCACCTCATCCACAAACCGGTGGATCTCGTCGAGTGTGGTGAGCTCACGCCAGCGGGGCTGGTCGATCCGGAGCCTGTCGAGCATGGAGGAGAACTTGTGGCGATCCTCCGCATTGTCGATGCTCTTAGCCGATGTACCCAAGATATTGACACCGGCATCATCGAGCTTCACTGCCAGGTTGTTGGGTATCTGTCCTCCCACCGAGACGATGACACCGTGCGGGTTTTCCAGTTCAACGATGTCCATCACCCGCTCATACGATAGCTCGTCGAAGTAAAGCCTGTCGCACATGTCGTAATCGGTGGAGACCGTCTCCGGGTTGTAGTTGATCATCACCGAGCGGTACCCCTCATTGCGCACCGTATTGAGCGCGTTCACCGAGCACCAGTCGAACTCCACCGAGGAGCCGATGCGGTAGGCACCGGAGCCCAACACGATCACCGAGCGGTGGTCGCCCAGGTAGTGGACATCATTCTCGCTGCCGTTATAGGTGAGGTAGAGGTAGTTGGTCTGCGCCGGGTATTCGGCCGCCAGCGTATCGATCTGCTTGACAACCGGCAACAGACCCAGCTGTTTCCTGTAGGCACGGATGATGCGTGGCGATTCGTCGGTGATGAGCTCCTTCCAGAGCGCGCGTGCCACCTGAAAATCGGAGAATCCCTGCTGCTTGGCGAGCTGCAACAGCTCATCGAACCCGTTTTTGTGAGCCGCATCGAAGTCGATCGCTGCCGGCTCATATGCTTCGAGCGATTCCGCCGTTTCTATTATCTGATGGAGCTTCCGCAGAAACCATTTGTCGATCTTTGTGAGTGCATGGATCTCTTCGACCGTGTAGCCCTTGCGAAAGGCTTTACTGATGACGAAGATACGCTGATCGGTAGGTTCGTGCAACGCCTTGTCGATGTCGTCGATCTTCAGCTCCTTGTTCTCCACGAAGCCGTGCATTCCCAGGCCAATCATGCGGAGCCCTTTCTGGATGGCCTCCTCGAAGGTGCGGCCGATGGCCATGATCTCACCCACCGACTTCATGCTGGAGCCGATCTCCTTTGAGACACCGCTGAACTTGCCCAGGTCCCAGCGGGGGATCTTCACCACAATGTAGTCGAGCGCCGGCTCGAAGAAAGCGCTGGTGGAGCGGGTAACCGAGTTCTTCAGATCGAACAGGCCGTAACCCAGTCCCAGCTTGGCCGCTACGAATGCCAGCGGGTAGCCGGTTGCTTTGGAGGCGAGTGCCGAGGAACGGCTCAGACGGGCGTTCACCTCGATCACGCGGTAGTCCTCCGACTCGGGGTCGAAGGCATACTGCACGTTGCATTCTCCTACGATGCCGATGTGGCGGATGATGCGGATGGCCAGCTCCCGCAGCTTGTGGTACTCACTGTTGGTGAGGGTCTGCGAGGGAGCCACCACGATGCTCTCGCCGGTATGGATGCCCAGCGGGTCGAAGTTCTCCATGTTACAGACGGTGATGCAGTTGTCGTAACGGTCGCGTACCACCTCATATTCGATCTCCTTCCAACCCTTGAGCGACTTCTCAATGAGCAGCTGGTCGGAGTAATTGAACGCCTTGGTGGCGAGGGCACGGAGCTCCTCCTCGTTGTTGCAGAAGCCGGATCCCAACCCCCCGAGGGCGTAGGCGGCCCGCACGATAATGGGATAACCCAGTGTGGCCGCCGCTCTACAAGCATCGTCCATGGTGCCGGCCGCAAAGCTCTGAATGCTCTTCACATCGATTTGATCCAGCTTTTTCACGAAGAGGTCGCGGTCCTCGGTATCCATGATCGCCTGCACCGGTGTACCCAACACCTGTACATTGTATTGTTCGAAGACACCCGCCTTGTAGAGTTGCACGCCACAGTTGAGTGCAGTTTGTCCGCCAAAGGCAAGCAGGATGCCGTCAGGTCGCTCACGGGCAATCACCTTCTCTACAAAGAAAGGTGTCACCGGCAGGAAATAGATCTTGTCGGCTGAACCCTCGGAGGTCTGTACCGTGGCGATGTTGGGGTTGATCAGGATGGTCTCCACCCCCTCTTCACGCAGTGCTTTCAATGCCTGTGAGCCTGAGTAGTCGAACTCGCCCGCCTCACCGATTTTGAGGGCTCCTGATCCAAGCACCAACGCTTTCTTCACCTGGATCCGCGTGGCTGGAACATCCATTTGTGGGGTTGTCATCGATTTGTTGTCGTGTTGTATGTGGTTGTTCATCTTGTTCCTCCCTATTATAGCATCTTATAAAAATCTTCGAAGAAATAACGGGTGTCGGTGGGTCCCCCGGTGGCTTCGGGATGGAACTGCACCGAGAAGAAGGGTTTGCTCTTGTGTCGGATCCCCTCATTGGTGCCGTCGTTCATGTTGGTGAAGTAGGGTTCCCACTCGTTGCTCAGCAGCGACTCATCTACCGCATACCCATGGTTCTGTGAGGTGATGAAACAGTGGTTGGTTCCCACCTTGCGTACCGGCTGGTTGTGGCTGCGATGGCCATATTTCAATTTGTAGGTGTCGGCACCGGCCGCCTTGGCCAGCAGCTGGTTGCCCATGCAGATACCGAAGATCGGCTTCTCCTGCCGCATCGCCTCGCGGATGTGTGTCACCGTGGGGAGACAGTGGTCGGGGTTGCCCGGTCCGTTGGAGAGGAAGAGTCCGTCGTAATCGATGGTGTTGAAGTCGTAGTCCCACGGCACGCGGATCAGCCGTACCTGTTGCTTGAGCAGTTCACGGATGATGTTCAACTTCACACCGCAGTCTACAAGTACCACTCTCTTCTCACCTGATCCATATTCGATCACCTCGCGGCAGCTTACCTTCGCCACCAGGTTCTCCTGCTCCGGGTCGTAGTAGGCCACCTCATCTTCGCTGTCGTAGACGATCTTGCCCAACATGGAGCCTTTCTCGCGCAACACCTTGGTGAGCATGCGGGTGTCGATGCCGCTGATGCCGGGAATACCTTCCGCGCTGAGCCAGTCGCCCAGACTCTCCACACTGTTCCAATGCGAGTGCTGCTCACAGTAATCCTGTACAATGAGACCGCGGATATGAATCCGGTGGGATTCAAAAAAATCGGAAATTGCGTCTGTTTCGCTTTTGGCGGGAACTCCGTAATTTCCGATAATGGGATATGTGAGTGTTAAAATCTGTCCTTCGTAGGAGGGGTCTGTCAGGCTTTCGGGATAACCGACCATTGCGGTGTTGAAAACGACCTCACCCGATGTGGCCTTTTGGGCTCCAAACGATTGTCCGTGAAAAACCATCCCGTTTTCAAGGATCAACCGCACCGGCTTGTATCTGTGCATAGTGCCAAAAATATTATGTTGATGTGAATCCTTTTGATATCGGGATACAAAGATAACGAAAAAAGCGAAAATGAGCACAACCAATCACTGATTGATCTGTTTTTTTAACAAAATGACAGTGATCGATCTTCCCGCTCTGATCCGGATCACTCCTCCGGAAGATCTGCTTTTTCCTTGCTCAGACCAAGGATCCACAACACCACACCCACAATGATCACCACGATGGTAAGGATGGGAAAGAAACCGATCAGGTACTCCCACCCCATCAGGTAACCGAACAGTAGAAAACCGCATGCGACCAGCAAGGCAGCCAGGGATGCCAGCAGCTGTGCCGTGCTCTTTTTGAGTCGTTTCATAACCTTCAATTGTTTTATCATTCCGGGTACCAAATGTAGTCATTTTCTCCGAATGTACCACGCCTCGTACCCACATTTCAAACAGGTGTGAGACGAAGTGGTTGAAGACAATCGCAAGGATTTTTCCTTATAGAAAGGATCCATTTCGATAAAGAAGATTACCTTTGCAGAAAG
Organism: Bacteroidota bacterium; assembly: GCA_023399295.1. Lineage (GTDB taxonomy): Bacteria > Bacteroidota > Bacteroidia > Bacteroidales > Dysgonomonadaceae > Proteiniphilum. The sequence continues at coordinate 4,292 of JAEWQF010000023.1, forward strand.
CAGTATTGACAAAATTAACAGATGCGCTTATGAAAAACAGAATCATTGAGGCGGCGTTGATCGCCATTGGAATCACCCTACTGGGATACATGATCCGCTCAGGCATAGAGGGTTTCAAAGAGAAGGACCGCGTGGTGAGCGTGAAGGGACTGGCAGAGATGGAGGTGGTAGCCGACAAGGTGGTTTGGCCGTTGATGTACAAGGATATCGGGAACGATCTGATCACACTCTACAACAACATCCAATCGAAGAACAATACCATTGTCACCTTTCTGAAAGCAAACGGCATCGTGGATGAGGAGATCAGCGTCACACCACCTGAGATCATCGACATGGAGGCAGAGCGTTACTCCGCCCAGGCACCGCAATACCGGTACAATGCCACTTCGGTGATCACTGTCAGCTCCGGCGATGTGGTGAAGGTACGCAAGCTGATAGCCGAGCAGACTGAGCTGTTGAAGCAGGGTGTGGCCATTACCGGTGGTGATTATCGCTACAGCATCCTCTACGAGTTTACCGGTCTCAACGCGATCAAGCCGGATATGATTGAGGAGGCCACCAAAAATGCACGGATGGCAGCCGAGAAGTTTGCGATTGACTCAGGCAGCAAGTTGGGCAAGATCCGCGATGCCTCGCAGGGGCAGTTCACCATCTCCGACCGGGATGCCAATACGCCCTATATCAAAAATGTACGGGTGGTGACCACCGTGAATTATTATCTGAAGAGGTAACAAACAGCTTCATTACAACGAGAACCGTTTTCCTTTTTCAAGGAACAACGCATACTTATCCGGGTTGAACGAGTAATAGTAAGCACCTCGCTTGGAACCCTCCTTGTCTTTTGCTTCCAGCTTGTCGAGAAGATCCATGCTTGTCAGTTTCTTCCTGAAGTTGCGTTTGTCAAGCGGCATCTGAAAGATCGCTTCATAAAGTTCCTGCAGTGCGGGCAGGGTGAACTTTTCCTTGAAGAAATTGAAGATCACCGGCTCGGTAGAGATCTTATGACGGAGTAGTTTCAGCGCATCCCCCACCATCCTGTTGTGGTCGAAAACCAAACGGGGCAACTCATTGATATCGGTCCACCTGGCGTCGTACTCTTTTGCAAGTGAGGTATCGAACTGTTCCATCTTCACCAGACCAAAGAAGACAACCGAAACCACTCTATCTCCTGTATCCCTGTTCAGCTCGCCATAGGCACCCACCTGCTCCATGTAGATGTTCTTCTGTCTGGTGAACTGGAACAGGATCTTCTCTGCCGCTTCGTTCAAACTCTCCTGTTCATCCATAAAGCCCCCCATCAGAGACCACTCATTCTTCATCGGTTCAACAGGTCGGCGTGTTAACAACAAATGCAGTTCTTTGTTACGGAAGCCGAGGATGATGCAATCCACGGCAATCAGGAAACGGCTGTTGTTTGTGTAGAAGGTTGGTTTCATCTCAATAATAAGGGTTGAATGTAAAAAGAGAAAAGTTGGGAGCAGACCCTATGCGTACGATAGTCCCCAGCTCCCAACCTTGAATCATTTGTCCGCTCTTACAGCTTGCGGGCACCGTCGCTGATCACCACATCATACACCTTTGGTTCATGTCCGTATTTGACCTTGAACTGTGCCTTGGCATCGCTGATGAAGGAGTCATAGAGCTCATCTTTCACCAGGTTGATGGTGCAACCACCGAAGCCGCCACCCATCACGCGTGAGCCGGTAACACCATGCTCCCGCGCCACCTCATTGAGGAAATCGAGTTCTTCACAGCTCACCTCGTAAAGCTTGCTCATGCCATGGTGGGTCTCATACATCCTGGCACCTACGGTTTCGTAGTCACCCCGCTCCAGGGCATCACTGACATCCCTCACCCGTTGTGTCTCCTCGATCACATATTCGGCACGCATGAAGTCCTCCGCGGAGATCTCGCCCTTCACCTCATTGAGCATCTCCATCGAAGCATCGCGCAGGTACTGCACTTCGGGGTGACGTCTGGCAATGGTGCGGGCAGCCTGCTCGCACGATTCACGTCGTTTGTTGTAAGCTGAAGAGGCCAGCTCATGCTTCACTACCGTGTCGAGCAATACCAGCTTGTATCCCTGGGGATCGAACGGGAAATAGGCATACTCCATCGACTTGGTGTCGAGACGGATCAAATGGCCTTTTTTCCCAAAGATGGAAGCAAACTGGTCCATGATGCCACATTTCACACCCACATAGTTGTGCTCGGTACTTTGACCGATGCGGGCCAGTTCAAACTTGTCGATGCCGAGGTTCAGCAGGTCGTTCAAGGCAAAAGCATAAGTGCTCTCCAAGGCGGCCGACGAGGACATCCCGGCACCAAGGGGTACATCGCCCGAGAAAACGGTATCGAATCCTTTCACGGTGCCTCCCCGTTTGATGATCTCGCGGCAAACACCGAAGAGATACTTTGCCCAACCCTCTTTTGGCAGGTCATGCTCATTGAGTCCAAACTCGGACGATTCATCCAGATCAACGGCATACGCCCTCACCCTGTCCGTTCCATTGAATCGAATGGCAGCGATCATCCCTTTGTCGATGGCACCGGGAAAGACAAAGCTCCCGTTGTAGTCGGTATGTTCACCGATCAGGTTCACGCGTCCGGGTGAGGTGTACACCTCGGGAGTATCCGTCCCGAATTTTTTCTGAAAAATATTGATGATTTCGTTTTTGGTCATTGTGTTGATAGCAATGTGGTACACCCAATTTATTTCTCTGCAGGCATGCTTTTCGATGCGGTGTCTACAGGAAGTTCATCTTCATCAGCCACTGAGATGTTGCGATTGACATTCTTCGAACCAATCACGGCATAATAGAAGAGATAGGCAAGACCGATCAGCACCACCCAGTAGCTGGCAAGGTAACCGGCTGCATCGGCCACACCGCCCTGGATGGCGGGGACGATTCCACCACCGGAGACAAGTACCATGAAGATACCGGATGCCGCAGCAGTATATTTACCCAATCCTTCCACGGCCAGATTGAAGATACCACCCCACATGATCGAGGTACAGAGGCCTACCAGCACGATGTACATGGCATTGATGGGTACTTTGGCAAACCCAAAGGCCAGTGATCCGGCATTGCGCTCCAGCACCGGCAGGGAGACCATGGTTGAGGTTGATGAGAAAATGGCCAGCAGAATCAGTACCATCCCCACAAAGGAGGCGACGGTAAGCATTGCTTTACTCGACACCTTGCTACCAATGGAAGCGCCGATAAGACGACCCGCCAGCATCAACAGCCAGTAGGTACCCGCCACAACGCCGGCAATTGTTTTGCCCACCTCGGGATGATCGGACAACCAGTAGATCATCACACCGGGTGTCCCCACTTCGACACCTACATAGACAAAGATGGCTACCGCACCAAGAATGAAATGTCTGAACTTGAGCGCACCGGTCATCAATTGTTTCAAGGAATCCTTGTTTTTGGTGATGTAGGGTTCAGGTATCGTTACCGCGAGCAACACGAAGAATACCACGGCAAACACACCCATTGCGATGTACATCACGGGGAATACATCTTTGATGTTGGCTTTGGCCGCTTCACCAATCAACACGCCCACGAAGGCGGGTGTGAAGGTAGCCATTACCGAGTTGAAAGAACCTCCGATCTGAATCAGCTGGTTCCCTTTGTTGCCTCCACCACCGAGGGTGTTGAGCATGGGATTCACCACAATATTGAGCAGACACATGGAGAAACCGGCAATGAATGCACCCAGCAGATAAATGCCAAAAGCGGAGCTTTGAGGAGAGTGGCCGGATAGATATTGCACGAAGATGCCCAAAAAGCCAACAGCAATGGCAATTAGGGCTGTTTTTTTATACCCCACACGCTGCAACAAGATACCACCCGGTATTCCCATCACGGCATACGCAATGAAGTTGGCTGCATTACCCAACAATCCCTGAAAATTAGAAACACCGAACTGTTCCTTGAGTACCTGTCCCATAGGTGCTGCCAGATTGGTAACAAATGAGATCATACCGAATAGTGCAATCATCATGATGATGGGCACGACCCGGTTTGTTGTCTGATTGGTTTTTGTATTCATTTCTGAAAAATTAATTATTGATTGTTCGCTTACTTTGTTGAAATCGCTATATGGAGAATTTATAGGTTGTACGTGACTCGAACTCTTCACCGGGGCGCAACACCACAGAGGGATAGTCCGGTTTGTTGATGCTGTCGGGAAAGTGTTGTGACTCGAAACAGACCGCAGAGCGACAGGGATAATGCTTCCCCTGTTTACCGGCTACGTTACCGGTCATCCAATTGCCCGAATAGAGTTGAAGACCCGGCTCAGTGGTGTAGATCTCCATCTTGATGCCTGTCTTGGGTGATTCGCATAACCCGGCAAAAGAGTACTCATCGGGAATGCTCTTTTCAAGCAGGTAGGTATGGTCGTAACCATTCCCAAAGCGGAGCTGTTCAAAATCATCGTTGATCCGCTCACCGATACGGTAGGGCTGTGTGAAATCCATCGGGGTCCCTTTGAGCGGTTGTGGAGCACCATACGGGATGGCATTCTCATCGGTGGGCAGGTATGTTTCGGCGTTGAGCAGGAGCAGATGATCACCGATAGAGGGATCGCCATGCCCGGAGAGGTTAAAGTAGGAGTGGTTAGTCAGGTTGAGGATGGTGGCTTTATCGGTTTCAGCCTTGTAGGTGATATCCAGTGCATTGTCCTCGGTCAGTTCGTAGAGTATGGTGACAGAAAGATTACCGGGGTAGCCCTCCTCACCATCCGGAGAGAGGTAGAAGAGTTCCAGGCTGCTGTCACTCACCCGTTTCACCTCCCACACCACCGCATTGAATCCCTTGATTCCACCATGGAGTGCGTTTGGTCCGTTGTTGACAGCCAGCTGATAGCTGACACCGTCGAGCGTAAACTGTCCTTTGGCGATGCGGTTTGCGGTTCTACCACAGACAGCGCCAAAATAAGGCTCTTCCGATGTGAGGTAATCATCAATGGAGGGGTGGCCCAACACCACGTCGATCAGCTGACCCTTCTGGTCAGGGACCATCAGTGATACAATCTTTGCGCCGTAGTTGGTAACGGTGGCTTCACATCCTCTCTTGTTTGTCAAAGTGTATAACCCAGTTTGCCTGCCATCCACTTTTTTTTCAAATGCTTCGGCAAGCAAACCGGATTTGCTATACATTGCTTTCATGTAGTTCTCCTGGTTTTAAAGCTAAGATTGAGATGAAGATTGATCTTTTAGTAAAAGTGCCGTAAAATTAACACAGTTTTTGTTTACAGCCTACTCAAAAAGTGTGTTGTACAACATGTCACTTGTTAATTAACACTTTCAACGCGATCTCCGTCTCATTCTCAGCTGGTTTGTATCTGTTGTTTGTTCAGTTATCCGGGCAGACCCTGCTTTTTCTTGGTTACAAGCACCTTGTCGATGCGGTTGCCATCCAGGTCAACGATCTCGAAGAGCAGGTTGTCGTACTCGAAGGTATCGCCCACGAAAGGGATCTTGTTGATGCATTCAAACACGAAACCGGCTACGGTAGCATAATCGATCTTGTCGAAATCAACAATGAATTCCTCATCGAGGCGGGTCAGTATCTCAATGGGTGCCTCGCCACTCACCAGTGCAGAGTGTTCGTCGCGCTGGAAAAAGAGCGGATCGGCTGTCGGTTCATCCGTCTCCTCAGGGATGGCACCCACCAGGTTCTCGAAGATATCGTGAATGGTGATGATGCCATCCAGGCTGCCATACTCGTCCACCACGACGGCCACAAACTTGTGGTTGTTCTTGAAGTTCTCCAACACTTTTTGCGCCCGCAGGGTGTTGGGTACGATGATGGGTTCCATGACAAGCGACTCGATCTCGAACGGTTCACGCTTGTAGAGCCTCAGGAGCAGGTCGCGTACGGTGATGGTGCCCACAAACTCATCGATGCTTCTGCGACAGGCAAGTATCTTGCTGTGTCGGGTCTGCAGGAGATCCTGAATGATCTCCTCCCGTCCTTTGTCGATATCCACCCATTCCACGTCGGTGCGGTGGGTCATCAGGTGAATGGCACGTTTATCGGAGAAGTAGAACACCTGTTCGTGGATGATGTTCTCCTCGGCATCGATCACTCCCTCCCGTGAGGCTGTCTTTAACATCGCACGCAACTCCATCTCGGAGACCACTTCACTCCGGGGTCTGATGCCTATCAACCTGTTGACAAGGCTGGTAGAGAGCGAGAGCACTTTTACGAAGGGGTAAAAGAGAATGCTCACCCCGTGGATGGTGGGGGCCACGGCAATGGCCAGTTTCTCAGGATTGTTCAGTGCCATTGTCTTCGGCACCAACTCCCCAATCACGATGGAGAGGAAGGTGATGAGGAAGACCACGAGTACCATGGCGATGGCTTCGGAAAAAGGAGCCGTAGTGGCAAACTGATCGAAAAAGGGCACCAGGTAACCGGCAAAAGCCTGACCACCATAGGCACCATTGATGATGCCAATCAAGGTGATTCCCACCTGTACGGAGGAGAGAAAGTTATCCGGTTCGGCACGCAGGCCGAGGGCACGTCGTGCTCCCTTGCTCCCTTTTTTGCGTGCTGTCTCCAGCTTGTTTTTTCTGGCTGACACGATGGCAATCTCAGAGAGTGCAAAGAGGCCATTGAGCAGGATCAACAAAAAAATGACGATGATGTCTAACCACATAATCAGTTCGTTCAGAAGTAGCGCTCCCAATCAATTACCATAGCGGAGAGGGATAGCTTCCCTCCTCAGCCAGTTGTTTCAGTCGGGCCACGACTGCGGGTCGGTCGTCGGCATAGGTTACACCGAACCAGTGGGAAGGTGTGTCGAGCACCTTGACAGTGACTCTCCCTTCCACAATGAGGTGATTGACCAACAGGGGGATGTAATACTCCGCTTTGATGTTGTCGGCATTCTCCCGAAGGAACTGCACGAAGTAATCGTTTGAATGGCGGAAGTAGTCGGGCGTGAATCCCCACATATTCATTGAGACGGGCCTGTTGTCATCGATTGCGATCCAGTTGCCATTCTCATCCTTGTAACTGACAAGGCCCTCAACGCGCATCACCTGTGTGCGCTCCACCACACCGGTAAGGTTGTCCGCGGCATCTGTCTCACAGACACCACGAGCCACGCTGCCGCTTTCAGAGAGGGTATTTCCCACGCGGTAACCTACCATGCAATAGTTGTTTTCGGTGCCTGCGATCATTTTCAGGTAATTGCCCAGGATCGAGAAACTCTCCCGACCATAGAAATCATCGGCATTGATCACTGCGAAGGGCTCATGGATCACCTCCCTGCCCATCATTACCGCATGGTTGGTACCCCATGGCTTCACCCTGTCGGGATGTGGAGTAAAGCCTTCCGGCAAGGCATCGAGCTCCTGAAAAACAAGTTCCACCGGTATCTTTTTTTCATACTTTTTTACAATCTTCTCGCGGAAGTCAGCTTCAAACGACTTGCGAATCACGAACACCAGTTTTCCGAAACCGGCGTTCACCGCATCGTAGATGGAATAATCCATGATTGTTTCACCTGACGGACCGAGACCGTCCAACTGCTTCAGTCCACCGTAACGGCTGCCCATACCAGCTGCAAGTACAAATAATGTTGGTTTCATTCGGTATATATGCTAGGATTGATGTTTGCTGCACAAATGTACATTATTTTGTGCAAACAGGCTGAACGATCAGCGATAAAAAAAGCCACAACGACGGATCGTAGTGGCTTGTGGTTGCAATATCAACTCTTTGACACCGCAGTATCTTCAAATGCTTTCCAGAGGCTATCATCGGGCACAGGAGCAGTGACCATGATCTGCTCCCTGGATACCGGGTGCACCAGTGAGATGGTGCGTGCATGGAGGCTGATGCTGCCATCCGGGTTGGAGCGTTCCGCCCCGTATTTGAGATCACCTTTGATGGGTGACCCCCTCTTGGCCAGCTGACAGCGAATCTGGTGGTGGCGCCCCGTTTCGAGGTTCACTTCCAACAGAAAATAGCGGTCAGAGGCAGCGATCAGCCGGTAATGCAACACTGCTTTTTTTGTTCCAGGCTTCTCACTGTCGTAGGCAGTCGACTTGTTGTTTTTTTCGTTCTTGATGAGGTAGTGAACCAGTGTCCCCTCCTCATTGGCTGGTCTGTTTTTCACCACTGCCCAGTAGGTCTTCTCCACCTCACCGTTTCGGAACATCTCGTTGAGCCTTGAGAGCGCTTTGCTGGTACGGGCAAAAACAACGACCCCGCTGGTGGGACGATCCAAACGGTGTGTCACACCACAAAAAACGTTGCCTGGTTTGTGGTATTTCACCTTCAGATACTCCTTGATGGTCTCTGAAAGCGGCTGGTCACCGGTCTTGTCGCCCTGGACAATCTCACCCGGTGACTTATTGACAATGATGAGATGGTTGTCTTCGTATAGAACGGTCATACCCAATCAGGTATTCATCCCTCCGCAGACGTTTATCACCTGCCCACTTACATACGAAGAAAGGTCGGATGCAAGGAAAAGAGCCGCATTCGCAACATCCTCGGGTGTCCCACCCCGTCGCAGTGGGATTTGTTTTGCCCACTCATTGCGCACCTCTTCCGAGAGCGCACCGGTCATCTCGGTGATGATGAAACCGGGGGCAATGGCGTTGGCACGGATACCACGCGAGCCCAGCTCCTTGGCGACCGACTTGGCCAGTCCGATCATCCCTGCCTTGGAAGCGGAGTAGTTCGATTGTCCGGCATTGCCCGAGACACCCACCACCGAGCTCATGTTGACGATGCTGCCCGCTTTCTGGCGCATCATCAGGGGGGTGACGGCATGGATGAAGTTGAACGCCGATTTCAGGTTCACGCTGATCACCGCATCCCACTGCTGTTCGCTCATGCGCATCATGAGACCATCTTTGGTGATTCCTGCATTGTTTATCAGGATGTCGATGCGTCCGAAATCACGCATGATCTCCTCCACCACGCGATGGGTATCATCAAAGTCGGCCGCGTTCGAGGCATACCCCTTGCACTTTACCCCCATTGAGGCGATCTCATGTTCGGTAGCTTCTCCCGCCTCGTCGATTCTCAGATCGGTGAAGGCGATATTAGCACCTTCCGATGCGAATCTGAGTGCGATGGCTTTTCCAATCCCTCTTGCTGCACCGGTGATGACAGCTGTTTTTCCTTCCAATAATTTCATATAGATGTTGATTTGATGTGTTGCAATGTTGTGACGGTGATGTATCATTTTTTGACGTAAATCCCTTTAAAAAGGATGCTGCCGATGATCTCCCTGTCTTCCTTCTTGTTGTAGTCGAGCTTCATGGCTCCGCGTATGGTTGGCACCTCAAGGCCTTTGAACGCATAATGCAGGATCTCGGCGGTTTGTCGGGCATCTTTCAACTGGAAGATCCCCTTGTCGAGTCCATCCTGGATAATCGTCTCCAGAAAATGAATCTCTTTCCGGTCGAACTCTTTCCGCACATTCTCCACCTGCCAAATATCCCGGAAGAAATCGGCCCGCAGGGTGCCATTGCGGGTCACAACCTCCTTGATGGCACTCAATCGGGTAAATGCCATCATGATCAGCTTTTCATCGGCCGGGATCTCACGTGTGAGCACCTCCTCCAGTTTGTTGTACAACACATCCAGTTCGGACTCGATGACGGCCTTGTAGATATCCTGCTTGCTGCTGAAATAGGTGTAGAGGGTGCGTCTGCCACGGTGTGATGCCTCAGCAATATCATTCATGGTGGTGTTCTCGAACCCTTTCTTTGCGAAAAGTTGTCGTGCCACATCAATGAGATTCTTTCTTGTCTTTGAAATAGCTGTTGTCACCTTGTCTGCACATTAATAGTATATATGTGCAAAAATAACACAAAGATTTCAGATAACGAAAGCAATGGCATAAAAATGCTATTTTTTCGCTTTTTCGAGCTGTTCGGCCGTCTCACACACTTCACGGTACCATGCTTCGCCAAACCTGCGAATCAATGGCTCCCGCAAGAATCGGTAGATGGGAACGCCCTGCTTGCGGCCCAGCTTCACAGCAGGACGGCATACCGACCAGCGATGGTAATTGACTGCTGTAAAGTCGGCATATTCGGTCAGTCGTATGGGATAGAGATGACAGGATATCGGTTTTTGCACCGCAATGCGACCCTCCCTGTATGCGGTGTCGATGGCACATTTGCAGACACCGTTTTCATCGAAGTAGGTAAAGACACACTCCTCACCATTGACAATCGAAGTGACCAGCTCACCATCGGTGTCGGTATAGGAGATGCCCTGTTCAGTGATCAGCTCCTGCGCTTTGGGTGAGAGATCGTCCCATATCTCAGGCAGGATGTCCTGTATCCGGTCATGCTCTTCCCTGGTGAGCGGCGCACCCGATTCACCATCCACACAGCATTGGCCTTTGCATTGACAAAGGTCGCAGATGAACTGCTCCTCAAAAATATCATCCGACAGTAGTGTATTTGCGATTTGTATCATTGTTTTTGTTTTTGTTTTTGTTTTGTTGGACTGCTGGCAATGTGCTCTTTTTGCGAAAATGATAAAACAGCAGCAGGGTGACCAGTGCACCACCCACAGCAGTGAGCAGAAAAGGCAGTGTGAGCGGCATCTCATCCAGTTCAGTGAGCCAGTAGGCATCACCCCAGAAGAAGTGCAGGAGAATCACAGTGGCGTTGTTTACAAAGTGAAAGAGGATGGGAATCCAGAGGTTGTGACTGTAGAGGAAGAGGGTTCCCAGCAGTGCCCCCAACACCATTCTCGGTAAAAATCCGTAGAACTGAAAGTGGATCAGGCTAAAGATCGCTGCGGCGATCCAAACCGCAACATGCCCATTGCCCAACCAACGATGCAACAGTTGTTGCAACGCTCCACGAAAGAAAAGCTCTTCCGTCACTGCCGGCAAGAGGGCTATGAGCAACAGGTTGAGCAACAAGCCACCCCCATGCTCCACCGACAGGATCAGGGTTGTAGTCTCCATCGCCGCATCTTCCATCGAGCGCAATGTTTGTGCCAGTTCGCTGAACGCGTCAGGCAGTATCATCTGACTGTTCATTTGGGTGAGAAAGGATACAGTGGGATAAGAAAAGAAAAAAATTGCCAGCGCATAGGCGAACCCTCTGCCCATCCTCCTGTTGCCTGTCATCCCCAGCGATCCTGCCGGAAACTTCTCGGTGAGGAAGGCCAGCATCACTGCGGGGGCAGCAATGGCGATGAGTGACTGTAGCAGGGTACCGGTATAGACCCTCGTCAGTTCGTCCATCTCACCGGGTGTCACCAGCTTATCGAAGAGTGTGATCATACCTGTGGCGAGGATCAATCCTATCATCAAAAACATGAAAAGAAGCGCTATACGGGTAGCTGCAGAGAGTGATGTGAGGGTTGGCTGCATCTGTCTTGTCTCTTTTGTTGGGGACAAAGATACGGAATTTTTAGCACATGGGAAGCGTGCGGTGACCTGCGATGAGTAGCAGCTGGTGCGACCTAAAATATTTTTTGCAAATTGGAAGAATAACACTATTTTTGCACTCTTATTTAAAAAAACAGATCAAACAGTTGAAAGTTACCTACTTTCAACTCAAAAAAAATCATTCATCCAAAATGAAGTCGACACTGAATAAAACGAACGATGTAAACGGTACAATCGTCATTGAACTGGGAAAAGAGGATTATCAGGATAAAGTGGAAAAATCACTGAATCAGTATCGCCAGCGCGCCAACATACCCGGTTTTCGCCAGGGCAAGGTGCCAAAGGCTTTGATTCAGAAAATGTATGGCAAAGCGGTGCTGGTAGATGAGATCAACAAGATCGTATCAGACGAGCTGGGCAACTTCATCCGAGAGAACAAACTGAAAATCCTGGGCGAACCGATTGCTGACGACAGTGAAGAGAAGCAGGTCGACCTGGAAAAGGATGAGCCGATGCGCTTCTATTTCGATGTGGCACTCACCCCCGAGTTCGAACTGACACTCGACAAGGAGACAGAGCTGACCTGGTACAATGTGAAGCTGGAAGAAGACCTGCTCGAGAAGCAGATGGATGGCTATCGCCAGAACTACGGCACCTATGCATCGATAGAGGAGGAGGCCAAAGATACCGACCTGATAAAAGGCACACTCATAGAGATGGATGGCACGCAGGTGAAAGATGCGGGCGAGGTGATTGAAAACGCCATCCTGATGCCCTCCTATGTGAAAGAAGAATCGGTGAAGAACAGCTTCATTGGCGCAAAAGTGGGTGACACTGTGCTCTTCAATCCGATGACCGCCTACGACAACAACAAGGCTGAGGTTGCCTCATTGCTGCAGACCACCAAGGAGAAGATAGGCGATGTGACAGCCGACTACCGGTTTGAGATCAAAGAGGTGACCCGTTACCAGGAGGCATCGTTGAACCAGGAGCTCTTCGACAAGGTGCTGGGTGAAGGTGTGGCCACCACGGTGGAGGATTTCAGGGAAAAGGTTTCCGTTGAGTTGACCCGCCAGTTCAAACCCAGTGTGGATCATCTCTTTATCCACCAGGCCAAGGATCTGATCGTGGAAAGGATGCAGGAGGTAGCCTTCCCCGATGCGTTCCTGAAACGCTGGTTGCTTGAGACAAGTGAAGAACGCAAGGCAGAACAGCTGGATAAGGATTTCCCCAAAATACTGGAAGACCTCAAGTTCCACATTGCCAAACAGAAGATTGTGGAAGAGAACGATCTCAAGGTGGAATATCAGGATATCGAAGCGCTGGCTGCCGAGGTTGCCAAAGCTCAGTTCGCACAGTATGGCATGACCAATCTGCCGGCCGATGTGTTGCAAAACTACACCAAGAGTCTGCTTGAAAAGGAGGAGACGGTACAGAACCTGGTGGAAAGAGCCACTGAAGAGAAGGTGATCGAATGGCTCAAGTCGAACGTGACTGTGATAGAGAAAGAGATCTACTCAAAAGAATTCAACGACCTGATGAGTGAACATTCTCATACTCATCATGAAGAGGTACAGGAAGAATCCACCACAGCTGAAGAAGTGGGTGAATAAAAAAGAGATAGGCTCCCTCAATTCAACAATTAATCCTATATTTGTTTTTCAATCATCTGTGGAGGACTCACAAGAGAGATTCAGCTGGCAATTGATTCCGGCATTATCTTTGCAGGTACAAGACAGAGCGATTCACTGTTGAATTGTTGAAAAAATAAACACAATATGCAAAACGATTTTAGAAAATATGCGGTGAAGCACCTGGGAATGAACGGTGCCCGACTGGATAGTTACATCAACATCACCAGTCAGGGTGGTTACATCTCCCCCACCATCATCGAGGAGCGTCAGCTAAACGTAGCACAGATGGATGTCTTCTCCCGATTGATGATGGATCGCATCATCTTTCTCGGTACGGCCATTGACGATTACACGGCCAACGTGATCCAGGCACAGCTGCTCTATCTCGATTCGGCCGATCCTGGAAAAGATATCTCCATCTACATCAACTCACCCGGTGGGACGGTCTATGCCGGTCTGGGAATCTACGACACCATGCAGTTTGTATCGAGCAACATATCAACCATCTGCACCGGTATCGCCGCTTCCATGGCTGCCGTACTGCTGGTGGCAGGCACCGACAAGAAACGATTTGCACTCACCCATTCGCGCGTGATGATTCATCAGCCACTGGGAGGTGTACAGGGTCAGGCTTCTGACATCGAGATCACGGCACGTGAGATCGCCAAGATCAAACAGGAGCTTTACCAGATCATCTCCACCCACTCAGGCAAGCCGCTTGAGGATGTGGCACGCGACTCTGATCGGGATTTCTGGATGACCGCCACCGAAGCGAAAGCATATGGCATGGTAGATGACGTACTGGTAAGAAAATAACCCCGATCAAATGGCTAAAAAAGCAAACAGCAGCAATCATTGCAGTTTCTGCGGCAGAAGTGAACAGGAGGTGAATCTGCTGATCTCTGGCATGACCGGTTACATTTGCGACATGTGTGCCGAGCAGGCACATGAGATCGTGAATGAGACGTTCAAGGGCAGTGCCAAGAACGACATCGGCATCACCCTCTCCTCTCTACCCAAACCGCTTCAGATCAAGGAGTTTCTCGACCAGTACGTGATCCAGCAGGAAAATGCAAAACGGTTCCTGTCGGTATCAGTATACAACCACTACAAGCGGATCCTGCAGAAGAGTGTGAAGGATGAGGTTGAGATTGAGAAATCGAACATCATCATGGTGGGTGCTACCGGCACGGGCAAAACGCTGCTGGCCCGCAGCATTGCCAAGCTGCTGCACGTACCTTTCACCATTGTCGACGCCACGGTACTCACTGAGGCGGGTTACGTGGGAGAGGACATAGAAAGCATCCTTACCCGTCTGTTGCAGGTGGCCGACTACGATGTGAATGCCGCTGAAAGAGGCATCGTGTTCATCGATGAGATCGACAAGATCGCCCGCAAGAGCGACAACCCCTCCATCACCCGCGACGTAAGCGGCGAAGGAGTGCAGCAGGGGCTGCTCAAGCTGCTCGAGGGATCGGTGGTGAACGTACCACCGCAGGGAGGCCGCAAGCATCCGGAACAGCGGATGATTGCCGTGAACACAAAGAACATCCTGTTTATCTGCGGCGGCGCTTTTGATGGCATTGAGAAAAAGATCGCACAACGCCTCAACACACGGGTTGTGGGCTATGCTGCCAGCAACGAGAAGACCCACATCGACCGGAACAACATGATGAAATACATCACGCCGCTCGACCTGAAATCGTTCGGTCTGATCCCCGAAATCATCGGCAGGCTCCCCATCCTCACCTATCTTGAGCCACTCGACCGGGATGCACTCCTTCGCATCCTGACAGAACCCAAAAACTCGATCATCAAACAATATCAAAAACTGTTCGAGATGGACGGAGTGGCGCTCAGCTTTGAACCGGATGCATACGAATACATCGTGGACAAGGCAATCGAATTCAAGCTGGGGGCACGCGGGCTTCGTTCCATTGTGGAAGCAATCATGATCGATGCCATGTTCACTCTTCCTTCGGAGGAGAAGAAGAAGATGCATGTCACCCGCACCTATGCGGAGCAACAGCTTGAAAAGTCAGACCACCATCATCTGAGGGTCGCTTGATGCATTAGCCGCTTCAACGGCACAACCAGACCCGCCGTCACCATCACAGACGGCTCACTTCCGAGAAAACGCAGCGTCTCCCTGCGTTTTTTTCTTGCATTCCCCTTTTTGTTATTGTATATATGAAATACTTTTTTAATTTTGTATCAACCTTTCGGTGACAACTTTCTTATCGCTGGGACATAGGCACAATGGGAAAACAAGATTCAATACACAAGGGTTTAAAGAAATATTTTGGCTTCGACACATTCAAGGGCAACCAGGAAGCCATTATCTCAAGCATCCTCGCTGGCAGGGATACATTCGTATTGATGCCAACCGGTGGAGGCAAGTCGTTGTGTTACCAGCTGCCGGCCCTTTTGTTGGAAGGTACCGCCATCATCATCTCCCCGCTGATCGCCCTGATGAAGAACCAGGTTGATGCCATGCGTACCCATAGCGAAGAAGATGGCATCGCCCATTTCCTCAACTCTTCACTCAACAAACTGGAGATCGAGGAGGTGAAGACCAATATCCTCTCGGGTAAGACCAAGATGCTCTACATGGCGCCCGAGTCACTCACCAAGATGGAGAATGTGGAGTTTCTGCGCAATGTGCCCATCTCCTTTTATGCGGTGGATGAAGCCCATTGCATCTCCGAATGGGGCCATGACTTCCGTCCCGAATACAGGCGCATCAAACCCATTATCAGTGAAATATCGGAACGACCGATCATCGCACTGACAGCTACTGCCACACCCAAGGTGCAACATGACATCCAAAAAAACCTGGGGATGAGCCATGCCGTCGTGTTCAAATCATCTTTCAACCGTCCCAACCTCCAATATGAAGTGAGACCCAAGACGGAACAGATTGACAAGGAGATCATCAAATACATTCTTTCGCAGGGACGAAAATCAGGCATTGTCTATTGCCTGAGCCGAAGAAAGGTAGATGACTTTTCCGAAATCCTGCAGGCAAACAACATCCGGGCATTGCCCTACCACGCCGGCATGGATGCGGTGACACGCAGCACCAACCAGGATGCCTTCCTGATGGAGAAGGTCGACGTGATCGTGGCCACCATTGCCTTTGGCATGGGCATTGACAAGCCGGACGTACGCTATGTCATTCACTACGATATACCCAAGAGCCTCGAGGGTTATTATCAGGAGACCGGGCGTGCAGGGCGTGATGGCGGTGAGGGACGGTGCATTGCTTTTTATTCCGAAAAAGACCTGCAGAAGCTGGAACGCTTCATGCAGGGTAAGCCGGTCTCGGAACAGGAGATTGGCAAACAGCTGCTGCTCGAAACGGCAGCTTATGCCGAGACATCGGTATGCCGGAGAAAGATGCTGTTGCATTACTTCGGTGAGGAGTATAATGAAACAAACTGCGCGCATTGTGACAATTGTTTAAATCCAAAGAAGAAAGTGGAAGCGAAAGAACTATTGATTACGGTATTGGAAGCAATATCCGTACTGAAAGAGAAACAAAAAGCCGATTACCTGACCGATTTCCTGATCGGAAAAGAGACATCCGATATTGAGACATACGGCCACAACGAGCTGGAAGAGTTTGGCTCCGGATCGGATGAAGAAGCCGACACCTGGGAGACGGTGATCCGCCAGGCGTTGCTTGACAATTACCTGAAGAAGGATATCGAAAACTATGGCATCCTGAAGATCACCAAGAAAGGGAAGGAGTTCCTGAAAAACCCCATCTCATTCAAGATCACCAGACTGGATGAGGATGAGGATGATATGACCGATCTGGAAAGTGAAGATTCAGATGTGCTGGGGGCTGCCGCCGGCAGTGGTGGAGCCGCTGATCCGGTATTGTTCTCGATGATGAAGGATCTGAGAAAAAAAATATCGAAAAAACTGAATGTCCCACCCTACGTCATTTTCCAACCCTCATCACTTGAAGCGATGGCCACCTCCTATCCCATTACCCTGGATGAACTGCAAAACATACCGGGAGTGGGTGCCGGCAAAGCCAAACGCTACGGCAAGGAGTTTGTGGATCTGATCCGCAAGCATGTGGAGGAGAATGACATCACCCGTCCCGAGGACTTGCGTGTGAAAACGGTGGCCAACAAGTCGAAGCTCAAGGTCTCAATCGTTCAGGCTATCGACCGCAAAGTGGCACTTGACGATCTGGCGGAATCGAAAGGAATCGACTTCAACGAGATGCTCACCGAGGTGGAAGCCATTGTCTACTCAGGCACCAAAATCAACATCGACTATTTCCTCAATGAGGTGATGGACCAGGAATTGCTGCAGGACATCTATTCCTACTTCAAGGAGGCGGAGACAGATAACCTCGACAAGGCACAGGAAGAGTTGCCTGATTATACCGATACCGAGATCAGACTGGTGCGGATCAAGTTCTTTTCCGACATGGCCAACTGATCAGATTGCAACAATTTAAACATATTGACACCTCATTCGTTATGATAGCTGGACGGATGAAGTATGGATCATGAAATATTTACAAGCGATAAACAGCCCCGATGACCTGAAAAAACTCACGATAGGACAACTGGAAGATGTTTGTACCGACTTGAGGGAGTTCATCATCGAGCAGCTCTCCCTCAATCCCGGCCATTTCGGCTCCAGCTTGGGCACCGTTGAGCTGACGGTGGCACTGCACTACCTGTACAATACACCCTATGATCGGTTGGTCTGGGATGTGGGACACCAGGCTTACAGCCACAAGATCCTTACCGGACGACGCGATCGTTTTTTCACCAATCGCAAGCTGGGAGGGCTCTCCGGTTTCATCAACCCGGGTGAAAGCGAATACGACACCTTCATGGTGGGACATGCCTCCACCTCTATCTCTGCTGCACTGGGGATGGCAGTGGCAGCGGCCCTGCGCAAGGAGGAAGATCGCCATGTGGTGGCGGTGATCGGTGATGGTGCCATGACGGGTGGTCTGGCTTACGAAGGTCTCAACAACGCCTGCTCACAACCCAACAACCTGCTGATCATCCTCAACGACAACAACATGTCGATCGACAACAATGTGGGTGGATTGCAGGATTACCTGGTGAAGCTGACCACCTCCTCGAAATACAACAAGGTACGTCACGATGTGTACCAGGGTTTTCGCAGGCGCAACCTGATATCCGAGCGGGACAAGAACAGGGTGCTCCGTTTCAGCAACAGCATCAAGGCGCTGATTAACAAGGAACAGAACCTGTTTGAGGGATTCAACATCCGCTATTTCGGTCCCGTGGATGGCCACGATCTGCCAGGGCTGATCCGCATCCTCGCCAACATCAAGGAGATGAAAGGACCCAAGATGCTGCACATCAAAACCGTCAAAGGAAAAGGGTACGAGCCTGCCGAACGTTCGGCCACCGAATGGCACTCACCCGGTCTCTTCAACAAGGAGACCGGTGTACGTAAGGTGAAGAATGACCTGCATCAGCCACTCCCCTACCAGGATATCTTCGGCCACACACTTGTGGAGATGGCCAGGGAGAACAGTTCCATTGTGGGGGTGACACCCGCCATGCCCACCGGCTGCTCCATGATCTACCTGATGAAAGAGATGCCTGAGCGCGCTTTCGATGTGGGTATCGCCGAAGCACATGCAGTCACATTCTCGGCCGGGATGGCAAAGGAGGGTATGATCCCTTTCTGCAACATCTACTCATCGTTTATGCAACGCGCCTATGACCAGGTGATCCACGATGTGGCGCTACAAAAGCTGAAGGTGATCATGTGTCTCGACAGGGCCGGTCTGGTAGGCCCCGATGGTCCCACGCACCATGGTGTGTTCGACCTGGCTTACCTGCGCCCGATACCCAACCTGGTGATCTCAGCCCCCTACAATGAACACCAACTACGTAACCTGATGCACACGGCCGTTTACGCCAATGAGGGACCATTTGTGATCCGCTATCCACGCGGACAGGGTGAGCTTGCCGCATGGCAAAACAAACCGGAGATCCTCTCCATTGGCAAAGGCAGAAAACTGAAAGAGGGAAAGCAGGGGGCACTGCTCTCACTCGGTGCCATTGGCAACAATGGAGCCAGGGCAATCGAGATGGCTGAGCAAATGGGTATCAATCTGGCCCATTACGACATGATCTTCCTCAAACCGATCGACGAGGAGCTGTTGCATGAGGTAGCAACCCGATATCCCCTACTGATCACCCTCGAAAACGGAACGGTGAACGGAGGCCTGGGTAGTGCAGTATCCGAGTTCCTGTCAGACCACCATTACACAGATGTCCATCTGCACAGAATAGGTATTCCCGATGCTTTTGTGACACACGGGTCAATTGGCGAACTGCAGCAGCTCATCGGCTTGGATGCGGAAGGGATATGCAAACAGATTGAGTCTTTCTACCATGGCTATGATGTGGGGACAACCGCTGGTCGATTCACTCCCCCATCATCTCACCAGGCAGATCAACACAAACAATTCATTGGTAAATAACTTATTGCAACGCAATCGATGAAGATACTAATAGCCGGTGCAGGCGCCGTTGGGACACACCTTGCGAAATTGCTCGGACAGGAGAACCATGACATCACACTGATGGATGATGACAAAGAGCGGCTCTCCATTATCCGTGACAACTCCGACGTGCTCACCTATATCGGGAACTGCACGTCACTGAAGGATCTGACAGAGGCCGGCATCAACCGTGCAGACCTCTTCATCGGCGTCACTCCCGAAGAATCGAAGAACATCACCTCCTGTATGCTGGCTTCCAACCTGGGGGCAAAGAAGACACTGGCAAGGATCGACAACTACGAGTATCTGTTGCCCAAGAACAGTGATTTTTTTGAGAAGCTGGGTATCCACTCCATGATCTATCCCGAGCTCATCGCAGCCCGTGAGATTGCCATGTCGCTCAAGAAGCCCTGGACACGCTTCTGGTGGGAGCTCTGCAACGGCACCGTGATTCTGGCAGCCGCGAAGGTACGTGAGAATGCACCCCTCGTCAACAAATACCTCTACGAGCTGATGGAGGAAAACAAACGGTTTCACCTTGTTGCCATCAAACGGAACAACACGACATTGATCCCCAAGGGCAGTGACCAGGTGCTGCCCAACGACATCATCTACTTCACCACCTTGCGCAAGCACATCGACAACCTGTCGGAGTTGCTGGGCAAGAAGTCGTTTGAAGCAAAGAAAATCATGTTCATGGGTGGCAGTCGCATCACCATGCGCACCATACAACAGTTACCGCAGACCATCAGCATCAAGATCATCGAAAAAGACCGGGAACGGGCTGAGATGCTGGTGGAGATGGCTCCTCCCAACGTGACCGTTTTCGTGGAAGATGGCAGAAACACTGAGTTTCTACTCCGGGAAGGCATCACCGAGACGGATGCGTTTCTGGCGTTGACTGCCAACTCGGAAGCAAATATCCTGGGCTGCATGATGGCCAAGCAGTATGGTGTGAAGAAGACTGTTGCCGAGGTGGAGAATCTCGATTACATCTCGATGGCGGAGCGGTTCGATATCGGCACGGTGATCAACAAGAAGCTGATCGCTGCCAGCAAGATTTATGAGTTGTTGTTGAAGGCAGACGCCTCGAATATCAAAAGCCTTACCATCGCTGATGCCAACGTGGGTGAGGTGACCGCCAAACCCAATTCAAAGGTGACCAAGAAACTGATCAAAAACCTGAACCTGCCCTCCGACATCACCTTTGGTGCCTTGATCCGCAACGGAGAGCCGATGCTGGTTGACGGTGACACACTGATTGAGCCCTTCGATCAGGTGGTTGTCTTTTTCCTCAACAAATCACTTAAAAGCATCGAGAGTTTATTCAACTAACCATCAAACAGCGTAATAAGCGTACGTACAAAGCCTGGCGCAAAGAAATCGAAGGGAAAAAGATACCGGGATGCGAAGATTCAACTATCGGTTCGTACTGAGCAGCATCGGATTGCTGTTGGT
Source organism: Bacteroidota bacterium (assembly GCA_023399295.1). Classification (GTDB taxonomy): domain Bacteria; phylum Bacteroidota; class Bacteroidia; order Bacteroidales; family Dysgonomonadaceae; genus Proteiniphilum. The sequence continues at coordinate 25,307 of JAEWQF010000023.1, forward strand.
GATTGAGGCGCTCTTCATGCTCTTCTCAGCCTTCGTGGGTGAATATTTCCGGGAGAGAGCTGTCACCAGCATCTACCAAGCCACGGGGGTCACCGCACTCACCGGCCTCCTCTTCATTTTCCTGGGAAGAAAGAGAAGTCGGAAGAATGGTATCATCAGCAAACGGGAGGTCTATCTCACCGTCACACTGGCCTGGTTGGTCCTTGCCCTCTTCGGAACACTTCCCTTTCAGTTTAGCGGTGCCATTCCTTCCTTCACCAACGCCTTCTTTGAGAGCATGTGCGGCTTCACCACCACCGGCAGCTCCACCCTGCTCAACATCGAGGCGTTCCCCAAGTCGCTCCACTTCTGGCGCAGCATCACACAGTGGATCGGCGGTTTCGGCATCATCATCTTTGTGATGTCGTTCATGCCGGTCTTCGGTGGCAGCTCGGGTCAGTTCTTCGATGCCGAAGCCACCGGTATCGCCGAGGAGATGTTCCGTCCCCGCATCACCGAGGTGGCGCGTCGCATGACCCTCACCTACCTGGGTCTCACCCTCCTCGGTTTCCTTTTTCTATGGGTGGGACCGATGGATGTGTTCGATGCGGCCTGCCACACCCTCTCAGCGGTCTCGACGGGTGGCTTCTCCACACGGCAGGCAAGCATCGCTTATTTCAACTCCCCCTACACCGAGTATGTGGTCACCGTGCTGATGTTCTTCGGTGGCACCAATTTCATGCTGCTCCACACCTTTTTCACCCGATTCAAGCTCTCCACCTTCAGGGAGGAGGAGTTTCGCTGGTACGTGGCGATCATTCTGCTCTTCACCACCCTGATCACCATCATGCTCCTTACAAGGGGTGAAATGAACGGAGTGGAACGCACCATCCGCACGGCACTCTTCCAGGTGGTGGCTGCCGTCACCACCACCGGTTTTGCCACCATCGACTTTCAAATGTGGGGACACATCTACTGGCTCCTCTTACTGGCCATGATCCTCTTCTGCGGCAGCGAGGGCTCCACTTCAGGGGGCATGAAGATTTCCAGACTGGTGGTGCTCTACAAGAATACCCTGTTGGTATTCAAGAAACAGGTACATCCCGATGCCCTTTACCGGGTGAAAATGAACGGCAGGGTGATCTCCGGCAGTGTCTCCGCCAAGGTATTGGCATTTGTCTTCCTCTACCTTTCACTGGCTGCCTTCAGTACATTGGTGCTGAGCTTTACCGGCATGACATTCGATGAGTCGATCGGCGTCTCCGTCTCCTCCATCAGCAGCTATGGCTTCGGTCTGGGCTCCTACGGCCCCTCAGGCACCTTCGAGTCAGCCACCCCCTTTGCAAAGTATTACCTCACCTTCCTGATGCTGGTGGGCCGCCTCGAGGTATTCACCGTGCTCTCCCTCTTCATCCCGGGGTTCTGGAAGAGATAACTGAGTCCTATTTATTTTTAAAGAACACGGTGTCGTCGACGGCGTCGATGGTGATCGGTTGCGACTTGTCCACCGTGCCGGCCAACAGTTCTTTGGAGAGTTGGTTGAGCACCTTGCGCTGAATCACCCGCTTCACTGGGCGAGCCCCGAACTCCGGATCGAAGCCGGCACGAGAGATGCTTTTCACCGCCTCCTCACTGTACAACAGCTCCACACCATTGGCGGCCAGCATGCGGTGCAGACCATCGAGCTGTAAACGCACAATCTGTTCTATCTCATGCTCCCGCAGGGGAGCAAACATGATGATGTCATCGATGCGGTTCAGGAACTCGGGCCGGATTGTCTGCTTCAGCAGGTTCAGCACCAGATTCTTCGTCCTCTCCACAATCTCTTCGCGGTTCACAGGTGTGATCTTCTCGAACTGCTCACGGATCAGGTTGGACCCCATGTTGGAGGTCATGATGATGATGGTGTTCTTGAAGTTCACCACCCTGCCCTTGTTGTCTGTCAGCCGTCCGTCGTCCAGTACCTGCAGGAGGATGTTGAATACGTCGGGATGTGCTTTCTCCACCTCGTCGAACAGTACCACCGAGTAGGGTTTGCGGCGGATCGCCTCGGTAAGCTGTCCCCCCTCGTCGTACCCCACATATCCGGGAGGGGCGCCAATGAGTCGCGTGGCACTGAACTTCTCCTGGTACTCGCTCATGTCGATGCGGGTCATCATGTTCTCGTCGTCGAACAGGTATTCCGCCAGTGCTTTGGCCAGTTCGGTCTTCCCCACCCCGGTGGTGCCGAGGAAGATAAAGGAGCCGATGGGTCTTTTCGCGTCACTCAACCCGGCACGGTTGCGCCGTACCGCATCGGAGACAGCCGTGATCGCCTCCTCCTGACCAATCACCCGCCGGTGCAGTTCCTCCTCCAGGTGCAGCAGCTTCTCCCGCTCGCTCTGCAGCATCTTGTTGACGGGGATGCCTGTCCAGCGTGACACCACGTCGGCGATATCCTCGGCATCCACCTCCTCCTTGATCATGGCACGGCTACCCTGCCGCTCATGCAGTTCCAGCTGCAATGAGGCTATCTCGTTCTCCTTCTCCTTGATCTTACCATAACGCAACTCAGCCACCTTGCCGTAGTCGCCTTCTCGCTCCGCTTTCTCCGCTTCGAACCGGGCGTTTTCAATCTCAATTTTCGCCTGCTGAATGTGGTTGATCAGCTCTTTCTCCGACTGCCACTTGGCCTTGTACTCCGACTCTTCGGCTTTCAGGTCCTCGATCTGGCGGGTCAGCAGCTCCTCCTTGGGCTTGTCGTTCTCGCGGCGGATCGCCTCCCGCTCTATCTCCAGCTGCTTCACCCGCCGCATGATCTCATCCAGCTCCTCCGGCACCGAGTCCACCTCCATGCGCAATTTGGCAGCCGCCTCATCCATCAGGTCAATCGCCTTGTCGGGCAGGAAGCGGTCGGTGATGTAACGGTGTGACAGCTGCACGGCGGCGATGATTGCTTCATCCATGATCCGCACCTTGTGGTGGTTTTCATACCGCTCCTTCAGTCCCCGGAGGATGGAGATGCTGTCCGGCTCACTGGGCTCATCCACCGTCACCGTCTGGAAACGTCGTTCCAGTGCCTTGTCCTTCTCGAAGTACTTCTGGTACTCATCGAGCGTGGTGGCACCAATGGCACGCAGCTCGCCTCGTGCCAGTGCCGGCTTTAGTATGTTGGCCGCATCCATAGCCCCCTCGCTCTTGCCGGCACCCACCAGGGTATGGATCTCGTCGATGAAGAGGATGAACTCTCCTTCTGCCTTTACCACCTCGTTGACCACTGCCTTGAGGCGTTCCTCGAACTCACCCTTGTACTTGGCACCGGCAATCAGTGCTCCCATGTCGAGCGAGAAGATCTGTTTGCTGCGCAGGTTCTCCGGCACATCACCCCGCACGATGCGGTAGGCCAGTCCCTCGGCGATGGCGGTCTTGCCGGTACCGGGTTCCCCGATCAGTATGGGGTTGTTCTTGGTGCGGCGGCTCAGGATCTGGAGCACCCGGCGAATCTCCTCATCGCGGCCGATCACCGGGTCCAGCTTGCCGTTGCGTGCCCGTTCGGTGAGGTTGACCGCGTACTTGGCAAGCGACTGGTAGCTCTCCTCGGCGCTCTGACTGGTCACCTTCTCCCCCTTGCGCAGCTCCTCCACCGCCTTGCGCAGTTCTCCGGGTGTGATACCGGCATCCTGCAACATCCGCGAGGCATTGCTCTTCACCTCCGTGAGCGACAGCAGCAGGTGCTCCACCGATACGAACTGATCGCCCATCTTTGTGGCGAAGTCGCTCGCCTTCTGGAACACAGCATTGGTCTCACGGCTCAGCATTGGCTCCCCACCCGATACGCGGGGATAGGATTCGATCTCCTTGTCGAGCACCTTCTCAAGCTGTGTGCTGTTCACCCCCAGCTTCTGGAAAAGAAATCCGGTCACGTTCTCCGCCGTCAACATCACTGCCCTGAGCAGGTGCGACGGTTCAATCATCTGCTGGTTGTTGCCCTGCGCCAGGTCGATCGCCTTCTGCACCGACTCCTGCGCCTTTATGGTAAAATTGTTGAAATTCATATCTGTTGCTATTTTACAGATGATGGTCAAAATCTTTGCCATTTCACAACATGTGACTTTTTGTCAGTTTGAAAACATTGTGCTTCGAGAAGTGTTTATAGTGGTGATTCAATCAACAACAAAGTATTGCAAATGGGGTTATTCAGTGGATTTTTCAAACCGACAGAGAAGAACGGGTTACAGGAGAAAGTACAAAACGGAGCTGTGTTGCTGGATGTGCGTACCCGGGAGGAGTTTCAAATGGGACATGTCCCCGGTTCGATAAATATTCCCCTGTTTCAGTTATCGGGTGAATTGAAACGGCTCAACAGGGAACGGCCCGTTGTCGCAATTTGCGAGAGTGGTGCACGCAGCAGCCAGGCGGTTCTTTATCTGAAAAGCAACGGATTTGAAGCATTCAACGGTGGCGGATGGAGATCATTTATATCATAGCCGGTGCAAAACGAAAAATTCTATACCCATAGAGAAGAAAAGGCCAATTGGCTGACACACGGACTGGGCGTGTTGATGGGGCTCGCGGGATCAATCCTGCTCATTGGAAGAGCCCTCGCAGTGTGTGACTCAAGGGCGGTAGTGGCTTTTGCCCTCTTCGGGCTGGGGATGATCGGCTGCATGGGTGCTTCCACGCTCTACCACTATGTGCAGGAGCCACTGCGCAAGGCAAGGCTTCGCCATTTCGACCATGCCGCCATCTACCTGCTGATCGCAGCCAGCTACTCGCCCTTCACGCTGATCCTGTTGCGGGATGAGCCGTTCTGGGGCTGGTTCATCTTCGGGGTGGTATGGCTGATCGCACTCACCGGCATCCTCATCAGCTTCCGTCCGCTGAAGCGCAACAGCCACCTCAAGACCGCCTCCTACGTGTTGATGGGACTGATCGTGCTGATTGCCTTCAAACCCCTGTTGGAGGTAACCCGGGCTATGGATGCCACCGATACGGTGATATGGTTGTTTGTGGGTGGCTTTTTCTATATTGCCGGGGCAGTGATCTACGCCCTGGCAAAGCATGAGTTTGTCCATTCCATTTTTCACCTCTTCGTGCTGCTGGGCCTGGCCAGCCACATCCATGCCGCATGGCTGATACCGCTATAAAAAAAGCATGGCTATCGGCCATGCTTTTTTTGTTCCAGGTTTCAGGTTCAAAGCTATCAACTATCAACTTATCACGATCCTACGACTGAATGTTAGGTGATTCCAACCCGTATCCTTTCTTCTTGTCCTCCGCTTTCAGCAGAAAAGCAAAGATGAGTGCCAGCACACCAAAGCTGGTGAAGATCAGCATGGGCAGGGTGTAGTCGTAGGTGTTGACGGTGAGTCCGTCGCGTACGGTCTGACCGGTGATGCAGTACTTTTCGAGCACCCATCCGATGAGCAGGGGTACCCCCATCAGACCCCAGTTCTGCACCCAGAAGATCAGCGAATAGGCGGTACCGAGTCGTTTTTCAGGGATGATCTTGGGTACGGAGGGCCACATGGCCGACGGTACCAGCGAGAAGGCGATTCCGAGCACCACCACCAGCACCATGGCGAAGATCCAGCTGTTGAGGCCCGGCACGGAGAAGAGTGCATGCACGATGATCAGCAGCACCGCTCCGATGACCATGATGGTGGCTCCTTTCCCTTTGCGGTCGTAGATGCCGCCGAAGAGGGGTGTGAGCAGGATGTTACCGAAGGGAAGCAGCATCGGGATCAGTCCCGCCAAATCCTCCTTCACGCCGAACTTGTTCACCATCAGGTCGGTGGCATACTTCAGAAAGGGAAAAACCGCCGAGTAGAATAGTACGCAGAGGATGGCAATGTACCACCATCCCTTGTTGGTCAGGATCTTGCCGATGTCGGCGATCTTGAACTCTTCTTCCGGTTCACTCGTTTCATCCTCTTGTAATGCTTCCGAAGCATCCAGTTTCTTGTCCATCATCACGTAGACGATGAAAGAGATCAGCCCGATGCAGAGACCAATCAACGCCACCAGCACGGGACGGGAGACATCTACCATGCCGGAAGCCTTGGCGATGGGTACCGAGAAGCCTAGCGCCATGGCCGTACCGATGCGGGCCATCGCCATCTCCATCCCCATGGCCATCGCCATCTCCTTCCCCTTGAACCATTTCACTATGATCTTGGAGACGGTGATACCGGCAACCTCTACACCCACGGCGAATGTGGCGAAGCCGATGCTGGCCCAGAATACCTGTCCATCGAGGCCGAAGAGGGTAGCATCACCCAGTGAAGGGGTCGACACCGCCCAGTATTTGAGCGCCGTACCGGCCACCATCACGCCGGCAGCACCCAGACCGGTCATGCGCACCCCCAACTTGTCGAGGATGATCCCGCCGAAGATCAGCATCAGCAGGAAGACGTTGAACCAGCCGTAGGAGCTGGTGAAGGTGCCATAGTCGGCGCGCGACCAGCCCAGCTGTCCCTCCAGTAAGCCCGCCAGCGGAGCCATGATATCGGTTAAAAAGTATCCGCACATCATCGTGAAGGAGACAATGACGAGTGCTGTCCATCGTGCCGCTGCAGAATCCCTGAGCGATTTCCTCAAATTCTCTACCATTTCTTCTGTTGTTATAGGTTGTTATTTATCTGTCATGTGAAACTGAGAAGCTGCAAAGATACGCAAAGCGATCTTTTTCACCCGTTATTTTACAATTAAATTGGCTTTCAGAGTGCATCCACCTCAAGCCGGTTGAGAAAAGAGACCGTTTTGCGGATCTCCTTGTACATCACGATATCCTCATCAATAAAGGGCACCTCCTTGCGGTAAGCCTTCACCACCTTCTCGATGAGGGGTGACGAGTGCAGGGGGCGGCGGAAGTCGAGTGCCTGCACCCCGTTCATCAGCTCGATGGAGAGGATGATGTCCAGGTTGTCCATCAGCGGGAGCAGCTTGATGGCCGAGGTGGCACCCATGCTCACGTGATCCTCCTGACCGTTGGAGGAGACAATGGAGTCGGTGCTGGCGGCGTAGCTGTACATCTTATTCTGACTCACCACCGATGCGGCGACGTACTGCGGGATCATGAAGCCGGAGTTGAGGCCGGGGTTGGCCACCAGGAACTCGGGCAGCCCCCGTTTGCCCAGGATCAGCTGCGCCATGCGCCGCTCCGAAATGTTTCCCAACTCTGCCAGAGCGATGGCCAGGAAGTCGAAGGCGATGGCCAGGGGCTGACCGTGGAAGTTGCCACCGGAGATGATCTCGTCGTCGTCGGGAAAGATGGTGGGGTTGTCGGTCACCGAGTTGATCTCGGTCACCACAACCTGCTCCACATAGTCGATCGCATCCTTGGTGGCGCCATGCACCTGGGGTACGCAACGAAAGGAATAGGGATCCTGCAAGTGTTCCTTCTCTTGGGAAATGAGTTCACTCCCCTCCAGGAAACGGCGTATGTTGCGACTGGTCTCCTGCTGACCGCGATGGGGACGGATCAGGTGGAGCCGCTCGTCGAACGGTTCGAGGTGACCGTCGTAGGCATCCAGTGAGAGGGCGGCGATCAGGTCGGCCCGCAGTGAGAGTCGCTTCGCTTTCATGATGGCGTAGACGCCATGTGCCGACATGAACTGGGTGCCATTGAGCAGTGCCAGCCCCTCCTTGCTTTTGAGACGGATGGGGCTCCAGCCAAACTCATCGAGCACGGCACCGATGTCGCGTTTTTGACCCTTGTAGAAGACATCCCCCACCCCGATCAGCGGCAGGAAGAGATTGGCCAGCGGTGCCAGGTCGCCAGAGGCACCCAGCGATCCCTTGTCGTAGACCACTGGCAGGATGTCGTTGTTGAACAGGTCGAGCATCCGCTGCACGGTGGTCACCTGCACCCCGCTGTAACCCAGCGAGAGGGCATGCGCCTTGAGCAGGAACATCAGCTTGACGATCAGTGGTGCCACCTCGTTGCCCACGCTGCAGGCATGTGATTTCACCAGGTTCTCCTGCAGGCTGTTCAGATCTTCACCTGAGATGTTGTGGTTGTAGAGGGAGCCGAAGCCGGTGGTGATGCCGTAGATCGGCTCCTTCTGTGTCTCCATCTTGCGATCAAGGTAGTCGCGGCAGCGCTGTATCCGTTCGATCGCCTCGGGTGCCAGCTCCACCTTAATGTTACTGGTAATGATTTTCTCCAGGTCGCTGATGGTGAGCTCTCCCCGGCCAATCAGAAAGATGTTTTTCATTCAGATTCTTGATTTAATCAGTTCAATGGCTTTGGCTTCTATCTCCATGGTATGTATCTCCAGCCGGTCGCACGTTGCATTCATTTCGTCGACAAACGACTGATCGGTGATGCCCCCAAGGTTGACACGCACGTTGAGCAATGCGCTCAGGATGGCTGTGCGGCAGTTCATCAGTCCCACCAGCCCGTCGGTAGCCGCGTTTGGGTTTCCCTTCAGCAATGTCTCCCACATGGTTTCCAACAGGGAAGAAGCCCTCTCGGCCACCTCCAGCGGGACCAGTGACGCCTGCCTGGTTGCCTCCTGTATCGTTGCTTCGCGATACAGCTGCTCTCCTTCTGTCTCTTTGGGTAACCGATATGCATCCATCACCCGTCGGTATGCCTCCGCATCACGGTCGATATCCTCCAAAAAGCGGCTCCGCTCTGCCGACATCTCAGCTGCGATTTCCCGCATCCGTTCATCCACATCGGCATACTTCTTCCTGCCAATGGTGAGGTTGGCCACCATCTCTGTCAGCGCTGTGCCCATGGCGGCATTCAGTGCGGCGCTGCTGCCGCCGCCCGGTACCGGCTCTTTTGCGGCGCTCTTCTCCAGAAATTCTTTCAGTAACAGATCCTGTAGTTTCATATGATTAAAACTATTGATTATTAAATGTATCATATGGAACTCGCTTTTAATCATGCTCTTGTGTGAGAACAGTTATCATGCTCGTTTCATATTGTTATATTTTAGCTTTCAGTGGTCAGTAATCAGCTTCTTGTGCATATTTCCCGGTTCCTGAACTTCAAACCCTGAACCTCAAACCCTGAACTTTAAACCCTGAACCTCAAACCCTGAACCTCAAACCCTGAACTTCAAACCCTGAACTTTAAACCCTGAACCTCAAACTTCAAACTCACTAACTTACTAACCTACTAACCTACTAACCTACTAACCTACTAACCTAAGAACATCGAACTAAGAACATCGAACTAAGAACATCGAACTATTTCATACAACTTCCCCTTTCTTGATCACCCGTTCCACGATGTTCATCCCCACATGGTAGGGCAGGAACCTGTAGGATGGAAACTGCAACAGCAGCAGGTCGCCCTGCTTCCCCACATCGATGCTGCCGATGCGGTCGGCACGTCCCAGTGCTGCCGCACTGTTGAGCGTGAAGGCGGTCACCGCCTCCTCGGGTGTGAGCTGCATGTAGATGCAGGCCAGGGCGAAAAGCAGCGGCACCGAAGCGGTAAAGGAGCTCCCCGGGTTGAAGTCGGTGGCCAACGCCACGATGCATCCGCTGTCGATCATTGTACGGGCGCGGGCATAGGGCTCACGCAGTGAGAAAGCAGTCAATGGCAACAGCGTGGCCACACTGTCTGATGCTGCCAGTGCGGAGATCCCCTCGTCGGAGGCCTGTAACAGGTGATCTGCCGAGAGGCAGTGTAGCTCCGCAGCCAGCTCGGCTCCCCCCAGGGATACGATCTCGTCGGCGTGCATCTTCGGTTTCAGTCCGAGCGAAGCAGCTGCCTGCAGGTAACGGCGCGATTGCTCGATGGTGAAGACCCCCTGTTCACAGAAGATGTCGGCCGCTTCGGCCAGTCCCTCCTTCGCTACCAGGGGGAGCATCTCCTCAATCTGAAAATCGATGAAAGCATCCTCCCTCCCCTTCCACTCCTGCGGGATGGCATGTGCTCCCATATAGGTGGATACCACATCCATCAGATGGCTCCCGTTCAGATGGCGCATCACCCGCAGCTGTTTCAGCTCGGTCTCCCTGTCCTGACCGTAACCGCTTTTACCCTCCACAGTGGTGATACCCAGCCGCAACATCGCATCGAGTCGTTGTCGTCCGGAAACGATCAGCTCCGCTTCTGTGGCTGCTCGGGTGGCACGGGTTGTGCTGACGATACCCCCACCCCTCTCCATAATCGCCATGTAGCTGTCACCCCTCATCCGCCAGGCGAACTCCTCCTCGCGGTAACCGCCAAAAACGAGGTGGGTATGGGGATCCACAAAGCCCGGTAGGAGCGCCTTGCCGGTGGCGTCGATCACGTTGTAATCGTCCAGGTTGACAGGAAGCGGTTCACCCTGTTTAAGGACATGTGAGATGATGCCATCGGTGACGATCACCGTGCCATTCTCAATCACCTTCAGGTCGGACATCTCACTGCCCCGTTTGCCTTTGAAGCCGCTGCAGGTAACCACCTGGGCCGCATCCTTGATGACCAGGTTATGCATGATTCCTTTTTGTTTTCGCAGTCCACTCACGCAGTCCCATGATGGCAAGCACCAGGAAGATGGCGTACTGGATGGAGGTGAAGTAGAGTCCTTGTGAGGCATAGATCGGTATGGAGACGATGTTGCCGATGATCCAGAAATGCCAGTTCTCCAGTCTCTTCACTGCCATCAGGATGGTGGCGACCAGGAAGAAGGAGGTGTTGAAGGCATCGATCCAGGGCAAGATGGAGACCATGTAACCAGCATCGTCACGGTTCACCCATCGCAACAGCAGGAACACCGCTGCATAGATCACCACCACACTGCCCCAGGTAAGGATGTGCTGCCTGGAGCTGTTGCGTCTGATCTGCAGCTTCTGGTTGTCGTCGCCGGTGCGGGACCACATATACCAGCCGAAGATGTTGGAAGCCAGGTAGACCATATTGATGCCCGCGTTGGCATAGAGGCGTGCCTCAAAGCAGATGTAGATATAGATGGCCACGTTGATGATGCCGAAAGGAAAGACCAGAATCTTCTCCTTGCGGGCATACCATACGCTGATCACTCCGAAGATGGCGGCGGTCAGTTCAATCCAGTTCATCTATTCCATCAGTTTTGCCTCGAGCACCTGGCTCATCGAGAAGTTTTCCAATCCCAGGTAGTAGGCAGCCGCATCGACCAGCGCCTCCATCGGCACCAGTCCGATCACCTCGGCACCCACCACCGGTACCCCATAGCGCTGCGCCTCTATCCGCACCAGCTCATGGGCACGATAGATGGCTGTCTTGGTGTAGTCGGTCAGGTTCATTGAGACCTGGGTGATGCCCCGTTCTTCAAGGGTCACCCCCATCGCTTTGCAATAACGAAGGCCGCCCCCCACAAAGCGCACCTTTCTGGCAATGGCGTTGGCGATCTCCTGGTCTGCCGTACCCAGGTTTACGTTGTAGGCTACCAGCGGCATGCGTGCTCCGACGGCCACCGCGCCAGCGGTGGGATGCGGCAAGGCGGGACCGAAGTCGGGCTGCCACTCCGGCAGCAGCATCTTCCTCGTCAACCCTTCAAACTCCCCCTTGCGCACCGCGGCCAGGTTCTCTCGATGGGGTGCAGCGGCCGACTTCTCATAGAGGAAGACCGGCAGTTGGAATTGTTTGCCTACCGCCTCAGCCACCTCCTTTGAAAGAGCAACCGCCTCCTCCATGGTCACGTTGCGGATGGGGATAAAAGGCACCACATCCACCGCACCCATGCGGGGATGCTGACCGCTGTGCTGTGTCAGGTCGATCAGCTCCACCGCCCTGCCGATGGCATCGATCACTGCTGCTTTCAACGCCTCCGGCTCACCCATCACGGTGATCACCGACCGGTTGTGGTCCGCATCACTGCTGTAATCCAGCAGCTTCACACCCTCTCTGCCGCGGAAGGCATCCGCTATCTGCTCTACTTTTTCCTTGTCGCGTCCCTCGCTGAAATTGGGTACGCACTCCATGATCCTGTTCATCCGTTGCTGTCTGTTTTTTTCTATAGGTTATCCCTCAAATGCAAATGTATCGTTATATTTTGTGAATCTCCCGATTTCTCAGCGTGATTTTTGTTGATTTGCTGGCCCGGGAAAGTGATCTGTCTTGAATCACTCCAACAGTTCATCCAGCAGCAACCCGTCGGCTATGTATGGTTCGGTAATGGAGTAATGGTCTGCATGTGACTGGTTAAAAGCAGCGACACTGTCCATTGCATGGCTGTTGCGGGCCCAGGCACGGCGTGCCAGGCCACCCATCACATCCCACAACATGGCGGAACGCAGGATCTCATCCACCCGTTTGCTGCCATCGAGCAGCATGCCGAAACCGCCATTTACCGCCTTGCCGATACCCACGCCGCCGCCGTTGTGCAGCGCCACCAGGCTCATACCACGGGCGGCATTGCCGGCAAAACATTGCACCGCCATATCGGCCATCACGTTGCTGCCGTCGCGGATGTTGGCCGTCTCCCGAAAAGGAGAGTCGGTACCACTCACATCATGGTGGTCGCGTCCCAGCATCACGGGGCCAATCTCGCCGTCCCGCACCAGCTCGTTGAAGCGCAGTGCGATCTTGAGGCGTCCCTCCGCATCCTGGTAGAGGATGCGCGCCTGACTGCCCACCACCAGCCGGTGCTTCTCCGCGTCACGGATCCAGATCCAGTTGTCACGGTCCTGTGGTCGCCGCTGCGGATCGATGCAGTCCATGGCCGCCAGATCTGTTATCCTCAGATCCTCTGCCTTACCGCTCAGGCAGACCCAGCGAAAAGGACCATAGCCATAGTCAAACAGTTCGGGACCCATGATATCCTCCACGTAGGAAGGCCAGATGAACCCATCTTTCTCATCGATACCGTTGCGGGATATCTCCTTCACGCCGGCATCGAACAGCGCCTTCATAAAGGAGTTGCCATAATCGAAAAAATAGGTTCCCCGATCTGTCAACCGGGCAATCACCCGGTAGTGTCGTTGTAGCGAACGATCCACCTGTTCCTTGAACTGCTGCCGGTCTTCATGGAGCAGGCGGGTACGCTCCTCAAAGCTGATCCCTGCAGGACAGTAACCACCACTGTAGGGTTCGTGGCAGGAGGTCTGGTCGCTCAGCAGATCGATTCCTATCTCCTGATCAGCCGCATACTCCAGCAACTCCACCACATTGCCGTGATAGGCGATCGAGCGTGGCTCGTTTCGATCCATCGCCTCCCGGGCCCATCCGAACGCCTCTCGGGGATCGGTTGTGACACGCTCCACCCACCCTTGTTGGCGGCGTGTCTCAATGCGTGAGCCATCCACCTCGGCGATGACCGACACCGCCCCGGCAATTTCTGCCGCCTTGGGTTGTGCACCGCTCATGCCACCCAGGCCGGAGGAGACGAAGAGCCGTCCCCGCAGGTCACCCTCCGGCGGGATGCCCAGCTTGAGCCGTCCCGCATTCAATAGCGTGTTGAAGGTGCCATGGACGATGCCCTGTGGACCGATGTACATCCATCCTCCGGCGGTCATCTGTCCATAGTTGGCCACACCCAGCTGTGCCGCCACCTCCCAGTCTTCCTGGTTGTCGAACAGGCCCACCATCATCGAGTTGGTGATGATCACCCGTGGTGCGTCGGGACGGGAGCGAAACAATCCCAGCGGGTGTCCGCTCTCCACCACCAGCGTCTGCTCGCGAGTCATCACCTCCAGGTATTGTTTGATGAGCCGGTACTGCATCCAGTTCTGGCACACCTGACCCGTCTCGCCGTAGGTAACCAGCTCATAGGGATAGAGGGCGATGTCGAAGCTGAGGTTGTTGTCGATCATCAGCTGAAAAGCTTTCCCTTCCAGACAGTTTCCCCGGTATTGATCCACCGGTTTTGCTTTCAGGTCGCCCTGTGGACGGTAGCGGTAGCCATAAATGCGTCCGCGGCTGCGCAACTCATCCAGGAACTCGGGTGCGAGCGTTGCATGCAGTGCCGGCGGGATGTAACGCAATGCATTCTGCAATGCGGTTCGTGTATGTGATTTTGTAAGCCGGTAACCCCTGTCGGGAGCGCGACGTATCGTATCATCGAACACAGGATAGGGAGGCAGCTGATCGGAGAGTGATATTTTCATATAATAAACATTGGCAGCGAAAATGTGCTCAAGGTACTGAAAACAAAAATAACAAAATTAATCCAAAAGCAGCCAAAGATAGAGATGAATCGGACACTACAGGTCACAAAAAAACAACCTACACTCTTCAATGCAGGGGTTGTAGTAGCAGTGATCAAAAGATGTGTTCGATGCGATGATCACACTATTTATCAGATGATTACATGGAATCAAGTATCATCCGGTTTGAAAAAACTGAGTTCTCAGCAGTCAATGAATCATTGTCAAATGCTGGAGAGTGAGGATCCTCTGATGATTAAATTCGACTTGTATATTTTCATTGTATTGCGGTTATAGGGCTCATTGCTGCAGACAGAAAGAACAAATTTGCCAATCTCAGAGCCAATGTCGATACAAGGTCGGTCAATGGTTGTGATTGCCGGAGTTGAATACTTGCACTCGGGTGACTCGTCGAAGCTTACCACAGCCAACTCTTTGGGAATCGAGATATTTTTTATTTTTGCAATGGAGATAGCCTGTAACGCAGAAGTGAAGTGTGGTAGAATCAACGCATCGGGCCTCGATTTCAGGTTGATGAAACGTGCAATCACTTCATAGGTGTCTTCAGTTGTAAGTTCACTGTAAATGAGATAATCGGGATTAAACTCGATGTTGTTCTCCTTCAACACGTCAAGATAAGCCTGAACCCTTTCTTTATAAATTGGACAACTAAAATGTTTGGCAGCAAATGCGATTCTCCTATAACCGGAAGTCACAAGATGATTTGTCAATATGTGTGCATCCATGTAATTGTCGATCATAAACTTGGGCCGATCAAGGTTGTAGTTCACCCTGTTGAACAACAACAATGGTACACCTTTTTTCTCCAGCTCCAGCAAGTGATCAGCATCACTGGCATCCATACTTTGTGAAACAATGAGGCAACCGATCTGAGCGGGGTCCAACTTTGCCACAATCTCTTTCTCAATGACGATTGAATTGAAAGAGCAATGAATTGATAACAGATACTTGCCCTGCAATTGTTTCTGTATCGCCGACAGCACCCTGCTGTAGAAGTAGTTGTCCACATCAGGTATGATCAGCGCAATGGTATTTGCTTTGCTGTTTGCTTTTTGATTGATGTAACCCAAATCAACCGCAGTGGACATGACCTTCTCTCTGGTCCTTTTGTTTACATTCGGATTTTTTGATAACGCACGGGAAACAGTGGAAGGTGAAATCCTGAGTTTATCTGCTATATCATAGATTGTTACTTTCTTATCCATTGTGCTTGTCATTTTCAAAACATAAAGCTGCTGCTCCATACAACGAAATATCCGGCTCTGTTGACTTGAGAATCTGTATCTGCTTCAAACTGTTTTTGTAAATAAAGGTTTTAATTGTTTTATGCATCGATTCCTCAAAATAGTCGTATGCCTCTGTCAACCTTCCTCCTATCACGATCGCATCCGGATCCAGTGCATACATGATTGTTTTGACTGCATTTCCAAGGTCAATACCAAAGATTTCAAATATTGCCAATGCAATTTTATCGCGCTTCTTGGCCCTGTTAAGCAACATGTCACTCTTTATGCCATATTTCTCCTCAAAATATTTGATGCTGCAATAATACTCATAGTCGTGCTCCTTGTATGGGATGGAACAAAACTCACCGGCTCCGGCATTCCGCCCCGAGTATAGTCTGCCATTGATAATCAGGCCAACTCCCATTCCGGTGCCGATGGTGATACCGGCGATGTTGTCGAAATCCTTGGCGACACCAAAATATTTCTCACCAAGTGCAAAACAGTTGGCATCGTTGTTGATGATCACGGGAATCTGAAACCTCTCTTCCAGAATATCTTTCAGGTACACTTTTCTCCATGTGGGTATGTTAGTCGGTTTAAACACAATTCCTTCTTTCACATCGACCAGACTTGGCATTCCAACACCAATACCCACAACAGTGTCATTGTTTAACTTTGCAATGGTAGAAATAATCTCACCGAGAATCACCTCCTCCGATTCCCTGCAGTTGATTTCCCTGTGTGCAATTTGTGCGATTGTGCCATTTTCCAGTCTTGCAACGTGAAGATATTTTCCACCGAAAATAACGCCAATCACATTCTTATATAACTTTTCCTGATTAAAAATCATGATTGTACCTCAATATTATGTATGATTGTTGTATTGATACAAAAATACTTCATTTTCATCCAAACAACAAATGTAGTTGATTCATCTTCAATAAGCATACGAAACAAGGGATGACTTTGATACAAATACTTACCATATGCCAGTATCGGATGTAATTTTCCAATTAAATAGGCTCCGATGGCGTGTAAGAGATCCAGTCTACCTCCAATTCAAAAGGGATTACGGGCTTCTCAATTGAATTTGGATTGGTTTCAACAGGCCAGTTGTCTGTATGCCACATATTCATCCTATAGCGGGTGTGTGTAGTTGGAATACCTACTTCTGATCCCTGATAATCCCATATGACAATTGTATCGTTTGTGACGGGATGAAGCATCCACCATCTAATACGTTTCGGATGCCAATCAAAGCCATATGTATGAAATTGTGCCGATGCATCGAATCCTTCAATGGGTCTGATCTTTTCGGGTTGATTTTGCTTACCCACAAGGGCTCTTCTGCCACTACCATCCTCCTCCCTGAACGAGGTCTCGTAGATATGCCCTGTGGCCATGTTCACTGTACGGCCAATTCTTTTCAGGCGTCCATAATGGCCGGTCCATGTCCCTACATAAATTATCTGCGGGTCAGCAATCAGCCACTCGTAATCAATTTCACTCAATCCATGCACATTGTCCATTTGATAAGTGAAATAACCAATCACTGCCCCAACATTGGGTTGTAGATTCCTGGAACCGGAGACCTTCAATCGTGCGGCATATGTTCCATAGTAGGTGAATTTCTTGGATACAACCTCCGGTCCTTTTCCGGCACCGGCTTCTTCATCTGGGTCCAACTTTAACAACAGAATTTTTGTTCCCGGTTCAGAAAGTGATTCAGAACCCATTTGCCAAGTAAATGGAGCTCCCTTTCCACCTGTCACGTGTGAGAAAAAGTTCGATTGCTTGTCAAATTGCTCCACGAACGTGCTGTGATACAGGGCTGTGTCGATATCCACTTTGGTGTCAGGCTTTTTCACTACTTCATCTTGCAAATTATCATTGTAAGGTATTTCGTCATCAATTATTCCATCCCCACTTTTTGAGCAGCTCATTGTCATTGAGATCAGAGCGATCATTGAGATATATTTTTTCATTGTTGCAGTATTTTCCAATTTATATTGTACGAACAGCAAAAGCCGATTGTGGTCAATAGTGAGCAGTCATCCTACTCCAACTCTTTTCCCAGAGCAAGTGCATTGTAGTATCCAAACAACTGAACGAGCAGTAAACTGAGAAGAGGAGTGGCATTTTCAGACAATCCCGAGTTAAGCTCAAAAAGATAATCCGATAGATCTGTGATCTCGGCAGTTGATTTTTCACAGATAACCATAATTGTTCCACCCAAAGTTTTAGCTCTTCTTAGCAATTTGATTTCTTCTTCCTTTATACTTTCTGACAGCAAGTAGGTTATCAGTGTTTTATCATTTACAGCATAATTAGGTCCATGCATCAATTCAAATCCATGGTAAGCTTCTGCCGGAACACGTCCCATCTCTTTCGTTTTATTCATCGCCTCTGAAGCAACACCAAAATAAGGCCCGTGACCAAGAAAGATATATAAATCAAAATCATTTTTATATACCAATTGCTCTATTGACGATTGGTATTGATTAATTAATCTCTCCCCATGTGCTGGTAGTTTCTGCAGCTCTGCTTCAAATGAACTGTTCTTCGAAATTGATGCAATCATTAGTTGAAAACCGAGAAGCATACTGGTAAATGATTTTGTCATAAACTTGGTTTCTTCGGCTGCGTTCGGACAGATAAATGATAAATCAGCATATCTGGCAATTTCACTTTGTTCGGTACATGAAATCAACATTGTACCTCCTATTTCATTCTCTTTCACATAGCGTGCTGCCGCTAGTGTTTCAGGCGTCTTGCCCGATTTTGAAACGGAGATCAGCAGGTATTTCTGATCATCAGCAAAAACAATTTCGGGATTAAGCATTATCTCCGAGGCTGGCAGACCCATTGATGCTTTTCCTGTAAATCTTGTATAGATTGATGATCCTATGAGTGGCAGATAGTAAGAAGAACCACAACCAGTCAACAAAATTTTTGCATCCCGATGTATCTCAAAAAAATCCATTATTCGCTTCTTTTGCTCATTATAAGCAATGATCGTATCTCTCCATGCTGTCGGTTGAAATGATATTTCTTGGATTGTTTTTTTCATAATAAAACCACTCTATTATACTTGCATTGCACTCCCGTACTCTGATTATACTTTAATCTTGATTCTATAACGTATTAAAATTGCAGTAACTCCGATAGACAAAAAAGCAAACAAGGCACATTTAATCAAACCAGGCAGACCCTCTTTCATCCAAACTGGCAGTGACAAGTTTAAGAAGCCGAAAAGGAGACTATAAAGCAGATAAGGCATAAGATAACAAGTAAGGGTTGCCGTACCTGCAGGCTTAATGACATTGAACCATGACGCTTTTCCGTTGTAAACTGCCCAATGGAGCAACCCATATAAGCCTACTGCGGCAGCTGAACAATACAATACCCACGGAAGGGTACCCATATTTTTTGAGATGATCCAGAAGTTGTTGGAGATCATCGCAGCAATCAGTAGGAGGGTTGTGACCGTAACGAGGAACAGAATTTTTTGACGCGCTGCCACATGGGAGTATTTAACTATGACAAGTGTAAACAATATACCACCCACCGTAAATGCCATATGGGCACCAGTTCCAATGTTCACAATACCCAGCAGGCCATTGATAAAGCTCTCTGCAGGTATCAACTGGCTGCTCTTCACCATGCACAAAAGGATGAATCCCAACCAAACAAAGAATAACGGAAGAATCCTATCCCGGATGAACAGATAGATGAAACTGCTTACCAGATAGGTCCACCCAATGATACCCAATATACCCCACCAACGGATTTGCATGATTCCGCCTTTTGAATCACGGAAGATGAATGCCAAATATAGAAGGATCAATACGCCTGCAATCTGTAAAGAGGTAAACAAATGCCGGTGATTGTTCTCCTTCTTCGGGTATACGTTCCAGATCAACAGGAATGCCACTATCATCAGTACCATGAAAAGATCCCGGTTTATCATGATATCATTAGAGATGCCCGATTCGGTATTTACGGTAAAAATGCCCATGATCAGCAATGCAAACGTACGTGTCAAAATATGCGAAACAGTGCTGAGTTCTGAACAACCTTTACTGAATCTACGCTCAATGGCGTACGGTATAGACATCCCCACTACAAAAAGAAAAAGAGGAAAGACCACATCTGACAAACCCAGAAAATCTTCATTGGATCTGGCATGCTGCATCCAATGAGGCACACCTCTCACAGTCCAGAAATCGTTCACGAAAATCATCAACAACATTGTCAAAGCCCTTAAAATATCTATGACTGTGTTGCGTTGTGCAAAATCCTGTTTCATCCTAAACATATTAGTAAATGATGTCAAAACTCTGCAACCAATGAGAACCATTTTCCAGCCGGCACCCCAAATACCTCCTTGTATACTGCGGTATTATTTTGGGGCCAATAGGGCACATCTTCATTGAAACGTGTTTGAATTCCCAATGGGATTTGCCCGACCACATCGCCTGGCAATGCATTGTACTGCTGCATATAATTATGTCCTTCACCCCATATCAACGACTGTCCAAACGGATTCTTACCGACAACCCAGAACAACTGCTCTTCAGCAATATTCATCAGTTCATTGTCCTTTAGATATTTGGCACACAATGCTGCTGCCTTACCCTGAGCGAGCAGAACAGCATTGTTGCCTTTAAATGAATACCAAACAGGAAAAGATCTGAGATAATGTCCATCATTGTCCAGTTTGAATCCATTCTTCAACATCGCCTCATAATCATCTTTCCTGCTTCCAAATCTACCATACATCGCATTGAAAGCCAACGAATCAGACACCTCATTGAGGTTGTATACACCACTGGGAATCATGCCGTATGGTGCAACATATTGCATGATATTTTTTAAATAACCGGCATAAAGCTTGATTGCCTTATCCCACCTTTTGTAGTCCTTATGGTTTGGTTGGGTTTCACAAAGTGCAACAATAGCCTCCATGAAGATCTGATCGTATCCCTGATGGCTATAATTCAATGACACTATTTTGTTTGTGTCACGGTAGAAGAAACCACTTGTTTTCTCCTTGTCACCTATGGGTTCCGTACGTTGACAGTCTAACACATACTGTATGAAATGAGCAGCTTTTTCGGCATAATATGGATCGTTTGTCAATCTGTAAATCATGCTTGCCGCCCATGAAACAGTAGCCATATACTGTACAGGAGGCATGCTTGCACTACTGCGGAGTATCTCCTCTTCTCGAAATGCTTCCATCGCATAGGCGAAATCTTCCTTTGCAACCTTTTCAAGGTTCTCCTTAAGCATTGCATCCCTTTCAACCGACATCGCAGCATATGCTTCGATTGCAGAAAACTTGAAATTTTGATATGGATTGTTACTGGGTCTGATTTGCCGTCTACCGGTATCATCGATTGTACCAATAAGGCGATCTGTCCATATGTTTGTTGAGATAAAACTTCCAACTCTTACGCCATCTCCCAAACGTCCCCTGAGAATGTAATCCATTCCCCACAATGCCTCTTCCAACAAACGCAAATACAAATCATCATTCCCCTTTTGTTTTGCTCTGTTTGCCATTTCAAACATTGCGTAGGCAATTTCACCAGTCTGAATGGGATTCTGCGACATGTCGGCAGCATCGTGCCAACCACCATTGTGCACAAACAGATGCCCCTCATATTCACCGTTCAGGTCTGTGTGGCAAGCCCCATGTTTTTCGGGTACAGGGTAGCCACATCGTTGGGTGAACATGAAATTCAAAACACGCCACACCGAGTGGTCCCAGATATTGCGATTGATATAGAATGGAGGTGTGGAAATGTCACCTACTTGAATATGATATTGCCCTTCTCTGCTAAAACTGCTGAAATCAATTGTTTCAAAAGTACCATTGGGTGTTGTGGTTGAAATGACTGACCCTTTAAAAACAATTTTGTTTGTTTCGGTGTCTATCAGTTTAAAGGTACCGTCGTGATTGATCACATTGACAATGGCAGTTTTTTCACTCTCAACACCATATCCTGATGTGGAATAGATGATCCTGTTTTCTGCGGGTTGCCAACCACTCACAACTTCAGGATTCTCAACAACCTGCAATTGTATGTCATCCACATCGAATTGCAAGAAATCACCCATCGTCAACTCCTTCCCGAAGGTTTCAATCTCAAAAATTATTCTAACAACCTTGTCACGTGGCAGCTCTGTGATTTCCAGAAAACATTGATTCCACTCCCGATTCTTCAAATTGATCTCGTGATACCCCTCTCTTCCAAATTCATCCGGCACTTTTATTATTCCATCATTTTCCAGATAAAAATTCAAATAAATACTCCGTGCACCTGCACAGTCGGGATAAATAGAGTAGCTGATGCGGTTGTACTTCTCCCAGTTTTCGCCATCAATTTCCAGTATTGCTCTTGAAGCACCCAAGCCCAATCCCAGGTATGTATCACCTACCGGTGGCATCCCTTGTATCCATGTGGTTGGATAGGTACGGGTAGGCGCGGTTAACCGCAGACTGTGCTTCCCGGAAATGCTTCTTTCAGATGTTTGAGCCAAGCTCCCGATACCCTTATGGGACCAGGAGCCAAGCTCTTCCATGTCATCAAACATTTCATTCACCAATATCTTTTTTGTCAGGCCAAGTGTTTCATATGCTTTACTGTAATCCAGTGGCAACGGACTATGTATCATTCCCGTATTACGGATATCAACCATTAACTGCTTGTCTAAACCGGGTTGGGTATACTCCCCTCTCCCACTGCATAAGCAGAATAAAACAAGCATAAGAGAGGAAATGCATCCAGTTGCGATTGATCGAAACAATGATTTTTTGTTCATAATATAGATTTTTTAATGAAACAGCTTCGCTTACTCTGGCCCTTTGATTGCTTTTATTATTGCAACCAACATCTGCAATGATTGGCTCTTATTTGTGCGTATCTATCACGGCAAAAAACTCACCGCGTTTCATCAATCGATAAAGGTCGCCATTCGGATACTCAAACAACAGATACTGCAATGTAGCTTCTTTAAAAGATTTTACATGCCAACTTCCATACACGTATACTTTCCCATTCTCATCTGCGGACATTGACATAATCATGCGCGCTGCACGGCCATCCTGGTCTACAATCTCACCATGGTCTGTGATTGCATTGTGGTCAGCACCTTCCTCAAGCGAGATGCTTCTCAAATGTAATTTTCTTTCAACATATTCAGAACTGGAAGGATCAATTTCTCTTTCATCTTCCGAGAACAATCGTCGCTCGTCGTTCAAGTCCTCATACTGTACAAAATACAGTCTATCACCACCTACAGCCGTTTGGAAGTAATTCGAACCAATGGAGGCGACAACCTGAAATGCTTCACCTGTTTCAATCTTCTTTGTCGGATCAAACAGCCAAAGACGCTCATCGCCACCACCCAATGCACCCATTGTGAAATAACACTTTTCATTTCCTGGCAATGGCGATATCCATGTCCATGATCTCTGACTTAAACTGTATTCATCCACAACAGGGGTGCCATCGATTAACTCACCTTTCGGCAAGACATCCAAATAGGTTTCAATTCTCTGTTCATCCGGCCTGTAGACATATAGGTTTCCTCGATCGTTTTCATACTTGTAGTGTTTTTTCCACAAGGTGAACCAGACGTTGCCATTGTTATCTACATAGAACCAGAACGATGCCGCAGTCCTTCCTTCCACCACCAATCCCAAGTCTTCCTTTTCACCTGTTATCATATCTACACTGTAGAGATGACATCCGTCCGATTCATAAAGCTCAGGAAGAAATGGGACTACAAACAGATACAATTTTTTTCTGACTGGATCCATGCCGATTGCAGAATAAATTGAATATCTCGGTTTTACAACACCAAAATCTCTGAATTTACCTGATGACATTTCATAACCCAGGACATGTGCACCTGTATAATTTTCAATTCCTTCTTTCCAGTAATTTGAGAGATGGGTTGTAAAATAGAGCCATCCATCGCATTCCACAATCGGACTGTGAATTTTTCCCTGTTGCGATGCTGTATCATCCTCTCCGCATACAACAGTCATGTCTTCTGCAATCATCGTGTGTTCATAGGTTTCAGGATTGAACATATGAAAACCGGCACCATGACTTTTTGAGTGTGTTGAGGAAGAGAAGTAGCAATTCCCATCAGAGGCTACCGTGATACCTTGCCATTGACCATCCCACTCCTTGACTATCTTGTTCATGGAAATAGAATAAATCCTGTGTTCTTTCCCGTTGACTGCCTCCTGTTGGCTTGCTTGCTTTGTTGATTCACCACAAGCACTTAAGATTGCGAATAGGAATGCAACTACAATAAATAGGGTTTTCCTTTGTTTCATTTTTCTGACTTAATAATCAATTACAACTTATTACACAATTACCCGATTCTGATACAGATATCATCTATAGACCACTGGACATTCATGCACAACAATCATCTGTGACAGATGGCATGGATGGCATAAGTGGTTCATCAGCACACCCCCAGCATCACCATTTTTTCTCTGTGATGAGGTTTCTATCTCTCAAAGCACCCAATCCATCTTCCCATGAACCGGCTGCTGCCCACATATAATAGGAAAAATAGGATGTGGTATTCATATACAATGGCAACCAGGGTTGCAACTCAGTGTAAGGATAGCGGGAATCTGGATTGGATGCAAGGTTCATCCACATGTGGAGATTGTATGGCCTATTCACAGGATATGCCCCTACGAAAGAGATGTCTTCTCTGGTGTCGTAACCGGCATTCCATCCCTCTTTCAAGTCTAGCATCTTCCCATACATCCTATCCGGCATCATGGTATATTCGCGCAACCCTTCTTTTTCAGGAATGATGTATTTATCCTCAACACCATGTTCTTTTCCAAGCGACAATATTGGCTGGGGACCGAGCACATTCAACTCAGGATTGATCATATTCAGCGCAAAACGGATCTCGAGCAATGGGGAATCACCGTAAAGGGTGAATATTTTTTCAATCTTATTGCCATAAAAGTCAGCTGCCATTTTCACCTGGGCATAACCTCCCTCCCTCTGTATCACAGTGGCATCGTATACTTTGTGTGTCTCAACACTTGCTTGTCCCAGAAAGTCCTCAAAACCGCCGTAGGGATAAAATGCATGTTCTCTGAATGGTCTGTCAATGTCATCCGGCTTGTTGGGCCATAACTTGAAAAACACATTGTCATCTCTTTCCTTCACATAGTATTCGATAACGCGTGCTCCGGTATTTAACAACGTCACCCTTACATGATCATTCTCAATAATGTATTCGTTCACACCGTCGTCATTCAGATCGACCTCATTCAGCGTCACTGAGCCAGAGACATCCCCAATGCCTATCTGTGAGAAGGCTTCGACACCCATTGCTGCGGTTTTCAACAGGTAATGACCCGGTTTAAGTTGAATATCATGGGACAATGTCTTGAAATCACCTTTTCCAATTTCGATGGTCTGTTCATCTGAGAAAACAATCTGATCCGGATTCTCTTTTTCAGATATTGTGGTATTCACAACAACCATCTCATCGTGGGTGAAATTATAGATGGTTGCAGGAAACTGAAATCCAGAGGACGTTCCATACAAGAGTTGATGTGCCGAAATTGCCGGTGGCAAATCAAAAGCGGTCATTGTCGATTTTGAGGAGTTGTTCCAATCATATTTCACCGCAACAACATTCATTCTTCCCATCGCATTCGCCGAAGGATCAATCTCAAAAACAAGATTCTTGGTGCCATTGGCTGGTAACTTAAGTTTGACAGTTTGATCGCCCGACAACGACAACTGTTCGGGCAGTTTAACTGAGAAGGTACCATCAATCTCATGTGGATATAGGTTGGTTATCGCAACATGCAATTGATCTCCCTCCATTACCGCGTTGATATTCACCTTATCTCCAAAATAATCTTCAATATATTCTCTATCGAGCAACAACAACTGCATTGATTTTCGGAACTGATCGGGCCCCAGTATGACGCCCTTTTCGGCTATGGCTACAGCACGCCTGTCCATTATCGCTTCCCACATCTTTGCCCGATCAAATTGATCGCCTTTTTTATTGAATAGAATCATGCTATTGATGGTTCCATCCAACAAACGGCCTGTTTGAATCACAAAAGGCTTATCCCCTTGATTGATCTGCACGGCATTGCCTATGTTGACAAAATAACCATCGAATTCAGGTGCGTTCCCCTCTCTTACATTTGTAGAGGCAATGTTTCTGAAAAGATAACCGTTTTTTGCTCTTGCAAAATTTAACCAGGCATCACGCCCTTGCATTTGTTGAACCTGCAAACCCTCATAATCATCACAACCGAATATGGGTGAGTACCCGAGGTCGGCAACAATTGGGATGTCGACCTCTCTTGCCCATTTTGTTATCTTATCATGTGCAAGATATTCATATCCTCCACTGAACACAAACCAGCTGTTTCCCTCATTCATCCCTTTCCCCATCAGCTCAATTGGATTGCCAGGGGAGCAGGAGACCGTCTGTATCTGCGTTTGTACACCGAACCATCCGCGTTTCAAATCATATTCATTCAGCACACGTTCCGTTTCTGCAAGAATTGTTTTAAACTGTTGCAAGAGCTCCTGTTTGCCCAGCGCTACATACAATCTCTTTTTTCTATTCTTCAAAACAAATGCATCAAGTGTTGAATAATCTTCCGCTTTTGTTTGGTGACTCTTCAATTCTGAAGGTGCCGACACTTTTTTGTTGTTCAATTGTGCTCCAATCTTAGATTCTGGATCAGCAAAAACAAGCACATTGTTTTCTGAATCGAACGCTACTTCCAGTTCATCAACCGTCGGATTGTCCAATACAATGTAGGTTTCTGTTGCCAAGCCGTTGAAAAAACCCTCCTGCATCTGTAGTCCGGGAATACCCAGGTTTTCTGCCACATCTCTCTTCGATTGCAGCAAACTCTTGTCCCAATCGGGCATGTTCATCTTAAACAGGTTACCGTATCGATACTGCTTTTGATAAACATCCTGCCAGTGGTTGGTATAGCCATTGAATTGGTATGAGTTTACAGTGGCGTTCGCACTATTTTCAGCCCAGGGTTTAAAACCGTTTAGGGAGCTCCTTGATGAGCAGGCCATGACCAAAAGTATCGTGGCACACAAAACAAGAGACTGTTTCAATGGCAAAGAAAACATCTTGTTCATAATGATAATGATTTACTGTTTGTTGCGTTTTTGATACTCCTTGTTTAAATCTTTAAAAGGTTTGTAAGACATCCAATCTATCTCTACCTCATAAGGATAAAGCGGTTTTTCAAGTGAGTTCGGATTTGTCTCGACAGACCAGTTGTTCGTGTGCCAAAAATTCAACCTGTAATATGTCGGATTTGTCGGAATACCTGTAAAATTGGGGGTTGATCCTGAGTAATCCCACAATACTATCTTCTCATTGGTTGTAGGGTGCAAGATCCACCATACAATACGATCGGGATACCAGTCGAAACCGTAAGTGTAAAACCGTTCAGCAGCATTAAAATTCTCAATTGGCTCAATTGTTTCGGGCTGATTCTGTAGTCCGATAAGAGGGTGGTTTCGGTTTCCTTCAGCTGCCGATCTGTATAAGGTATTGTATATAATACCTTTGGCCAGATTGATTGTTCTGCCTACCCTCTGTAGATTGCCCCTGGGGCCTGTCCATGTACCAATATAGACTATTTCCGGGTCGGCAATCAGCCATTCCCAATCAATTTCACTCAAACCGTGGATGTCATCCCTGTGATAGGTAAAATAGCCGACTACTGCGCCCACATTGGGCTGAACTTTCGTAACATCCGGAATTCTCAACCTCGAGGAGTATGTACCAAAGTGGGTGAATTCTTTCGATATCACTTCAGGACCACGTCCGGCACCTACAGGATCATCTGGGTCAATTCTATACAACATTACCTTTGTCCCTTTTTCCGAAAGTGAGGCATTACCGGGAAAATAGCGAAAATCACCTTCCTCTGACCGGTTATCCCGTCTCTCAATAAAAAACATTGAGGCTGGCTTATCAAAATTCTCAATAAACGGCCCATGGAATTTGACTTTATCTGCCGGTTGAGTTTTGGGCTGTGCATGTAGATAACTTATCGTTAAAACGATTGCTGAAAAAAACAGAAAAGAGTTCTTGCCCATAAAATT
The DNA here is from genome assembly GCA_023399295.1 of Bacteroidota bacterium. Lineage (GTDB taxonomy): Bacteria > Bacteroidota > Bacteroidia > Bacteroidales > Dysgonomonadaceae > Proteiniphilum. The sequence continues at coordinate 52,755 of JAEWQF010000023.1, forward strand.
CAAGTTGTTGATTGTGATGTTGATGATAAAAGGCTGTTTTATTTTCCCTTAACGCTGGGTCTTATTCGGGTTCAGTTCATCGAATGGTTTATAAGAGATCCAGTCTATCTCTAACTCATAGGGATAATAGGGTACTTCAATGGAGTTCGGATTTGTTTCAACAGGCCAGTTGTTTGTATGCCAGTAATTTAATCTGTAACGTGTATGTGCTACAGGAATACCGGTAGAGGCAGGTTGACCGGGGAAAACATTTTTTCCCTTGTAATCCCATAGGATTATTTTCTCATTTGTATCGGGATGAATAATCCACCAGGTAATACGATCAGGATACCAGTCAAAACCATAGGTATAAAAGCGTGCAGAAGCATCGTAGTTTTCAATTGGCGTAATCATTTTCGGCTGATTCTGTTCACCTGTGAAGCGACCCCTCTTCTGGGTCTCGGTGGTTGTTCCCGATCCACGTGATTCAGCCCTGTATGAGGTGTCATAAATAATGCCTTTCGCCAGGTTGATTGTTCTTCCTACCCTGTTATGTGCAGGTCTTACGCCAGTCCATGTGCCGATATAAATGACTTCGGGGTCTGCAATCAACCATTCATAATCAATTTCACTTTGACCGAGCAGAGGATCCACATTGTAGGTGAAATAACCGACTACCGCACCAACATTGGGTTGCACTTTGGTGACATCCGGCACTTTGATTCGTGCAGCGTATGTACCATAATAGGTATAATCTTTCGTGATGATCTCAGGTCCACGTCCGGCACCAGCAGGATCTTCGGGATCAATCCTGTACATCATGATATCAGTGCCTTTTTCGGTAAGAGAGGGAATACCCGAATAATAGCGGGAATCATTGCCGGCTCGTCTGAAATTGTAATTGAAGAACTCAGATGTCGGTTTTGTAAAATTCTCAATAAAAGGCCCGTGATATCTGGTTTCACTCGTTGCTCCCCTTTGTTGGCCTTGCTGGGGTTGACCATGCAGATAGCTGGTCATCATCATGGTAGCTAACAGAACCATTGCAATCTTATTGTTCATGGAGCATGAATTTTATGATTGGTTGTGTGTTTTTTATTTGTTGCTTTCCTGGTACGCCCTGTTCAAATCCTCGAATGGTTTATAAGACATCCAGTCTATCTCTAAGCTGTATGGATAAAGCGGTTTATCAAGTGAGTTCGGATTTGTCTCGACAGACCAGTTGTTCGTATGCCAGAAATTAAACAAGTAACGGGTGGGAGGAACAGGAATACCGGTAAAATGAGGTGTTGATCCCGGGTAATCCCACAGAATGATTTTTTCGTTAGTATCGGGATGGATCAACCACCATGTCAAACGATCGGGATACCAGTCGAAACCATAAGTATAGAACCTTGCTGCGGCATTGTAATTTTTTATCGGCGCAATCGTTTCCGGCTGACTTTGCTCCCCTGTAAACTTGCCTCTTATTTTTCTTTCATCTGCACGGTATGAAGTGTCATAGATGATGCCTTTGGCCAAATTGATCGTTCTGCCTACCCTTTGTAAATCACCCCTTGGGCCTGTCCATGTGCCAACATATATGATTTCAGGGTCGGCTATCAGCCATTCAAAATCAATTTCGCTCAAACCATGAACAGGATCCATGCGGTAGGTGAAATATCCCACTACCGCACCAAGATTTGGTTGTACCTTTGTAATGTCGGGGACTCTGATTCGTGCCGAATAAGTGCCATAATGGGTGAGCTCCTTTGATCCTATTTCAGGGCCACGTCCGGCACCTGCAACATCGGCGGTATCCATTCTAAGCACCATTACATCTGTGCCTTTTTCAGTCAATGAGGGAATGCCCGAATAATACCGAAAATCATAACCCGAGCGTCTGAAATTATAGTTAAAGAACTCCGAGGTTGATTTGGTGAAATTCTCAATGAATGGTCCGTGAAACCGTTGTTCACTGGGTCTATTTGGCTGTTGCGGCTGTGCTCTTAAATTGCACACAAGCATCATTGAAACGATACAAAACGCTAAAATCTTATTGTTCATGATAATCAATTATTTCAGTTTGTTATTAATTAAATTCTACCCTCATCAATATGTCGTTCAAGGCATTGCACAAAACAATGATCCACTCAAACCTGTTTCATTTATCTAGTTCCTTGAATCTGGAAAGCAAATATTTCAGAGATCTCGCATCGCCACCTCTGTTGTTTTGAGCTGCCTGTTCTTCTCTTGTAGCAGCAGGTTTTACATCGTATGTTGTGGGATTGTAATATGATCTCAGAAATCCATCTGCACCAGACCAAACGGTGTGAACCACACCTTGAAAACGGTTCGTCACCACTGACTGCAAGCTTCTGGTACGCCAATCGAGCATATCATCCAGATGCTGCCCGGCTATCTCTGCATTGTTCCAGGGACAGAGGGCCACGTCCAATCCATTCAGTGCAAATTGAACTGCGGTCAAACCAGAATAATCATAATGCCAGTCACAAATAAATACATCTTTGTTGACCATCCCAATAGCAGCCGAAGTGTTGTTCTTTGAAGCCTCCCAATTGCCCAAACCGGTTGCCATTCTGCTGCCATCGATCAGACGGTCGCCCCAAATCATGAGTCGACGATCGCTTTTGGCGAGGTGATCTTGTATCCGGTTGACTTCATCAGAAAACAACACTGATTTGGCTATTCCAGCACAACGTGGACATCTTTCGTCGCCAAGATGAAATACCTCATCCATGCCGGCATGAAACCAATGGGCCTCGAAAGCATCCATCAACTCATCCACAACTGCAAAAACAACATCATGCACATCCGGATGAAGTGGACAATAACTCTTGCAATACAATGCATCGCTGTATGGCAGCGGGCGCCCGGCGGCATTTGTATAGTCAGAATAATTGTCGGTACTGATGTGTGGGGCTTCGTCAAATTGGGGAAACTCTCTCAGCAAAGCATAGGTTGTGCCTGCCCAGGATTGATGCCCCAACAAATTGATCTGTGGAGCGACCTGAATATTGTGCTTTTTACAAACTGCAACAATTTTTTTAACATCCTCCTTTGTAAGAGGATTGGGGTCACTCAACTGTGGGTAACTCTCGAAAGCATAATTCCAATCCACACGTATAATAAGCAAGTTTATATGTGCGGGTGCAAGATCTTCTTCAATGAATTTGCAAAACAGATCCACACCGTTTCGCGATGGACCTCCTATTGCCAGACCTCGCACCGGCAATCGTTTATCAATCTCTTTTACAATGGATTTATCTGCCGGGATTAACCTGCCTGGCCAATTGGGAGAAGCAAATATTGATACGGGGAGCTTCCTCTGCTCCTGGTGGAGTCTGTCTTGCTCCGGAGTTGATGATGACTGTTGTTGGCCCAAAGAAACTTGTAAAACTAAACAACTCAATAATCCAATCAGTAAACGCTTCATCATAATCTAGTTACTTTTTTGAGATCAAAATTCTTACGATAAGATGATTGAAAAGACATGACAGGTTTTATGTGAACCTGCCATGTCTTTTGTTTAAGTATCAATCAGGGATTAATTTCATACTAATTTCATCGAAATAGAAATCACCAGTAAAGTAATTACCCCAAACAAGTCGCAATTCAACTCCTAAATAGATTCTTCCAGTAACCGGAGCGGTATAAACCCCATAGGTTCCTCCACTTCTATGTCTACCCTGACCACTATATCCTTTACCATAAGGATCTCCATTTTTATGGTAGCCTGATAGATCACTGTCATAAGCAGGAATAGGAGTCCCCGGATCCCAGTCATTGAAAGAAGAAATGAAAAGATTGCTGTCAGTAAACTTCGGAGTTACCCCGTCACCTTCAAAATCAGCACTTCCTGCAGGGCCGGCAATACACCAGAACAAAACGCCATTTGAATAACCATTGGCGCCCCATTTCATCTGTGCACTGATCTCAAACTTCTCACCTTCAACCACATCCACTGCTTGATAAACGGCAGTTGTATAACTACCTTGGGCAGTACGTCCTACAAAGCGCAGGCATCCACCCTCTCCTCCTGATGGTCCATCTGCAGTGTAACCAAATTGTACCGGATAGCCTGTACCCTTAATTTTCCAGTAAGCTGCATCCGATTCTTCCATGCTGCCACCCTTTAACATTTCGAGATAGGGAACAACTTCCAGATCAGTCTCATATACTCCTATATCACCCAATAGTCCTGTTGTTGTTATCTTTACTTTGAAAACCCCAAAATCAGGAAATTCGTGGGTAACTGCAAAATCAGTACCCTCAATCACCACTCCATCGCCAAAATCCCATACAATCGAAACGGCATTTTCAGAAGCTGTCGCATCAAAATCAATGACCCGACCAAACCCGCCTTCACGATACTTCTGGGCCTTGAATTGATAGAAGGCTGACACCTCTCCGGCAACAAACAAACTCTCATCTGTTGTTGACGAATACCCTGCTGGACTATTCACCTTAAGCGTAACGGTGTAAGTACCTGCCGATGAATAAGTATGTATCGGTGATTGTTCTGTTGAAGAGGTACCATCTCCAAAGTCCCAATAGTATGACTCAGCATCTATTGAAGTATTTGTAAAGTGTACATCCAGAAAATCAACTACGAAAAGAAAGGATGCATTTGGCTCAGAACCCTCTTTCACATCAGATGGAAACTGATAATTATCATCATTACACATTACCAAAAACATGGTAAGCAATAATGGCATTATTTTTAACGAAATATTCTTCATGTTAATATGAATTTAAATATTATTAAAAAGACTTTCCCCTGAGTTAGAGCTTAGGAAATAGTGTCCTAACCTCACTTTCTGGTGCATCCTCATCAACAGTGTCCCAGTACTCACTATTTAAGTCAATAATCACAATGACACTTGTATTCTTGTCGCTAAGTTCATACTTAGATGGATTGGCAAGCTTCACGCCCAGTACCAATAACTTCCATTTGTTATTCGCAATAAGCGTTTGTTTCGAAAGCGCCAACTTACTCAGATCGACAGAGAGATAAAATGTCCCTGTATTTGTGCCTGCTTCAACATTTACGTTTGTAGGCAATTGATATGAATCAGTCGGTAGTTTCAATGATGATTTGCCACTTTCCTCCAACAGGGCCACCTTCGTGTCTGTTTCGTTTTGAGAAACTTCAACATTCACCGAGAACGGCATCGCATCGGCAAGATAACCAGCACGCACAACTCCCAATGCGATATTGAGAATACCATCTTTGTAAGAACTATTATAGTTTGAGTTTTCTCCAAAAGGTCCGTTAGGTATAGGATAGGAGTTATCCAACCCAGTAATGGTTGCTTGTGGTATATAAATCACAGGGAACCCATAGTCCTTTTCATTATCGCTTTTCTCACAGCTTGTCAACATCAATGCAAACAATGTAAAAGCAACCAATAACTTTACGCTTTTAAATAGTATTTTCATATCAGTAATCTTTTATTTTCTTACTTAATTATAACCTGGATTTTGTGTCAATGCACCACCGGAGTTTGTGATCTCCTTACGCGTGAATGGTAGATAATAATTGTGGAGATTGAAAACTCTTTTCTCGACATTTACATAAGAATAGCTGTACCCTCCTAGTGGGTTCCTCCCGACAACAACACCTTTTATTGGCTTGTTCAATACCTCATACGCATCTTTCCAACGAATAAGATCCCAATAGCGATGCCCTTCAAAGGCTAGCTCTACCTGACGTTCACGTTTTACAGCAGCTCTGAACTCTTCTTTATTGGTAACTGTTACTAACGGCAGCATTGTACTTGCACTCCTGCGCACTTCTGTTAACGCTTCACGTGCGGTAAGCCCATATCCTTTCGGATCGGCATCAGCTCCGTAAGCTTCATTCATTGCTTCCGCATAGTTCAGCAAGATTTCGGCATAACGGTATACAGGCCAAACATGATCAGCAGTACCACCTTCAATCAGATTCAAATTGGGTGCAAGAAATTTCTTCAAATAATAACCTGTTTTGGTTGCACCTTCAACTGACATATCATAATCACCACCTTGAGACTGATCAATGTCAAGTACTCCATTCCAGGCACTTCCATTTACAACAATCGATGCATTCAGACGGGGATCCCTGTTGGCATAAGGATTTGCCGTTGCAGGGCCGATGTATTCGTATGCATCAACAAGGTTTTGGGAAGGTGTGATACCACTGTTTCCACCACGTGTTCCGATGGGATAGTTTAGACGCTCGGGAGTATTACCTTGGGCCTTTCGGATAAGGAATATTGATTGCACGTTGTCGGCTGATGCATTACCCAAAAAATATCCATTGTAATCTCTGTCCTCCGGCATCCGATAATCGGGGTATGTTTTCGATTCCGATCCAAACCCGAACCCTTTGGCGAAAATTGCTTTTCTTACTGCTATCACATCATTTGCAGCCTTTGCAGCCCTTTCCCATTTTGATATGTCATTGTTGGGATTGTTGCGTGGACTGGCTGCATAGAGCAATGTGCGGGCTTTGATGGCAAGAGCTGAAGTTTTATCGAATCTTCCGATGCTATTTCTATAATTCCAGTTCGTTACATTCGCCTCTGGATCAAAATCGTTGTCAAGCATGACACGCCAATCAAGATTGACTTTGTCAGCGTTGTCATCAATCAGCTGAACAATATAGTCCACTACTTCATCATAGGAGGATTGTGTGAGATTGCCCGCACCTGAATCATTGTCAATGGTACTCTGTACAATAGGAACCCCACCATACATGTTAATCAATTCGGAATAATAATATGCAATTGCAATCATCGCTTCGGCTCTTTGCCAATTGAGGTTGATTACATCTCTCCGATACGACATTCTGTTTTCAGTATGATAGATTGTTCCGTCAGGATTGTACAAAGCTGCTGTGTCGCGATTAAGCGCGAGGAATTCTTCTCCATTCTTTGCATAATCTACAAAAAAGTGAGCTGCCCTAATCCCTTCATAATAGTTGTTATAGAGATATGAGAGGGGATTCAGTTCAGGAGAGATTACACCTTTATTGAAATATGACACATTCGAGACCGGAGCAGTCTGTGTTGCTTCATCAGAAGCCGCTGCAAAAAGGTTGTTATCGATCACGGTAAAACCATATTGCATTGGTGTATAATAGGCATTTGCAAAACTGGTTAATGTAGCGCTTCTTGTTTCAAGCCTGTCGATGGTATCATACACATCAATTCGTGTATCAAGAAAGTCATTACATCCGACAAGGGATGCTGCTATCACCAACAAAAGAACAATATATTTATTTCTTCTCATGATATTGTTGTATTAATTTAGAAACTAATTTGCAAACCCACATTGTATGATCTCAGTGCAGGATAACCATAATTTGTTGTTTCAGGATCCATGTTATACTTACTCAACAGACTGCTGAATGTGACAGGATTGTTCGCATTCACATACAAGCGGCATTGCGATAATCCAGCATCTTTTATGAATCTGAAGTTACTGAGTGCATATCCCATTTCAATATTTCTAAGTCTTAAATAGTCATTCTTACGAATCCAGAAAGAACTTCCACTATAGTTGTTGTCATTCTGCTGTGTTGTTAAACGTGGAAAAGTCGCCTCTCTTCTCGTATCAATTTGTTGTTCTGGGTAATATGCCCAAGCTCCCTTGGCCCACTCAAAAGCATTGCCATAAATGAGAAATGGACGCCAAGCACTGCTATTTAAAAGATTTACTGATGAACCAGCTGAACCGTTAAAGATAAACGAGAAGTCAAATCCCTTGTAAGCCAGTTCACCACCAAAGCTATACGAGAATTGTGGATAATCTGGATCCCCAATTTCAAGGATATCAGTTTGGTCAATGAACCCATCGTTGTCTTGATCCTTGTAACGAAGATCTCCCGGTTGTACAGTTCCGAATAAAGGTTCAGGCAAATCGCTTTTTAGGCTGCCATCAGCATTAAAATCATGCAATTGGTAAAAGCCGATGCACTCTAGGCCCATTCTTGTGCCCAAAGGTAATCCCGTGGATGCATTGTATGCATATTTGGGTGGAACTTCAGCCATATAATCAACTTTGTTCTTTGCATAAAAAGCCATGCCAAACAATGAGTAGTCAAGGTCACCCACCTTGTCGGTAAAAGTAATTGTACTTTCAAAGCCTTTGTTTGTCATTTTCCCAAGATTGTCGAAGTATAAGGTCCTACCATAATAACTCATTATTGAATTATCCTGGGTCACTATTCCACTCCGCTTATCCATAAAGGCATCCAAAGTGAAACTAAGCTTCTCATCCAGTTTCAAATCAACACCGATGTTAGACTTAAGACTTTTTTCAGCAAAAATATCTTTGTTTGCAGTAAACAGGGGCACAAAACCACCAGCACCATAACCAAATGCAGGGCCAAAACCTGTAACAAATCCGCCACCGCTAACATAGTAGGGCTGATATAAATAACGTCCGCCTGAATTAAAGTCGTCACTTAACACATTCGATTGAGAAGCTCCGGTAGTACCAACAGATCCTCTGATTTTCAAATACTTTATGACATTATTTGATTCGAGGAATGCTTCATTTGATACAATCCAGGCTGCCGACAATGTGGGATAGAAACCATACTGATTACCGGGTCTATAAGCATCACTTCCAAAATAGGAAAAACCAAACTCACCCACATACCTTCTGTCGTAGGCATAATTGACTTTTCCATTGTAATTGACAAAGTGCTTCTTCCAGGTGTAGAACTGCGATCCATATCCCTTAAAATCTGAGATATGCATGTTCAATGCTGAGTTTATCTGATGTTTATCGTAATTGGCAGAGTATCCGATGGTGGCATTTCCCTGCATCCACTGTTCCATACCAGATGAACTGTATGAAGAAGATCTGAGGTAGGTAGAAATGTCAGATGTTTGAGCTGTACCATTCGAATATCTGGCGTAAGTACGTGTCTTGCCCATCTGGCCAAGTGTTCTTGCATAAAACGAAAAACCTTGTTCCATATACAACCCTTTTAGCAAGAAATCAAGGTTCTCCCTAAACTTGAAGTTTGCCTGTAAGATGCGAGTCCGATTTGTAACCCACCCCTGTCCTTTCAGTGATGCAACGGGATTGTTTGGATGGACTGCATCCCCCGAGAAATTACTGATGGGGTCATCAGCCATCTCATCATATATCGGATAGATGTTTGAAGGGTAATTCAACACATCCTGACTCAGGTTGTAAGCATTATAATTCGGACTTGATCTGTCTTCCAATCGTCCACCAAGGTCTACACGAACAGATAGAACTTTATTAAAATCCATGTCAAAATTTGTTCTTACACCATATTTTGCAAAATTAATATTGGATGTTCTATCTGTGTTTTTCACATTAAACAGGCCTTGCTGGTTGGCATAACTCATTACCACATTATAACGTACAGCTCTTGTACCTCCGCGAAACGACAAGTCACCGTCACTATACAACCCGCTGTTTTTGTATACCTCATCATACCAGTTCACATCAACTCCTCTGCCAGACAGGTAATCATTTAATTGATTTTCAGAATAGACAGGGCTCCATTGCATTCCATTGTCGTTGCTGACAGCTTGATTATACAGTGTTGCATAATCATATGATCGCAGTGGTTTTTCCACATTGATCGCTTGCTGTACTCCTGTTCTTGCTTGGAAGCTAACAGTAGGTGAACCAATGTTGCCTCTTTTTGTCTCAATCCACAAAATACCGTCCGCACCCTGCATTCCAAAAGTAGACAACGCTGCAGCATCTTTTAATATCGAAACGGAACTAATTTCAGCGGGTGAAAGATAATTTATGTAATCTGAGTTTACTTCGAAGCCATCAACATAATACTTAAGCGTTGTATTATTGGTAGATTGAGCATAAGAGCCAATACCTCGAATATACAACCTCGCCACGTCCCATCCCGGTGTTCCATCACCGCTGACAGTAAACAAACCCGGTAATCTCCCTGCCAAGGTGTTTGTAAAATTTGGAGTGGAAGATTTATAGAGTGTTTCTTCAGAAACCGTAGACACAGCACCTGTACTTGTTGTGATACCGGTGTGAAACAAATTACCGGGAACAAACAAGCTATCGCCCTGTTTTTCAGCCGGATCCAACCCCTGTGACATGACATTAAATGTTGTCGAGGAGATCAGGAACACCAAAATCAAACTTTTAATATTTAATATCTTCATAATTATATATTTTGGAGCTATTTAATTAGTAACCGGGATTCTGTACAATAATGCCCTTATTAACCTCTGTCTGAAGGAATGGTTCCAAAAACCATTTCGGATGCCAATAACCGGTAAATGAATATGCGTCCCAATAAGATACCAAAGCATCCATTGTTTGCAGACTACCAATGCGCAGGAATGATATTTCGGTCATTGGACCTCCAAGGATCTTTGTTCCAATGTCAGGATGTTTCCAATGTTTTACATCGTAGTAACGATGATTTTCTTCGAAATATTCAAGCGCCTTCTCACGCTGTATTTCCTTTCTGAGCAATGCTTTATCTGTTACAGTTGTAGAGGGCAATCCGGCACGGTTGCGGATAATGTTCAAATATCTCAATGCTTCAGTAGTATTGCCTATTTCATTGTATGCTTCAGCAAGATGTAAATAGTTTTCAGCCAATCGAAACAGTGGAAATTCAAACCAGACTCTTGCTCCTGCCTCATAATAAAACTTTGTAGGTGATCCCACACCTCTGCCTTCCTGGGCTCTTGACATTGCAGCTGCGATGCCTGTATTTGTTGTATAACTGGCTAAGTATTGCATATTTTCATTCCAGTTTGCATGACCGGGATTTGACAATGTAAATTTACCCGGTACACAGAGATCCACACGAAAACGTGCCTCAACTCTATCAACGTTATTTTCAAAGTCTGAAATTGGACGAGGTGCCGCTTCTCCCACATGAGGCCAATCAAGTTCACCACCATCCCTGTCTCGATAAAGTCTGATAAAGTTGGTTAACACTCCTCTCTGAGCCTTTTCTCCAACATGTACATAGTTGGAATAATTGTAGCCCTCATTCATGTTATTGTAGGTAGTCTGGTTACTGGCTACTTTAAAGGCTAGAAGAAGTTCAGGTCCATTGAGTTGAGATACGCCACGTCCATAATCTTTTACTGCATCTTCAAATGTGTTTCTTTTTCCTTCACCTGCAGTAAAAATCAATCTTTTGTCGTTGTTTGCTGCCCACTGTAACACTTCCTGATGTGCCATGATAGCATCATTCCAGCGCTGTTCATCATAACCTCCAAGCCATATCAATTCTTCGTTCTCAGGGAGGTAATTTACATTGAATTCACTGGTATAGGGAGTAGTAGAGTTGAACAGTGGTCGAGCTGCAAATGTCAATAAGCGAGCTTTCATTGCAAGAACTGCACCCTTTGTCAGTCTTCCAACCCACTTATCACCATCACCGGGTTCAATGTCTACCCATTTATTGGGCAACCTGTCGTACGCCTCACTGATTATTTCCAGCGTGAAATCCAATGTCTCCTGTGCTGTTGCACGTTCGAAATTGAGATCGTCACTCATCTCGTTGGCTTGTCTTACAATGGGCACACCTCCCCAACGGTAAAACATTCCCATGTAGCGGTAAGCGATCAGTCCATAAGCTTCTCCACGAATGTATTCTTTCATTTGATCGCTGAGATCCTCCACATTCTCAATGTTACTGATAATGATCCAACACATCCTTATCACCGACCAGTTGTCAGCAAAATTAGCAGGACATCCCTGCGAACCGGTGTGGGGGCCACCTTCAACAACAGTGTACCCCTGATGCCAACTATAACCTCTGCATAGCTCGCCCGACAAACTGGCAAGTGTTCCGTGATTGATATGCCATCCTTCTGGCAGTCCTTCTCTGAGAGCCCTGTGATAAGCCACGAAAAGCATGCCTTCGGCATCTTTCCGGTTGGTAAAGACATCATCTTTATAGACGTTGCCTGTAACTTCAGGCATCTCCAAAAACATGTCACAAGAATTCATTCCTGCCAGGGCTACAATTAATAATATGATAACTGTTATTTTCTTCATGATCAGAAGTGTTTAAAATTGAACATTAAAACCAAACATCGTAGTCCGTGTCAATGGGAATACATATGAGATATTACCTTCATATCCACCAATGTTGTCTTTTGTTTCAGGGTCGATGCCATAATCTTTCATCTTATCGAAAAGAGTAAATACGTTGTTGGCATTCATGTATACACGCAACGAGGTCATTCCTGCTTGTTTTAAAAATCGGGAAGTGGCTGGGAATGTATATCCCACTTCCAGATTCTTGAGCCTTAAGTGGTCACTTGACAAGGTCCAGTGGTCACTAATCGGGCCAAAATTGTAATGGTTCTGATCAGCATTGTACACTGCACGTGGATAGGTTATCTTCTCACCAGCAGCAACTTTTTCGGGTGTCCATCGTCCTTCATATTGCCATCTAAACGCATTACCGGCTCTCTTGAAGAAAGGACTGGTGATTCTGGAGATGTAATATGACCCTTGTGCAGTACCAGAAAACAGGGCTCTTACATCAAACCCTTTGTAGCTGATACCAAGCTTACCTGCAAACTGAACCTGAGGTCTGTTAGGATAACCTATCGGGGCCATGTCTTTGTTGTCAACAATACCGTCGCCATTCAGATCAAGGTATTTTATATCACCCAATGTAACTGCATTGTTTAAAGGAAGAAAGAATGGTCTGCTGTTAAGTTCTTCTAACGTATTGTAATAACCATCAGTTTTATAACCAAAATTTTGTCCAATGCTATGTCCGGTTTGGTTCATCCAATCATAAGGATTGGGTGCTTCTGCCCTGTAGATAATTGTATTTTTGGCATAAGTAGCATTGCCTTCTACATAATAGTTAAAATCACCTATCCTTTCTTTCCATCCCAACACAACTTCAAAACCCTTGTTGTTGACTTCACCCACATTAACAGGGGAGGTGCTACCGCTTGGAAGGCCAAACGTTACGGGAATAACACCCAATGTGGTAAGAATATCTTTGCGATCTTCGTTAAAATAGTCTGCTTGAAACGAAAGCCTACTTTTAAGGAAACTTGTTTCAATACCCAAGCTGGTCTTCGTGGATTTTTCCCATGTCACAGCCGGGTTACCTAAGCTGCCCTCGGTTGTACCTCTATAGATCGGATTTACAGAACCGTTACTGGCACCAAACTGATAATAATTACCTCCCTGAGAAGCTGAGTTAGTGCTTTCAAAATTTCCCGCACCTGTATTGATCGTATATGTTCCCGGCAAATAGAGGTATCTGCGTCCACCTACCTGGTCGTTACCCACAACGCCATAACTTCCACGAATTTTGAGGAACGTAACCAGATCGTTATGAGGGAAGAATGATTCATTGGAAGCAACCCAACCAAGAGAGAATGCAGGAAACAACCCAAATCGATTTTCTTTTGCAAAATTTTCAGTTCCGTTGTAAGCAATATTGGCTTCTGCCATATAACGTGTATCATAATCATACGTTACACGAGCTGAAGTACCAACCAAGCCACTTGAAGTGTTGTAATTATCACGGGGCATTGTGTATTTGGTAGCCCTTCCCAAGGCTAACACACCCAAAGAGTGTGGGCCAAAATTTCCCTGGTAATTCAGTGAAGCATCCATATAGAAGTCACGCATGGCGCCATAGGAACCCGATGAAAATGAATCCGCTCCATAGGTCCCCCCAAAATACTCAAACTCATTGGGGTTGGTCTGACTACGTCTAACAGTATAGGTTGGTATGGCTGTCGACTGAATAATGGTTCTGTTGAAATTCTCCTGATAGCGTAAACTTGCCTGAGCGTATAATCCCTTAAGCAGGTAAGGCATATCATGTTTCAACCTGATGGTATAGTCAACAAGAGTGTTATAATTGATACCCAATGACTGCCCCAACAAGGTACGAAGCCAACTACCGCTAATCTCACTGTCGGTTCTTCTTCTCAATTCATCCTGCACTGAATTTGTTGGATAGTTGTAGTTACTGATTAGCTTGCCATCCATGATTTCAGCCTTATTGGTAAAGGGATTGCCTTCATAAACAATCTGCATAATCCCACTATAGCGACTATACAAGCTTCCGCTACCAGGGCCCTGGGTCATGCCAAACTGCCCCATGGAATTCACCGACAGGGTGGTGTTTTTAAATACGTCTACATCTACATTGGCTCTTAAATTAAAACGCTGATATCTGGATCCGGTATTTACATCGAAATATTTCGTGTTGTTCATAATACTTTGCTGATCCAGGTAGCCAAGCGATACAAAATATTTAACTCTTTCGGTCCCACCAGAAACATTGACATTGGTTTGCCATTGGGGGGCAGTCCTGTTATACAATTCAGCATAGGCGTCAGAAGTGCCATAATACAATGCAGGGCTGTTAAGCAATTGTTGTTTTTGATCAGCCGACAAATTCATAGCCTCAACTTCAGCAGGAGTAAAGTCTCTGTTATTCTTAAACTTCCACAAATCATCTTCCGTAAACAGATAGTTTAAAAGTGGCGTTGTGCCATAACCCGCAACTTCGTTATGTATCGCTTCATTACGGAACAATGCATATTCGTATGAGGAGAGACCTTTTTGTAAATTGGTGGCACTTGTAAAGCCGAAGCTGCTTGAAAAACTAACCTTGGGACTACCAACCTGACCACGCCTGGTAGTAACTATTATCACGCCATTGGCAGCTCTAATGCCATATACTGCAGTGGATGATGCATCCTTTAGAACACTGATTCCCAGAATGTCATTCGGATCCATACTGTTCAATATGGTCATTGCCTGATTTGCAGGTTGCTCAATGCCATCAATCACAATCAACGGTGAAGAATTTCCGGAATATGTGGAAACACCGCGGATTGCAATCTCTGCGGCATTCTGTCCCGGCTCACCACTTATCGTAACAGCACTGAGACCCGGTGTCATACCTACAAGGGCGGAAGATATATTTGCAACGGGAACCGCTACGATGTCATTGCCATCAACAGTTGAAATTGCACCTGTAACATTCACTCTCTTCTGTGTGGCAAAAGCCGTCACAACCACCTCTTCCAATGCTTTTGTATCTTCTTGCATTACAATGTTAAAAGTGGTTATTCCTGTTGTGGTGATATTCTGCTCCAGATAACCAATATAAGAAATGTGAATGACTGCTCCATTCGCCACTTCCAGTGAGAAATTTCCATCAAAATCGGTAACAGTACCATTGCTTGTTCCAACTTCAATAACATTTGCTCCGATAATTGATTCTCCGAGCTCATCAATAACCTTTCCGAAAATTCTTCTTTTCTGCTGTTCCACATAATTGTTTTCGAAGTGAGGTGTCTCATTCAATAAAGATTCTCTTTGCTCTGGATGCACATTCTCGGCAGATAATGTAAAAGGACAGAGAAAGAAGACAAAGATTGCAATCATCATGAGTCTTAAGATTCTGATGCCTTCTTTAGTAAACTTTTCAGAATTAGATTTTTCTTTCATCATTTCTAATAAATTAATGTTGACATGTTAATTAAGTATTTTCCATTACTAGATACATATTTTCTTTGGTGGCACGAGGTTCAACTTTTGTATTTCATATTTTAGATGTTTTGTAATTAATGATCCCTGTTGCGTATTTTCACACTGATAGCGTGTCAAAAAACCAATATCACTGCTTTGTCTCCAATGGATTTTCAGCTTCCTTGAAAAACTGGTTCTGGAGTTCTGGCACATTCTCATCTATTTTGATACGACGTATCGTTTCCACAAACTGAGCAACGACACTCTGAAGAACCAACTCGCCCGCTTCGGCATTCGCCTTCGACCCGTCACCCGCATAATGATTTGGGAAATTGGCATACCACCAAATTCCCGAATAAACATGTGGCAGATTGCGCAACCGATCCAGATTGGCGCCCGACTGTTCCCCCGCTTTTTCGGGATGCACCAAATCAGGAACAATTGTTTTCACCGTAGAGGTCTCCCTGTTACCCGCATGCTGCTCATTGGGATCATGCTGTGTGAGCGCTTCGGCCTGCTTCAGCACCTTCTGATCGTATGCAGGTTGATACCAATAGAGGGAATAATCTCTTTTTTCAGACAACTGTGCCATTCCAAAGTAGTTGAGGAATGCACTGTTTCCGCCATGTCCATTTACAATTATGATCTTCTTGAATCCATTTCTGCTTAGCTCGTCCAGCGTCTCCTGTAATATCTCCCAAATCAAAGTGGGAGAATAGGCGATTGTTCCGGGCTGATGGCGTGCTTCATTAATCTGGCTGAAGTAATACCAAGGGAAAACAACCGTATATTCCATTGCGGCTGCACGAAGAGCGATCTCTCTGGCAGTATAGAGATCGGTACCCAAAGGCATGTGGGGCCCATGCTTTTCAAAAACACCGATAGGCAGAATTATGGTATTGCTACTCTTTTCTACTGCCTCTACAAACTCTGGAGCTGAAAGCTCTTCCATTCTGAAAGGGAGCTCCTGCGCATGCAGGTGCACCATAGCGAGAAGAGCAATCGATAAAAAAATGTGTTTCATCATATTTGTCTGAGTTAATTGAATTGCTTGCTGTAAATCTCACAAATAAAGAGTAGTGCTCATTTCAGGTTATGCCCTTTCATCACAATCTTCAAATCTTTCATTACCATTGCCTGATTTTTTGTGGCATTGCCGGTCAACACCCGATTCTCCCCCGGCATCAACGTAATATAATTGTCGCTCCAGAAAACCGGCAACACCGGCTCACCGGTTTTCTCATCCACCAACATAAAGTCAATAAAAAAGGCGATCATGTCGGACGGATTGTGCACCTCCAGCTCAAAACAGACTTCATTTCCATCCTCCATCAACCTGTAATTGTAGGTTACCTCCGTTTGGGGCATTGTATTCAATGCCCCATAATCCGCATCCTGTTTGTTAGGGGTCCAATACCATGTTGATTTCTCAAAATCAGGCACATCCGGAGTGGTCGATAACCAGTAAAAATTTTGCTCAATCAACTTCTGTT
This sequence comes from Bacteroidota bacterium, assembly GCA_023399295.1. Classification (GTDB taxonomy): domain Bacteria; phylum Bacteroidota; class Bacteroidia; order Bacteroidales; family Dysgonomonadaceae; genus Proteiniphilum. The sequence continues at coordinate 69,728 of JAEWQF010000023.1, forward strand.
CACTGTCCATAAGCCTTAGATCCAGAAAATAGGTGGTAGTGAGTCCTTCAATTTCTGGCATTTCCATCACCTTTACCGCACTGTTGGGAGCTGCGTTCAGTGACATCTCCCGGTGAAACAACAATTTTGACTGGATATCATACACACTCACCTGCAATGAGAGACCTTCCACCGCTTCCAGGCGGTCGTTGTTGAGCCAGATGGCCTCATCACCGTAGTTGTAGACCGGCAGCAACGGTGAAGCAGCCTTCCTGGTGCCGTAGAATGCACCGTTGGGCATCAGGTAATAGTCGAAAAGCTGCCAATAGAGTGTGGGCCATGCCGAGTTGAACATCCAATGCACTACTCCTGTACTGTGGAACTTGTTCACTGCAAAAGCCTCGAACATGGGACGAATGGCCTCGTAACTACTAATCTGGTTTTTCATAAGAAAAGTCTCAAGATCCTTTGATTCACCATATCGCGCATTGAATGCACCCATGAAACGATCCAGGTTCTCGAACGTATTACGGCCACTGTAGTAGAGCCATGTGCTGTCCACAGGCCAGAGGTGATCTTCCGGAATCATCTTCTTGATACTGGAGAGGGGTGGTATCTGCGGCCCCGGTCCTACTTCAGTGTTGAAGCCGAAAGCACCACCGTAACGCTTGTCAACATACCAATAGACCGGTGGCACCCAATCATAGGGACCTTCCATCTTCACCCCGGTGGGTCCACTGATGGTGCTCTGTCGCGGATCGCTGTCACCCATTAACATGGCGCCACCGCAGTAGCTGAGTATCGGTCGTGTTGTATCAATTTTAGCCATTACCTCGTTCAACATTACCTCGAGCTCTGGTCGTGGCAGTTTGTCGCTACCATAGGTCCAGATGGCTACACTGGGGTGTCGACGTAGTCTGAGTACCTGATCCCTGTAGTTGTTTACATGGATCTTCATCGTCTCTTCACCGCGAATAGAGACATATTCATCGTGTGGTAATCCCACGTAGATATCCCATTCCCAATGAGCCGACCAGCCATGCATAAGCAGCAAGCCACACTCATCGGCCATGTCAAGAAGCGTCCTATTCCTTCCCCAGAAGCCCTCCAGACGGAGTGAGTTAAGATTCATGTGTTTGGCATATTGAACCATCGCCTTTACTTTTTCGTCGCTGTCACCCAGGAAGATGTCATCGACCCATCCGGCGCTGCGAAGCATCACTTTCTGACCGTTCACCATGAATCCACGGTATCCCGCCTCATTCCAGAAATCCTCGATCTCACGTATGCCAAACCGGAATTCCTCCTTGTCGCTTTCTCGGTCATCCACCGTCACCTGCAGCAACAGATCGTAGAGGTATTGATCCCCCATGTTGTTGGGCCACCACAATTTCGGGTCTTTCAGTTTCAACTCATTGAAGTCGGAGGGAGTGAAAAAGAGTTCCACCGTCTGTTCCGGTTGCAGTTGCAGCTTTCTGTTGAGAGTGATTCCGCCAAAAGAGGCTGTAACCATGGTCTGCTGTACCTTGCTGGTGTGATTTGTCAGCTCTGTTGAGATCGTCACCTCTGCCGATTGCAGTGTCTCCTTATCTACAGTTGTCACCACATTGGAGTGGCGCATCGATACTGGTCCCGTATGGGTTAACATCACACCACGCCAAATTCCCATCAGCCTGTCAGGAGGTGTGGGATTCCAGTCCACGAATCCCATCGAGACATCCACTCCGTAGACAGGGGGTATGATCTCCACAGCCAACACATTGATACCCTTATTCAAATATCGAGTCACATCGTAACTCCAAATGCCGTAAGAACCCTGTACCGATTCTTCATCCGCGATCAGCGATCCGTTTAACCAAATATTGGCTTTGTAGTTGATTCCTTCGAATGTGAGGCGGTAAAAATCATCGGCAGACAACTCTTCCACTTTGAATTCTCTCCTGTACCACCAGGGAACCTCATAGGGAGCTTTGTCCATCTGCTCAAGAATGTGCGGTTCAAATATATCCGGGAAGAGGTCGTTCTGCATCAACCCGTGCATCACAGTCGCAGGCAACGTCACCGGATATCCGGTGGTATGATCAAACCGTTGTGAAGAGATCACTGCACCATCCTGTGAGATCCCTTCCGAAGAGAATAGTTTCCATCCCTCTTCCAGGTATATTCTTCGTCCACCTGTCAATGTATCAGCTTTGGTTGTGATGACGAAAAGAAGACCAACGAGTAGTAAAATTGAGTGATAAAGTTTTGAGCTCATATGTATCATGTGTCTTAATGATTAAATATCGATGCACAAGGCACCAGCGCCAAGGATCCCAACGTTTTTCAACTCAGAAGTGAGTATGTGCAATTTTTCAATTGACTTGGGATAGGGATAATCATTCAACCCCTCATACATTGCCTGTTCAAACAGGCCAAATGATTGAGAGATTGACCCTCCGAAGATGATAGCCTGTGGGTCGAGGATCAGCGAAATAATTTTCACCAATTCCGCCACATGTTTTCCGTATTCCTGATAGAGTTCCAGTGATGATCTGTCACCTTCACCTGCCAACAAAGCAATCTCATAAGCAGTTTTGTCACTATTCTGTGTAAAAAAGCGACTTCCGCAATAATCCTCTAATATCGAACCGAGATAGGGAATCTCACCGAACTCACCTGAGCCACAGTTTGAATCATGCAATAGATGATGCCGTTGAATGATGCCGCCCCCTACTCCAGTTCCCAGGGTGATGCCTACAAAGTTCTCATAAGGTCTTCCCTTGCCAAATATCTTCTCGCCATAGGCAAAACAATTGGCATCGTTATCGAGCCATACAGGTAATCCGAACTCCTTTTCCAACAAGCTCTTCAGGTGTACCTCTTCCCAATCTCTTATGTTTTGCACGTTGTAGACCACTCCCCTGTTGCGGTCCACTACACTCGGAACTCCGATACCTATTGCCCTGGTACGCTCACTTTTCAACCGATGAATAACCTCTTTGATGATATTGATTGTCGTAATACCTCCCTCGTGAGCCATTGTATCCAATGCAATTTCCTCCACGATCTGTTCTCCCTCAATTCGGCCCCCGTTAATGGTGGTACCTCCAATATCAATTCCCAATATGCTATCCATCCTAATCAGTTTAATTTTTCCTTTTAATCCCATTCTTTCTAATTGTCGTATCAAACTTGATCCCTTGTAATTATAATTTCAATTGCAACAATTTGCATTCATTTGTATATTATAAACCCTATATCACTAATAGGTTAATTAGTGTTTTATTTTGCAAACATACCATAGTTTTTTAATTATAGCAACAAATATGATATTTTTTTTGTGTTAAAATATTTTTGTTGTATATTTGTTGCATAATCATCTTGATATATATTGAATGAAATTGCACATAAAACTCCATTACTCAATTATATATTTGTTTTACTTGGTTTTAAACTAATTCCTTTTTTTCTTGTATCTTGCAATAAAAAACAACATGTTGGAATTTTTCAATAGTTCATGGTAAAAAACATCATCATTTATATGGATTCATTGCTTACAGAGAAAACACAACAATCGATTGGCACACCATCCTTTTCACTCACGCCACAAGATATAGCAAGCCCTTTTGGTACTTGACTTCAACTCCATTCAATATATTCAATCAACTAACAAAAATGAAAATGATTAAAAGATTACAACTATTGATTGTCGCTGCAATGCTTCTACTTGCCTGTGGCAGGGGAGGCAATAAAAGCGCCGAAGCTGACTACCGGGTAGTACCATTGCCCGATCAGATTGAAATGACGGATGGTGAGTCGTTCCGGCTCACCGGCTCTACAAAAATTGTCTATCCCGAAGGGAATGAAAAGATGGCACGCAATGCAGCCTTTCTGGCTGATTACATCGCGCTCTCCACTGGCATCAAATCAAAGGTAACAGCCGATACAGTTGAGAAGAATGCAGTGATCCTCTCACTTGGTCTGAATCATGAGAATCCCGAAGCCTATCGCATCCGGATCGACGATCAAACCATATTGATAGAGGGTGCCAGTGAAGCTGCGGTCTTCTACGGCATCCAGACACTGCGCAAGTCGTTACCGGCAGGTGACTACCGTGAAATCGCACTCGCTCCTGCCACCATCAGCGATGCCCCACGCTTTGGACATCGTGGCATGATGCTCGATGTGTCCCGTCACTTCCGGTCGGTCGATTACGTGAAGAAACACATCGACCTGCTGGCCCTGCACAACCTCAACCGTTTTCACTGGCACCTCACTGACGACCAGGGGTGGCGCATCGAGATCGATGCCTATCCGAAGCTTACTGAGATAGGATCCATGCGCAGCGAGACAGTGATCGGCCGCAACACGGGTGAGTATGACGGTACGCCTCATGGCGGGTTCTACACCAAGGAGGAACTCAAAGAGGTGGTTGCATACGCGGCAGAGCGTTACATCACCATCATCCCCGAGATAGACCTGCCGGGGCACATGCTGGCCGCACTGAGCGCCTACCCGGAGCTGGGATGTACCGGAGGACCGTACGAGGTTGCCCGTACCTGGGGTATCTTCGAAGATGTGCTCTGCCCCGGAAAGGAGGAAACCTTCACCTTCCTGGAAGCTGTACTCACCGAAGTGATGGACATTTTCCCTTCTGAATACATCCACATTGGTGGCGATGAATCACCAAAAACACGTTGGGAAGAGTGTCCCGATTGTCAGGCGCGCATCAGGGAACTGGGATTAAAAGATCGTGACGGTCACCTGGCGGAACACTACCTGCAAAGCTATGTGACAGCACGCATTGAGAAATTCCTGAACAACAATGGGAGAAACATCATCGGATGGGATGAGATTCTTGAAGGAGAACTGGCACCCAATGCCACTGTAATGTCATGGCGTGGTATGAGTGGCGGCATTCAAGCCTCGCAGATGGGACACGATGTAATCATGGCCCCCACGACCTATTGTTACTTCGACTACTACCAGACCGACCAACTCAAAGATGAGCCTTTCTCAATCGGCGGTTACGTACCAGTGGAGTTGGTCTACAGCTTCGAGCCGGCACCCGATGAGCTGACTCCCGAACAGAAAAGCCACATCCTGGGTGCACAGGCCAACCTATGGACGGAGTACATTCGTAAAGACGATCACGTGGAGTACATGACGTTGCCACGTCTGGCAGCCATGAGCGAAGTGCAATGGATGCAGCCGGACAAGAAGGATTACGCCGACTTTTTGGGACGTTTGCCTCGTCTTTTGTCAACTTATGAGAAGCTGGATTACAATTACGCAACCCATGTACTTGACATCAAGAGTGAGCTGACTCCCAATTTAGAGACCAACACGCTTGATGTGACTTTTAGCACCATTGATGATGCACCGATCTACTATACACTGGATGGCAGTGAACCCGGTGAATCATCGGATCGCTATACCGAAACCATTGCCATCAGTGAGGAGTGTCTGCTGCAAGCAGTAGCCATTCGACAGGGTAAGAGAAGCAAGCTTTTCAGCCAACAGATCAGCCTCAGCAAATCGAGCTTCAAGCCAACAGTACTGCTTACCTCTCCTGCTCCAAGATATGCTTTCATAGGAGCTTCCATCCTAGTAGACGGATTGCATGGCAGTGACACCAATTACAGAAGTGGCCGTTGGATCGGATTCCAGGCAGATGACCTGGTAGCAGTGATCGACCTGCTGGAGCCGAGCGAGATCGGCAGTGCAACCATTCAGACAGCAGTGGTCACCAACGACTGGATCTTCGATGCCTCCGAGATACTCGTTGAAAGTTCAGATGACAATCAGCAGTTCACAATGGTAGCCTCGAAAGTCCTCAGTGACGAAAAGCAGGATCACTGGTCGGAGGTCTCAACCCATAACCTCACATTCGAACCAGTCACGACACGCTACATCAAAGTCACTGTGAAACCCGCGGTGATACCCGAGTGGCATCCCGGAAAAGGAGAGAAGGCCTTTATCTTTGTAGATGAGATCCAACTCCACTGATTGCAGATGAGATAGAAAGAAAGAGATTGAACTATTGAAAGAGCGCCGAAACCTTTAGAAGGTACGGCGCTCTTTTTTATGAAGTAAAAAGAACTGTTTTATTTTTGCAGACTGTAGAGCACCTGAATCTCTTCCGCCCAGAGAGATTCATCGGGTGTCTCCAGGATCAGCGGCATGTTGTCGAAGCGGGGATCATTCATGATGAAGCCGAAAAGGTCCATCTGCATCACCCCCTTGCCGAGGCTGTCGTGACGGTCCACCCGTGAGGAGAGCTCTTTCTTGGAGTCGTTGATGTGCATCCCCTTCAGATAGCGAAAGCCGATGATCTCCTCAAACCTGCGGAAAGTATTTTCAAAACCCTCACGAGTTCTGATCTCGTAACCGGCAGCAAGGGTATGAGCCGTATCGAGGCAGACCCCCACCCTGCTCTTGTCCTCCACCTTGTCGATGATGTGGGCTATCTGCTCGAAGGTGTGTCCCAGGTTTGTTCCCTGTCCCGCGGTGTTTTCAATCACTGCGGTGACGCCGTTGGTCTTCTCGAGCGAGCGGTTGATCGACTCGGCGATGCGGTCGAGACAGGCATCCACCGATATCAGATTCAGGTGACTCCCCGGATGGAAGTTGAGCCGGTTGATTCCGAGCTGCTCACATCGTTTCATCTCGTCGTTGAAGGCGGCACGTGATTTCTGCACCTCCTCCTCGCCCGGATTGCCCAGGTTGATCAGGTAGCTGCTGTGCGGCAGGATCTGATCGGGTAAAAAACTATACTCCTCACAACGACTGCGAAACAGGTCAATGTTCTGTTCGGTGTAGGCAGCGGCAAACCATTGCCGCTGGTTCTTGGTAAAAAATGCAAACGCCTTGGCTCCTATGGCATGGGCGTTGCGCGGTGCATTCTCCACACCGCCTGATGCACTGATGTGTGCTCCTACATATTTCATATGATTAAAACTATTGATTTTCAAAGGTATCATATGGAACTCGCTTTAATCATGTTCTTGTGTGAGAACAGATATATCATGTTCGTTTCATATGATATGAATCCAATTATTCGGCAAGATTCCAGTCGAGACATCAGTTGTTCATCCACTTTCTTACGAAGAGAAACCGGTTCACACTGGATATCACACAATCTCACTCAGTTCTAAAATCAAAGATACAATGATTTTTTCGAAAAGTGTGTTCGGATGCATTTGTATCGCATGAAAGCGTTAACTCCGTTTTTTTGGAAATGTGATCAGGAAGGAGAGTCCCCCTTCGGGCCGGTTGCGGGCCAGGATGCTTCCTTTGTGGAAATGCACCGCATTCTTCACGATGGAGAGTCCCAATCCGGAGCCGCCTGTCTGGCGGGTACGTCCTTCGTTCACCCGGTAGAACCGTTCGAAGATGCGCACCAGGTGTTTCTCTTCCAAACCGAAGCCGTTGTCGTGAAACTCGAAGAAGTAGGCATCCTCATTCTCACCATGGGAACGGATCACGATCTCGATGCCCTCACCTGCATAGGCGATGGCATTCTCCGTCAGGTTGCGGAAGATGGAATAGAGCAATGTGCTGTTGCCGTATAGGATCACATCATCCACCACATCCACCACGAAACGGTCACGCTTTTCTGCCAGCTTCTCAGAGAGGTCGCTCTCAATCGCCTGCAAGAGGGCACGAATCGGCACCTCTTCCAGTTCAAACCGATCGGAAGCCTCTTCGATCTTGGTGAGCATGCTGATATCCTGTATCAGTTCAGAGAGGCGGATGGTCTGCAGGTAAGCCCTATCGAGGAACGAACGCACCCGATCATCCACACCTTCGTCGGCAAGTCCCAGAATTGTCTCCAGGTAGCCACGTATGCTGGTGACCGGGGTTCGCAATTCGTGTGCGATGTTGTTTGTCATCTCCTGCTTGAGCAACCGACGCTTCTCCAGGCGGGTGATGTCACTGATGTAGAGCTCGAAGCTTTGATCTTCAAAGATGATCACACGGACGTTAAACATCTTCCCGCTCTTCTCCATTCGCTGTGAAAAGACATGCTCGCCTTTACGTTTATCATCGAGGAACGCGACAACCTTCCTGAAGGAGGGATCAGTAAACAGGTTTTCAGTGATCAGCGTGGGTGACCCGAGGATCAGGTTGAGATATTGCAGGAAATGGGAGTTGGCGTAGACCTCTCTCCGTTCTTCAGAGAAGATGGCGATACCCTCTTCTGAGAACTGGAAGTGTTGCAGCAGCTTCTCCCGCTCGGCTGCCAGACGGCGGCGGTTCTCCTGCAGCAGGTTGTAATTCTCCACAATGGCGGCACTCACCTCTCCCACCTCGTCATCGGCAAAAACAAAGGAGGAAGGTATCGCCGAACCACTCTTGACGTTCAGGGAGAAGGCTCTCAGCTCACGTATGGAACGGGAGAAACGGTCGGAGAAGTAAATCATCATCAGCACCGAGACGATGAAGAAAAGCAGGATGTAGTAGGCAAACGAGTTAGTGGAGTGAATGAATGAGCGCAGCTCCACATCGTAGGGCAGTGCCACACGTACAAAGAGGCTGTCGGTGTGTCGCACATGGTAGAGATACTCCAGCTGGTTGCTCGCGGATCGGCGTATATCCGATCCGCTGCCTTCGGCAATGCTCTCCTGCACCTCCGGACGCAACAGGTGGTTCTCCATGCTGTCGGCTTCAAGCCGGTTGTCGTACAACACCTCCCCATTGTGATCGATCAGCGTGAGCCGCAGTTCCGGTTGCATGTATCGCAGCAATTCATTCAGCCTGGTGGTATCCATCAGGTTGAGGATCTGATTCTCATCCAGAAAACGGGTGATCAGGAGTGCATCATTGTCCAGCATCCGCTTCAAACTCTCGGTACGTTCTTTTCTTACCTGTTGTTGTTCAAAGTAGATGATGCCTGCGGTGAAAAGAGCGATGATCAGAGAAAAAGTGAGCAGGATCCGGCTTTTAAAGGAGAGCTTTATACGCATGACTACTTCCCGCTATCCAGGTTTAGCCAATAGCCGAAACCGGAGCGGTTGACAAGGATGCCGGCATACTCACCCAGTTTCTTTCGCAGACGGGTGATGTGCACATCGACAGTCCGATCCAGTACATACTCGTTCTCACCCCATACACTCCCAAGGATCTCAGCACGTGTGAGCAGGTTGGGTGAGACCTGTGCCAGCAACGATAGAATTTCAAACTCTTTCTTGGTGAGTGACACCTCATCCCCATCGATGGTCACCCTGTTGGAGGGTATGTCAATGGATAGCCCCCGGTAATTCCAGCGTGTCTCTGCCGGCATCCGCACCAACGAGGTCCGTTTCAACAGAGCCCGCACACGGGCCAGCACCTCCTTCACCGAGAAAGGTTTGGCAATATAGTCATCGCCACCAAGCGAGAAGCCGGTGAGCATGTCGTTTTCACTGTTCTTGGCAGTGAGAAAGATGATCGGGATCACGTTACCCTCTTTCCGGAGCGTCTCCGCCATTTTAAAGCCAGACATGCCTCCCATCATCACATCCAAAATAAACAATTGATGCACATCGGTCAGCATACCCAGCGCCTCTTCGGCTGAGATGGCCACATCCACGATGTATCCATCCTGTTCAAGGTTGAACTGCAGGATATCGCAGATATCCTTCTCATCGTCCACCACCAGTATCCTTTCTTCCATTTTACTGTTGCAATAGGTTTCCAGCCCCACCGTGTGAGGGCCAATCTCTTTGCAAATGTACAACATGCATGTTACATACCTGTTACAAAAAGATTACTTTTTAGTGAAGATGGTCTTGATTACCCTATTAGACGATGAGACGATAAAGGGAAATGTGTTATCTTTGCAATCGAACAGCAGCCGCTGTTCTGTGTAGCTTAGGAAACCACATTAAAAACAAAGTACGATGAAAGAATATCATCAGGAGGACGCACTCGTCCTCTTCTCCGGCGGGCAGGACTCCACCACCTGTCTCTACTGGGCAAAACAGCACTTCCGACAGGTGCATGCCCTCTGCTTCTCCTACGGCCAACGTCATTCACAGGAGGTGGAGAATGCACGCCGCATTGCAGCGATTGCCGGCACATCCTTCCGGGTGCTCGACGCCTCCATCATCTCGCGGTTGGCACCCAACTCGCTGACCGACCTCTCCATGACGATGGATGAGACACAACCAATCGACTCCTACCCCAACACATTCGTACCCGGCAGGAACCTGCTGTTCCTCACCTTCGCCGCTACGCTGGCCTATGCACAAGGTATCCGTCACCTGGTCACCGGTGTCTCTGAAGCCGATTACAGCGGCTATCCCGACTGCAGGGACACCTTCATCCGCTCTGCCAACACCACGCTCAACCTGGCGATGGACAAACAGTTTGTGATCCACACCCCCCTGATGTGGCACAACAAGAAAGAGGTGTGGCAACTTGCCGACGAGCTGGGTGTGTTTGAGGTCATCCGCAACGAGACACTCACCTGTTACAACGGCATCCTGGCAAAGGGATGCGGGCATTGTCCTGCCTGTCTGCTCCGCAACAAGGGACTGGAGGCTTACCTTGCCGAAAGAGAGAAGTAATGTTATAGCTATCCTGATATGGAAAAAGATCAACTCAACCTGTTGGGGCACCAGACCGTCTACCGACAGGATTACGCACCCGAGGTACTGGAAGCGTTCACAAACAAGCACCAGGAGAACGACTACTGGGTCACCTTCGACTGTCCCGAGTTCACCAGCCTCTGTCCCATCACCGGACAGCCCGACTTCGCCACCATCCGCATCGACTACATCCCCGATGTGAAGATGGTGGAAAGCAAAAGTCTGAAGCTCTACCTCTTCAGCTTCCGCAACCACGGTGCTTTTCACGAGGATTGTGTGAACATCATCATGAAGGATCTGATCAAACTGATGGATCCCAGATACATCGAGGTGACCGGCATCTTCACACCACGTGGTGGCATCAGCATCTACCCTTTTGCCAACCATGGCCGCTCCGGCACGAAGTATGAGAAATTAGCCGAAGAGCGGCTCTTTGCCCACTCCGTCCCCCTGAAATAATTCGTCGGAGGGTTGAAACAACAAGAACCGGTCTGAGGCATCTTAGACCGGTTCTTGTTGTTGATTGCCAAAAGCAGACAGACAAATGCCGGCCACTGACTGCCGATTGCAGCAAATGGCAGACTACTCCACTTCTTCCGTTTTCGGCTTATAGATCCTTACCCAGTCAATCAGCAGGTCGGCAGGAAGCAGGGCAGGATCGGTATCGCTGTTGAGACGGATACCCATGAAGAGGTTGAAATCCTGCTCATCGAAGGGAAACTGCCCCGGCATCTCAGTCAGGATGCGGGGATATTTGCGTGTACGGATGTCATCTACAAAGAAGAGCAGGCTATCGGGATACTTCTCTACCCCGTAGATTCGGGTTTGCACCGGATTGACACCTACCAGCGAGCTGGATGGCGGATTTTCGGGCATCCCACCGGTAGTGGTGTATTCGGAAGTTACCGACTGGTAGACAAACTCATCCACACCGTAATGTTCCATGAAATCGATCGAGATGTGCTCCGAACCATCGACAGGCAGCAAGGAGAGATAGTGGGTAGCTCCCTCAGCCGGGTTCACACGTACCTTCACCTCGATGCGGGTCACCTCGCCCGCCTTCATTGCCTGACGGGTGATGCCGCCTGTAAGAAACGGCTTCACTTCGTCTGTTACCGCCTTGGGCAACGCACGCAACACCAGGTGACCCTCCTGCGAGAGATACAACGCGTCGTGTGTGCTGGCATAGCGGTTCATATGCTGTTTTCCCTCTGGTATCTTCGACCATTCATTCAGATCGAGGCCCTTCTTAAAATCATCTTCCCATACCAGCTCCCAGCCGGCACGGAATTTCTCATCTTGCTCATCCTTTTGACCGGTACAGGAGATGAAGCCGGTAATGAGGGCTGTCGTGAGCAGCAACACGATAGTTTTTTTCATGCAGTAACGTTTGTTGTTTCTTTCCAATTGTTGTGACAAAAGTAACAATAAGGTGTGGTACAAAGGAGCATTCGGGACACAATAAGTGTTAAACAATCCCCTTTGCAATCATTTTTATTTGATAAGGATCCATCAGCTATCGATTTCACACCAACAACAGACGTAAAAAAAACAAATGAAAGGAAACTTTTATTACCTTTGCCCCCTGCATACTGAACAGAAAATAAGATTCACGAAGGACCCTTTCAACACGATTCATCATGCCCGAAATTTCTCAGCGGGGCTTTGAGATGCCCGCTTCACCCATACGCAAGCTTGCGCCTCTCTCGGATGCCGCCAAGGCAAGAGGTACCAAAGTATTCCACCTCAACATCGGGCAACCCGACCTGCCCTCTCCGCGGGCCGCGCTGGAAGCGATTCGCACCATCGACCGCACCACACTCGAGTACAGTCCCAGCGACGGCTATCGTTTTTACCGGGAGAACCTGACAACCTACTATAAGAAATACAACATCGATCTGACACCTGAGGAGATCATCGTGACGGCGGGTGGTTCCGAAGCGGTACTCTATGCGTTCATGGCCTGTCTCAACCCGGGTGACGAGATCATCGTACCCGAGCCGGCCTATGCCAACTACATGGCTTTTGCCATCTCTGCAGGAGCGGTGATCCGTACCCTGCCCTCCACCATCGAGTCAGGTTTTGCACTGCCCCATATCGATGAGTTTGAACAACTGATCAACAAGCGCACCAAGGGCATCCTGATCTGCAACCCCAACAATCCCACCGGTTACGTCTACACACCGCAGGAGATGGAGCAGATCAGACAGCTGGTACTGAAGCACAACCTGTACCTCTTTTCGGATGAGGTATACCGTGAGTTCATCTACAACGACACACCCTACATCTCCGCCTGCCACCTCAAAGAGATTGAAGAGAACGTGGTACTGATTGATTCGGTATCGAAACGATACAGCGAGTGCGGCATCCGCATCGGAGCGCTGATCACCAAGAACCGCAAGGTGCATGACACCGTGATGAAGTTCTGCCAGGCGAGACTCAGTCCCCCCCTCATCGGCCAGATTGCGGCCAATGCGTCGTTGCAGGAGAATGGCAGCTACATGCAACACAACTTCGACGAGTACAAGAGCAGGCGTGATTACCTGATTGAACGGCTCAACCGCATACCGGGTGTCTACTCACCCATGCCGCAGGGAGCCTTCTACACGCTGGCGCGACTGCCCATCGACGATGCCGATTCCTTCTGCTCCTGGTGTCTCTCCGACTTCTCCTACGAGGGTCAGACAATCTTCATGGCACCCGCCACCGGATTTTATGTCACTCCCGGGCTGGGCAAAAACGAGGTGCGCATCGCCTATGTGCTCAACAAGGGCGATCTGGAGAAGGCATTGACGGTGCTGGAAAAGGCACTGGAAGCATATCCGGGCAGGAGATAATCCACACAAATGAGTATAGAGCTGTTCATCGCGAAGCGTATTTTCAGGGGAGACAAACAAAACGACAAGCGTGTCTCATCTCCCGCCATACGCGTTGCCATCACCGGCATCGCACTGGGATTGGCGGTAATGCTTGTAGCGGTCTGCATCATTGTGGGCTTCAAGAATGAAGTGCGTGCCAAGGTGGTGGGTTTCGGCTCACACATCCAGGTCACCGCCTTCGACAGCAACAACTCATACGAACAGACACCCATCGCCTTCTCCGACACATTGGCCAACCTGCTCGCATCCAATGATGCCATTCACCAAGTCCAGGAGTACATCACCAAGCCAGGTATCATCAAGACCGACGACGACTTCATGGGTGTGGTCCTCAAGGGTGTGTCGCAACGGTACGACTGGGAGTTTTTTCATAAGAACATGTTGGAGGGGGCAGTGATACATGTCGACGACACCACATCCGGCAACCGGGCCATCCTCTCCCGCGTGATCGCCGACAAGCTGCATCTGAAATTGGGCGACAGCTTCACCTGTTACTTCGTGCAGGATCCGGTACGCGCCCGTCGCTTCATCATCTCCGGCATCTACGAAACCAACTTCGAGGAGTATGACAAGCTCTATGTCATCACCGAAAAAGAGGTGCTGGCCTCACTCAATGGCTGGGAGGAAGATATGGTGAGTGGCATCGAGCTACTGGTGAAGGATTATGACAACCTGGATCGCACCGCACAGGATCTCTTCTTCACCCTGGCATCACACCGCGACCGTTTTGGCAACAACCTCTACACCCGTTCCATCAAGGATATCAACCCGATGATCTTCAACTGGCTCAACCTGCTCGACATGAATGTCTGGGTCATCATCATCCTGATGCTGGTGGTCTCCGGCTTCACCATGATCTCGGGTCTGCTGATCATCATCCTGGAACGAACCAACATGATCGGCATGCTAAAGTCGATGGGAGCCCGCGACATCAGCATCCGCAAGGTATTCCTCTACCTCTCCGCCTTTCTGATTGTGCAGGGAATGCTATGGGGAAACCTCATTGCCCTCATCATCTGCATCCTGCAGGATCGCTTTCAGTTGCTGAAACTCGACCCCGCCACCTATTACCTCTCCTCGGTGCCGGTAGACATCAATCCGCTTTATATCCTGCTCCTCAATGCCGGCACGTTGCTTGTCACCCTGTTGATGATGCTGGGTCCATCCTATCTTGTGGCGCGCATCACCCCTGCCCGTTCGATCCGCTTTGAATAGTGATCCAAAAAAGTATGTTTCTTTTCCCGCCAGTTGACTGAAAAATATTGGTTATATTTGACAGAAAATAGAAGGTATGCGCATATTACACACTGCCGACTGGCATCTTGGCAAACGACTCGATGACTTTTCCCGGCTGGAGGAGCAACGGGAGGTGATGGAGGAAATCTGTGAGATTGCGGAGCGCGAAGCGGCCGATGTGGTGCTTGTGGCAGGCGACCTGTTCGACACCTTCAATCCACCCACCGAAGCGGTCGACCTGTTGTACAGGACATTGAAACGGCTCTCTGCAGAAGGGCGTCGCCCGGTGATTGCCATCGCCGGCAACCACGACTCACCCGACCGTATCGAAGCACCCGACCCGCTGGCACGGGAGTGTGGCATCATCTTCGCCGGTTATCCACATACGGTGGTGCCTCCCTATCTGCTTGAGTCGGGATTAAGGATCCTTCAAAGCGACAAGGGGTTCGTAGAACTTCTGCTGCCGGGCACTTCCGCTCCATTGCGCATTCTCTTCACCCCCTATGCCAACGAATACCGCCTCAAGACCTTCCTCGGTGTCGAAGAGAAAGAGGAGGAGCTGCGTCAGATCCTGCAGCAACGGTGGCAGCATCTGGCAGACAGGCATTGTGACCAACAGGGAGTCAATATCCTCTTGTCGCATCTCTTTGTGGTGAGGAGAGGAGACCCGCTACCCGAAGAGCCGGAGGAGGAGAAGCCGATCCTGCAGGTAGGCGGTGCCCAGGCGATCTTTACCGAGAATATCCCTTCACAGATACAATACACCGCGCTGGGGCATCTCCACCGCATGCACTTCGTGGAGAAAGGGCCATCGCCGGTCTGCTACAGCGGAAGCCCCCTCTCTTATAGCTTTGCCGAAGCAGGTCAGCAGAAACAGCTGCTGATGATCGACCTGGAGCCTGGTATGGCAGCCGTTGTGCGGGAGCTGCCCCTTACGCGTTCGAAGATGCTCCTGCGAAAAAGGGCAGAGGGTATTGATGAGGCCCTGCAGTGGCTGGGTGAGAACAGGGATGCACTGGTGGAGCTGACGATCGTCACCGACAGCTTTCTCACCGCCATGGAACGAAGGGCGCTCGATGCCACCCACCCCGGCATCGTGGCCATCATCCCCGAGGTAACCGATCGGGAGCAACTGATGGAGAGCGGACAGAAACAGATAGACCCGACAAGGGGCATGGATGAGTTGTTCCGCGATTATTTCAAGCATGAGAAGGGGCAGGATCCCAACGAAGAGATCATGCAATTGTTCCACGAGATACTGGCAGAAGAATGATACCGATACAACTCACCCTGCAAGGCCTCTACTCCTACCAGGCGAAACAGACCATCGACTTCACCCGGCTCACCTCCGCCGGCCTGTTCGGCATCTTCGGCATGGTGGGCAGCGGCAAGTCATCCATCCTGGAAGCGATCACCTTTGCCTTGTACGGTCGTACCGACCGGTTGAACCTCTCGGGTGACAACCGCAACTACAACATGATGAACCTGAAATCGAAGGAGCTGTTGATCGATTTCATCTTTGAGGCAGGCAGCGAGCAGACCCTCTTTCGCTCCACCGTGAAGGGAAAGCGCAACAGCAAACGGTTCGAAGAGGTGAAGACACTTGAGCGGACATCCTACAGGAAGGTGGAGGGTGAGTGGCTACCCATTGATCAGGATGCGTTGCAGGAAGCCATCGGGCTGAGTTATGAAAATTTCAAGCGCACCATCATCATCCCGCAGGGTCAGTTTCAGGAGTTCCTGCAGCTGGGCAACAAAGACCGCACCCAGATGCTGAAGGAGCTGTTCAACCTGGAGAAATTTGAATTTTTCTACAAGGTGGTCTCGCTTGAGTCGAAGAACAATGAACAGAAGCACCAGCTGGAGGGACAGTTGCAGCAACTGGGCAACATCGATGAGGAGCAGATTGAAAAGTATCAGGCTGAACTACAGGAGCTGGAAGAGACCATCACAGCGCAGAAGAAAATGCTGGAGGAGCAGCTGCAAAATGAGGAGCAGCAACGTTACTTGCAGGAGTTGGTTCGCAAAAGGGGTAATGCCGAGAAAGTGGTTAGGGAGCTGGAACAACAGGAGCCCGCCTGGCGTGCCCTCGAAAAGAGGCTAGCCCGCTATGAACTGTGCCACTACCGGTTCAAGCAGCGGCTTGAGCTGTTGGAGGAGAGATGCAGGGAAAAAGAGAAGAGAAGCATTCACATTGAGCATGACAGGAACTGTCTAATAGCAGTGGAGACTGCAATCAAAGAGATCGGGAATCTGTTGGCACGTATCAAACCGGCATATGACAAACGGGATGAGCTGCAAAAAAGGGCCGCAGACCTCTCCCGACTGCTCAGGATGAAAACAGCTGCGGCAGTGATTGAAAAAGAGAAACAACGTCTTCTTTCAGGCAGTGAGATGCTGGAGAAAGTGACGAAACGGGCAGATGATCTCAAAGTGGAGAAGCAGCACCTGGAAGAACAGATCAAGACACTGCGCGGCAGCATGCCTGATCTGGCACTGCTCTCGGCCATCAGAAGCTGGTACGACGAAAAAAGAAATCTGGAGAACCAACAGGGAGAAGTTCAAAAAGAGATAAACAGATATGCGAATCAGGTTGAGGAGGTGAAACGGGAACAGTCACTACTCCTCACCAACAGGCTGTTTGAGAAACTGCCACACGATAGCGGGTATGCTGCAATGGAGGATTGCCTGGAGCAGGAAACCGGGAGGGTAAAAGCAGCACAACTCAAACTGCAGGTTGAGGAGCATCATCTGCTGGTGAAAGAGCAACTGAAAAGATATGCCCGGGAGCTCGAAGAGGGTCACCCCTGCCCCCTCTGCGGATCCAC
>JAEWQF010000079.1 GCA_023399295.1 Bacteroidota bacterium
CCCATTTGTGCTTTCGTTGAAGCAGTTTATCTTAAGATTACAAATATAAAACTTAAAATTTATATAATATTGTTTCTCAGTCAGTTTTTTCAGAAAATGTGATTCTTTGGGTATTATTCCCCATTTAGTCCTTGAAAATAGCAGGAAACAGAGCTGATAACTAGCCAAGATAACTTTTCAGCAACTTACTCCGTGAGTCCTGACGGAGTCTGCGAATGGCTTTCTCCTTGATCTGACGGACCCGTTCGCGGGTGAGCTGAAACTTATCACCGATCTCTTCCAGCGTCATCTCCTGACAACCGATGCCGAAAAACATCTTGATGATGTCGCTCTCTCTTTCCGTGAGGGTGGAGAGTGCCCGGTCGATCTCTTTTTGCAACGATTCGTTGATCAGGGTTCGGTCGGCAATGGGTGCATCGTCGTTCACAAGCACATCCAACAAGCTGTTGTCTTCTCCCTCCACAAAAGGAGCGTCCATGGAGATGTGTCGTCCAGACACCTTCAGCGAGTCGGTCACCTTGTCCACAGTGATATCCAGTTCGATGGCAAGCTCCTCGGCAGAGGGACGTCGCTCATTCTCCTGTTCAAATTTCTGAAATGCCTTGCTGATCTTGTTGAGTGATCCAACCTGGTTGAGGGGCAAACGGACGATGCGCGATTGCTCTGCAAGGGCTTGCAGAATCGATTGACGAATCCACCAGACTGCGTAACTGATAAACTTGAAGCCGCGGGTCTCGTCAAACTTCTCGGCAGCCTTGATCAGTCCGAGGTTTCCTTCGTTGATCAGATCAGGCAGGCTGAGCCCCTGGTTTTGGTACTGTTTGGCCACCGACACCACGAAACGCAGGTTCGCCCTGGTGAGTTTTTCCAGAGCCTGCCGGTCGCCTTTCTTGATCGCCTGTGCCAGTTCAACTTCTTCCTCCACGGTAATCAGATCCTCACGGCCGATCTCCTGCAGATATTTGTCGAGTGATGCACTTTCACGATTGGTGATCGATTTTGTAATTTTTAGTTGTCTCATCTCAATATTTCGATTCTATTGTTTTCTCTATGGGTGTAGCAACAGGGGGCGCAAAAGTACGAAAAAAAAACCAACTTCTGACAATCAAACACCCCATTGCCCAACATATAGCAAAGGAATTTGGCCAGTGGGCCTCATTCCTTCGCAATAGAAACGTTATTTGGTTCCTTTTTGTTACTGAATTGTGGATGATTAACCTTCCTTAACCTTGCATTACTCACCCGACAGGTCGATGGCGATGTATTGCGTCCTGCCATTGGGGTAGAAACCGGCTACAAGTACTACCTTGTCTTCACGGGTGCGGGTGGCTGCCACAATATTGGCTACATCCTCCTGGCTGTTTACCGGTTGGTTGTTCATCCGCAGGACGATGAATCCTTTGTTGATGCCCTCCTTGCGGAACAGTCCTTTGCTGTCGACAGTCTCAACCTCGATGCCGCTGTTGATTCCCAGCGTACGTTTCCGCTCGTCGCTGATCGATTTGAAGGTAGCACCCAATGCAGTCACAGCATCTGTTTTCCGGGTTATATCGGTGCTTCCCTCATCATTTTTCAATTCCACATTGAAGGTGCGATTGTTGCCGTTGCGGTCGACCGTCACGCTGATCTTGTCACCCGGACGATATCGGTTCAACTGGCTCTGTAATTCGGCAAAGTTGCGGATCGGCACCGTGTTGATGGCTGTCAGGATATCCCCTTTCTGGATGCCGGCACTCTTGGCGGCACTTCTTTCTGAGAAGTCCTCCACCACGACCCCTTTGATTTGAGACAGTTCACGTGCCCGCTCGGGATTGTCCCTGCGGATGTTCTCGATATTGGGCACCTGGATGCCCAGCACGGCACGTTGTACGGCACCATACTCTTTCAGGTCGGCAGCAATCTTTCCTGCGATGGAGATGGGTACGGCAAACGCATACCCGGCGAAATTGCCGGTCTGTGAATAGATGGCGGTGTTGATACCCACCAGCTCACCGCGGGTGTTGACAAGTGCACCACCGCTGTTACCGGGATTGACCGCCGCGTCGATCTGAATGAACGACTGGATGCCGAGGCCCCCACCCATCACATTGCCCCTGTTCTTTGCACTGACAATACCGGCAGTGACTGTGGAGGTGAGGTTGAAGGGATTGCCCACGGCCAGGACCCATTCACCCACCTGTAGGGCATCGGAGTTGCCGAAGGTGAGGTAGGGAAAATCATCCCCCTCGATCTTGAGCAGGGCGATGTCGCTCAGTTTATCCGTTCCTGCTACCTTGGCAGTGAATTCACGGTTGTCATTCAGCGTGACCGATACTTCCGAGGCATTCTCCACCACGTGGTTGTTGGTGAGAATGTAACCATCTTTCGAGATGATCACCCCGGAGCCGAAGCCAACCTGTTCACGCGGCTGTGACGGCATGCGCTCACCGAAGCCGAAAAAGAAATCGAACGGGTTGATGTATTGCTGCTGGCTGATTGTTTTTGTCTTGACGTGTACAACACCGTCTACCGAGCGTCCAGCCGCTTCTGTGAAGTCGGGGTAACCTTCACTGGTGGTGAGATTGGTGAGCACTACATTCTTGTCCTGGCCGAAAGAGTCGGCCAGCATGTCCATCTCTTGTGTTGTGTTGCCGGAATTACCGGCAGTTGACCTGCCTTCATTCCCGCTGATCATGTGATACCCGAAGAGGGTGATGACTGAACTCAATAAAGCAACCAGGATGATTGCTATCACGTTTTTTGTGTTATTTGTATTCATATTGTTGGGTTTGAAGTTATTTTTTTGTGCTTCATTACGGCAAAAGTAACACAAAAATCATACAGAAAATCAACAGTTGGTGCGGCTTTTAACACTTTTAACGGAAAGATTTACCCCTTAACCCGATTTAACCGGTAAAGGAAGTGAGGATGCCGGTCGTTTCTGACAGAATGTCATCTCTTGGTGGCCCCTATGGCCTCTCATCGTCGGTATCGGGTTCTTCTGTTCGCGTATCGCCTGAAACGGAAATTGTTAAACGGTTGGAACAGGTCGAACAACAACAGGTTGAGGTGGTACCCGACATTGTCAAACAGTTGGCTGCTCTTGTTGATCACCCACAGCTGGATCCCGTAACGAACAAAAAAGAGCAATAGCGCGGTACCGGTGATCAGCCAGGAACCGTTGACAATGCTTAGGGTTAATGCCAGAGAGAAGAGCAGATAGAACAGATAACGGGTGAAGGTCTCCAGGCTAAAAAGAGAGGGTCCCACACCACGGTAGAATTGTTTGGTGTAGAGATACCTCGATTTCAGGGAACGCCAGGAGAGGAAGTGATCGATGCCGTGGGTCTCGGTCATGCTTTCCGGTGTGAGCACCACACCGGTAGGTACGCCACGTACGATCCGGTTGATAAACAGATCATCTTCACCGGCATCAATGTGCAGGATGGAGGAGAAGCCCTTGTTGCGGAAAAACAGTTCCTTGCGGTAGGCCATGTTGCGTCCGATACCCATGTAAGGTTTGCCCAGCAGTGCCATGGAGAGAAACTTGAGGTGGTGCATCAGGTTGTCGTACCGGATGAATCGTTGCATGCTTACTTTTTTGTCAAAGCCCACTCTGCTGAACCCCAGCAGGATGTCAATCTCCTTTGTGAAAGCTCGGCCATACTCCCTGATCCAGTGAGGGGTAGAGGGTCTGCAGTAGGATTCGGTGAAGAGAAGCAGTTCATGCTTGGCAGCCTTGATGCCGATGGTGAGTGCGAGTTTTTTTTCGTTGATACTGTCGGCCTCATCCGGCACATAGGTGTGGTAGAAATGCGGGTATTTCAGTGCAGCTGCTTTCAGTACCATGTCGGTCTCATCGGTGGAGCCACTGTTGACAACGATTACTTCATAGTCGGGATAATCCTGTTCCAGTATGAAGGGGAGGTTTTTAGCCAGTTCTTCCGAGTTATTCTTTGTGGCTATGATCACCGAGATGGGCGGGAGAGCCGCATCGGGTGGTGTTGGCGGCTGTTGTTTCTTTTGATGGCGGAAGGGTTTGTTGTATACCAACAGGTAAAACAATAACTGCACCAGAAAGAAGAACAACAACATACCGGCCAGGATCCACTCAGTGAGGGTAAGCCCGGAAACAAGCAGGGAGATGTATTCCATGGATCAGGGTTTATGGGTTGTCTGAAAAGCGGGAGTGGGGGATCTCCCTGCAATTGTAGGTGGAAGCCATCGTTTCGCCATAGGCACCCGCCGAACGGATGGCGATCAAATCGCCACGTTGCGACTCGTTCAGCATGAAGTCACGGGCAAAGACATCGCTCGACTCACAGATGGGACCCACCACATCGTATGTGGTATAGGGCTTCTCCGAACTGATGTTTTCAATATGGTGGAAAGCCTGATAGAGAGCCGGCCGGATCAAATCGGTCATGCCGGCATCCACAACAAGGAACTTTTTATGAATTCCCTCTTTCACGTAGACCACCCGTGTGATCAGCGAGCCGCAAGGCGCCACCACCGAACGACCCAGTTCAAAGTGGAGGGTCTGCTCCTCTTCCAGCTTCAGGAATTTCTCGAACAACCGGAAGTAGGACTCAAAATCGGCCATGGGAAAGTGGTTCGGATGGTGGTAATTGATGCCCAGACCACCTCCCACGTTGATGACCGGGAGCGAGACATCCTGCTGGTGGAACCACTCCCGCAGCTCCAGCACCTTCACGCAGAGATCCTCGAACGACGAGAGGTCGGTGATCTGTGATCCGATGTGAAAATGGATGCCGATCAGGTTGATGTGGCCTCCGTTGGCAATCAGCCGCAGCACCGCTGGTAGCTCCTGCTCGTTGATACCAAATTTGTTCTCGTTCAGACCGGTGGTGATGTAACTGTGGGTATGGGCATCCACGTTGGGATTGATGCGCAGGGCGACCGGTGCTTTTTTGCCCATCGATGCGGCCAGCTCGTTCAGTACCTCCAACTCAGCCATCGACTCTACATTGAAACAGAAGATGTCGTGCTCGAGACCGATCCGTATCTCCCGATCGGTTTTGCCCACACCGGCAAAGGCGATCTTCCCAGCCGGGAAGCCACACGCCAGTGCCCGTACAATCTCGTTGCCACTCACACAGTCGGCACCAAAGCCATAGGAGGCGATGAGCCGCAGTATCTCCGGGTTGGCATTGGCCTTGATGGCATAATGAATGTGAAACGGTTTGCCGACAGTCTCCCGTTGTATGGTGTTGAGCGTTTCGCGCAACAAGGTCATGTCGTAGTAATAAAACGGTGTTTCGAATGCTTCGAATTGCAATGTGGGAAAAGTTCCTTTGATCATTTCTATAGGGTATCTGTTTGGATTCGTATCGCGCACCGGGTGGGCTGAACCGGTAGGTGCACCACTCTTTCGGTGACAAAAATAAGGTTTTTTCGTCGATTCACTTACATTCCGGTGAAAGAAATTGCCTGCGACAGCTTTTCCTCCATCGGCAAGGCTGCATCGATCCAGTGGATGGTGAAACCGCGTCGTTCCATCCCCCTGAACCAGGTCATCTGTCGTTTGGCAAATTGATGGATGGCTATTTCCAGCTGCCGGACCATCTCTCTGTAACTGAGTACACCGGTCACATGCAGGGTGACGAACTTGTACTCCAGTCCGTAATAGATCAGGTCATCTGCCCCAATGCCGTCGGCAAGCAACTGCTGCACCTCTTCAATCATTCCCTCCCGGAGGCGCGCCTCCAGTCGGCGGCTGATCTTCTCGCGTCTCAGGTCACGGTCAATATGCAGACCGAGGATCGTGCTGTCGAGGGGTGGGTAGCTTGTGTCTGCAGGATCCTGTTGCAACCGGAAATGGGCTATCTCGATGGCACGGATGGCGCGTTTCTTTGTGTCGGTGTCGGTGCTGTTGTGTAGCGGTCCGTACCTTTGCAATATCCTGGTGAGTTCCTCGAGGGTCAATTCTTCGAGACGGTTTCTCAGCACAGGGTTGACCGGCACATCGGGCAGGTGGTACCCCTTTAGCACCGATTCAATATAAAGGCCTGTGCCACCGCAAAGGATGGCTCTTTTGCCACGGCTCAGGATCTCCTGATATGCGGTGTGAAAATCGTGCTGGTATTCGAACAATGTGTACTTCTCCCCCGGCTCCCTGATGTCAATCAGGTGATAGGGAATGCTCTTATTGATCAGGGTGTACTCGTTTAAATCCTTGCCTGTGCCGATGTCCATGCGGCGGTAGAGCTGGCGCGAGTCGCCGCTGAGGATCTCACCGTCGAGCACAGCTGCCAGCTGCACCGCAAAAGGGGTCTTTCCGCTGGCTGTAGGACCCAGCACTGTGATTGGTTTCTGATTCATGATTGCCGCAGGGAGGAGTGTTTACCAGCTCCCGCCGGCGCCTCCCCCGCCGAAGCTGCCTCCGCCGCCACCACCAAAACCGCCACCACCGAAACCGCCAAAGCCTCCGCCGCCAAATCCGCCTGTACGGCGGCCTCCGCCCAGGACCGGAGGAAAGAAGATGGGGGGATTGCCGCCCCTGTGGTGTCCCTCGCTGTCGATATGCTGGTCACCTCCCCCGGAGATGAAGGCAAAGAAGATCAGGATACCTACTACGATGAGGATGATTGCCAGTGGCGGTATTCCGTTCTCCTCCTTCTCTTCGGCGGTGAACTCTCCCGCAAGGCGGGCAATCATCTCATCAATGGCGGCATTGACACCTCCGTAGTAATCATCCTCCATGAAGTAGGGGATCATCACGTTGCGTACAATGCGGCCGGCATAGGCATCGTTGATGCGCGCCTCCAGACCGTAACCGGTGGCGATAAAGGCCTCACCGCGGCTGTTCCCCCTTTTGGGCTTGATCAGGATCACGGCGCCGTTGTGCTTGCTTTTCTGTCCCACCTGCCATTTTTCGCCCAGCCGGAAAGTGAAATCGGAGACGGCGTATCCACCCAGGTCATTCAGCGTCACCACGTAGATCTGTGTGGAGGTGGTGTCGTGGTATGCCCGCAACTTCTGTTCCAACGCGCTATTCCCTGAATCTGTGAAGATGCCGGCAAAATCATTCACCAGCCGGTGGGGCACCATCGGATCCGGAATATCCTGCGCCGACAGTGACGCAGTGACGAACGTAAAAAGGAGGATAAGGGTTCGGAGTCTACTCGTCCAGGATAACATCATCGTTCAGTTCGTTTGTGTCATTCTCAGTAACCGGGTATCGGACCTTGATCAATTCGCCTACCCGTTCTATGCCGCGACAGATGCCATCGGCAATCCGATCGTCACGAAAGAAGGTTAGCATCTCATGCAGCACCCCATCCCAGAAGCCACTGCCTGCAGCATCGTGGATGCCAATGTCACCCCAGATGGCTGCTTTGTGGTCGGCAGGGGAGATGTAAAGCAACACACCGTTGCGCAGCAGGGTGGATTCCATCTTCATCCGTGTGAACATGCGGAAGGCAGCCTCCAGTGGGTCACCCTTGCATTGCCGGGTGACACAAACGCGTATCTCACCCGAGGTGTGGCTTTCGGCATCGCGTATTGAGGCAGTGATCTGTCCCAGCTCTTCTTTGTTCAGCATGGCTGTTTCACGTTGTGCGCATTCGCTTAAAACTGAACCTGTGGGGCTGTTTGCGCCTCAGGAACAGCTTCGAAATAGGCTTTTGGCTCAAACTTGAACCATTTGGCATAGATCACTTGCGGGAACTTGCGGATGTAGGCGTTGTAATCCTGTGCCATCTGGTTGAATTTGTTGCGTTCCACCGAGATGCGATTCTCCGTGCCGGCAAGCTCATCCTGAAGAGCCAGAAAGTTCTGGTTGGCTTTCAGCTCAGGGTAGTTCTCCTGGATCAGTAACAGTCGTCCTAAAGCCTGACTCAGTTGGTTCTGAGCCTGTTGGTATTCCTGCAGGCTCTCAGCCGTAAGGTTCTCCGGGCTCACACTGGTCTGTGTGGCTTTCGCCCTTGCCTCTGTCACCTGGGTGAAGGTCTCCTGCTCGTGCGTGGCGTATCCCTTCACGGTGTTCACCAGGTTGGGGATCAGGTCGGCACGCCGCTGATAGGCATTCTGCACATTGCCCCATTGGGCCGTAACCGCTTCCTGTTTCTCCACCATGTTGTTGTAACCCTGACAGCCGGTGAGTGAGACAACGCCCACAAGAATCAATACAATGTAAGCTAACTTTTTCATTTTTTGCTATTTTAATGGTTCATTCCCGAAGTTTTAAACTCGGAACGATTGGTTGCAAAGATAGTTATTTTTTTTTCGGTAGCAGACCCCCCACACTGTAGTGATTGCAGTTTCCTTTGCTGAACTTTGTTTGATTGACCCGGTCAGGATTTGTGGGTTTGAATTTTCAGGTGATGCTTTTTTGCCTATCTTTGTAAACTGGAAGAGGGTTCTCTTTGTTCACTTACTTACTGTGACAATATTTTAAGAGAATCCTTCAGTCAATAAATGCTTATGAGAGTCCACTATTTCCTGTTGACAATCATGCTTTCTCATCTCGTGTTTTCTACTGCCGAAGCCGGAGAAGCATCTGTCGTGCCTGCTAACGCAATGCGACCTGCCCACAGCATGGTGCAACCCGACACCACCGATCTGTTTCACAACATCACCGACATCGGTAGGCAGATAGAACAACGCAAGACCGGCCAGAATCAGGATCGGCAACAAACAGCTTTTCAATCCGGAGTTGCCGTTGCACGGCACCCGTTGTCACTGGCATCTGTTGACACCCTTCGCTACAGCAATCCGCTTGATTCGCTCTACAAACGAAATGAACAGGGCATCCTGATGCTTCCACCCCTTGTGGGCCCCTCCTCCTCGCTCATCGGAAAGACATTCCGCGATACGCTCTTCTACAATCCACTCTTCTTGCCCATGATATTCACCGGTAAGATACTGCCGCGCTCGATCTCTTTCTACTCACCCGATGAGGAGCCCTACCAGGGGATCCTGATTCCAAAAGAAAAAACGTTCGCACCCAATCTCCAACATGCCGACTTTATACAGGATGTGCGGCGTAGCTATTACCTTGCCTTTCCCGACAGGATCCGTTACTCGGTGGTCAGTTTCGATGCTTTGCCCAGTCTGGAGAGCAGTGATGCGTTAGTGCGGGAGACCTTCAACCCATTCCGTGAGCTGATCAAGACCGAGACCAACTTCTCGCTGAGTGCTCCCGGTGTTGAGGTGGCAACAATTGCCAGAAAATACTGGGTTTACAACGGTGAACACTCCTTTCAGTTCGCACAGAACTACTTCTCCAACAACTGGCACAAGGGTGGTACCAACAACCTGAATTTCAATAGTTATCAGGTGATAAAAGCCAATTATCAGAAAGATAAGATTCGGTTCAACAACACCTTCGAATGGCGTCTCTCACTCTTCAATGCACCCGATGATTCGGTGCGCAGTTACCGTATTGGCAACGACCAGATCCGCTACTACGGTGACTTTGGCCTCACCTCCTTTGTGAAGGGGTGGTCATACTCCATGAATTTGGAGGCCAAGTCGCAGGTATTCAACAACTACAACCCCAATTCCACCGAGTTGCGTTCGGCGCTACTGGCACCACTTTATGTGAATGCCGGTGTGGGTTTGAAGTACGATTTGAACTGGAAGTCGGATAAGGTGCGTCACCGCAATTTGAAATGGGAATTGAACCTGGCACCGGTATCAATCAACTACAAGTATGTAGGGAACGATGCGGTGGATGTGAAAAGATATGGCATCCCGGATGACAGGAAATCACTGCTTGATATCGGTTCCACCATCACCTCCATCCTGAAGTACAATTTCACCCGCTATGTATCCTGGGATTCGCGTCTTACTTACTTTACCAGTTATGAGAAGGTGGTGTCTGAGTTTGAAAACAGTCTCAACATGTCGCTCAGCAATGCCTTTTCAACCCGGATCTATGTGAACGTGCGATACGATGACGGTGTGCCGGCTGACCCTGATTTCAACTACTGGCAGGTGAACCAGACCCTAAGCTTCGGACTCAACTACAAATGGTGATCATCAGCTGAAGCAGGCATCCTCCGCAAAGGAGTAGCCGTTCAGAAACTCGGCTGTTTTCATGCGTCGCTTGCCCTGCAGTTGCAGGTCGGTGATCCGTATGAAGCCGTCGGCCACCGCCACATCCAGAAACGATTTGTTGTCACTGCGAATTGTCCCCGCCGGAAGGGTGTGACTGCCGGGTACCTTCTCGCAAGAAAACAACTTGAAACGCAGCGGCTCCACACCTTGCACCGCAACAAGTTCTGTCCAGGCGGCTGGATAAGGCGAAAGTCCCCTGATCAGGTTTCCTGCCACGTCAACGGAACAATTCCAATCCACCTTACAGTGCTCCCTGAAAATCTTGGGCGCACTCCTGAGCAGCTCTCCCTGTTCATGCAATGCTGATTGGGGCACACTGGAAACAGTGCCCTGTAGGATACCCTCTACTGTTTTAACTACCAGTTTCGCTCCCATCGTCATCAGACGGTCGTGAAGCATTCCTGCGTTGTCCTCATCGTGTATGATGCACTTCTCTTGCAATAGGATGCGGCCCGTGTCGATTTCGTGTGAGAGGAAGAAGGTAGTGACCCCGGTCACTTTCTCGCCGTTGATCAGCGCCCAATTGATGGGCGCGGCACCACGGTATTGCGGCAGGAGCGAAGCATGCAGGTTGAAGGTGCCCAGCGGGGGCAGATTCCATACCACCTCGGGCAACATGCGGAAGGCGACCACGACCTGCAGGTCGGCATGCAACGCACGCAACTGCTCCAGGAATGAGGGGTCTTTGAGGCTCACCGGTTGCAACAGCGACAATCCCCTGTCCAGGGCATACTGCTTCACTGCAGAGGGTTGCAACTTGAGGCCTCTGCCCACTGGCTTGTCGGGCATGGTGATCACCCCCACTACGTTGTACCCCTTTTCAACAAGGGCATCGAGCGATGCAACTGCAAATTCGGGAGTGCCCATGAAGACAATTCGCAACGATTCTCGGGTGATCGATTTCATAAGCTCATTCATTGGTGTCAGAATAATTTTCCACCAGCACCTCCCGGTAGGAGTTGAAGACCGACGATTGCGAGAGGATGCCCTTGTAGATGCCCTTGCTGTCGACAACCGGCAGGTTCCATGCTTTGGTGTTTTCAAATTGTGCCATCACCTGCTCCATGGTTGAGGTGATCTCCACTTTCGCAGGTGCCCCCACCATGAACTTCTCCACAGTGAAGCGATCGTAGAGCTCCGGTCGGAACATGATGTTGCGTATGTCGTTGATCAGTACCATGCCCAACAGCTTGCCCTCATCGTTCACCACCGGGAAGATGTTGCGGTTGGAGACGGAGATCACCTTCACCATCTCACCGAGGGTGTCACGTGGCTTCACGGTGGGGATGTCGGTCTCCAGCAGATCCTCGACCTTCAGGAAGGTGAGTACTGCCTTGTCTTTGTGGTGGGTGATCAGTTCACCTCTCTTGGCCAGCCGGATGGCATAGATGCTGTGTTTTTCGAACACCAGGATGGTGCCGTAGGAGACCAGTGAGACGATCATCAATGGGAGAAACAGGTCGTAGCCGCCTGTCAGCTCTGCAATAAGAAAGGTGCCGGTGAGTGGTGCATGCATCACACCAGCCAGCACGCCGGCCATCCCCATCAAAGCAAAATTCTCCTGTGGCAGGTAAGCGGTATAACCCAGCTGATTGAGCGTGTAGGAAAAGATGAAGCCCGCAATGCACCCCAGGAAGAGCGTAGGAGCGAAGACACCGCCGGTACCGCCCCCACCATTGGTGGCACTGGTGGCAAACACCTTGAAGAGGATCACCAGCAGTAGAAACATGACAATAGCCCAGCGGCTCTCCAGGTTGTAGAAGAAGCTCTCCTTGGTGAGGGTGAGAAAACCGTCATCGCCTGCCAGCAGCGTGTTGATGGTGTTGTAGCCCTCCCCGTAGAGTGGAGGGAAAAAGAAGATCAGCAGACTGAGCAACACACCGCCAAGTAGAAACCGTCTCCATGGTGCCATGCCATGGAAGATGCCCTCCAGCCAGCTCATGACCCGTATCACGTAGAGCGACAGGAAACCACACAGCATACCGAGCAGGATCACGTAAGGGATGCGGTTCAGCAGAAACGGCTCTACCAGGGTGTAGGCGAACATGGCATCCATGCCGTTGAGCAGGTAGGAGACGGTGGTGGCGGTGACTGCCGTCACCAGCAGCGGCAGGATGGAGGAGATGGTGAGGTCGAGGAGCAACACCTCGATGACAAACAGGATGCCGGCGATGGGTGCCTTGAAGATGCCGGCGATGGCACCGGCAGCACCACAGCCCACCAGGATCATCAGGCTGTGTTGTTCCAGCCGGAAGAGGCGTCCCAGGTTGGAACCGATGGCGGAGCCGGTGAGCACGATGGGTGCCTCCGCGCCCACCGAACCGCCGAAACCGATGGTGATGGAGCTGGCAGCCAGCGAGGTGTAGATGTTGTGTGGCTTGATGCGGCTCTTGCGTTGAGAGATCGCAAAGAGTATCTTGGTGACCCCGTGGCTGATGTCGTCTTTCACCAGATGCCTCACGAAGATGCCAGCTGCCAGGATCCCCACGATGGGGAAGAGCAGGTAGGAAAAGTTGAGATTATCCCGGCTGAAGTTTTCAGTGAGGAATACCTGGAAGAAATGGATGGAGCTCTTTAACAGCCAGGCTGCCAGCGCTGTGGTAATCCCCACCAGGAAGCTCACAAACAGCAGGAAGTGACGCTCCTTGATATGGGAGTCGCGCCACAACAGAAATTGATTGAAAATTGATTTTACTTGCATCAACCGTAACAATTCAGGTTCCGTTTGCAAAGATAACCAAATTCTTCACTTGCGGATAATCTGTATGGAGCCGTTTCGACTCAACCGGATGATGGAAGAGGATTTGGCATCCACCTGTTCTTTTTGACGATGGGTGACCACATAGTCTACTCCCTCTTTGATCTCCCTGCTGATGTGTGAAAAGCGGGAGGGTGAGGGTGTGCCACTGATATTGGCTGAGGTGGAAACGATGGGTTTGCGGTACTGTTTGCATAGCTCACGCGAGAACAGCTCATCGGTGATCCGTATGCCTACCGTGCCGTCCGAGGCAATCAACGCAGGTGCCAGATTGCGGGCTCCCTCGTAGATGATGGTGAGCGGTTTGTCGGTCAGTTCAATCAGATCCCAGGCAATCTCCGGGATGTCGGCCACGTAGTGCTGCAGCTTTACCGGGTTGTCGAGCAGCAGCAGCATCGACTTGCTGTCGTCGCGTTGCTTGAGTGCAAAGATCTTTTTTACCGCCTCTTCGTTGGTGGCATCACAACCGATGCCCCAAATGGTATCGGTGGGGTAGAGGATGATTCCTCCATTTCTCATCACCTCGCATGCCTTTTTGATATCTTCCTGCATGATTTGTTGTTGCTATTTGTTTGAATGTAGTGACAGCTGCATCTGTCAGCAATTGATTCGCTGCATCACAGTGACACCGGTAAAACAGTCATCCGCACGGATCCAATCCTTCAATATGCCTGACGTCTCGTAGCCTGCTTTCTGGAACAGTCGCATGCTGGCAGTGTTCGTAGTGGGTACATGGGCATAGAGCTGCCTGAGACGCAGAAAACCAAAGGCATACTCTTCCAGCAGCTGAAGCGCCTGCAGCCCAAAGCCCTGTTGTCGCTCTGCCGCTTCCACCAGAATGCCTACCGCCGCTCTCAGGTGAAAAGGATCGAAATCATAAAGATCGACTGCGCCAATAGTCTTCTCTTGCGCTTTGAGGGTGATCATCATGCGCAGCTGACGGTCACTGAAGATGTCCTGGTTCGAATTGGCAAGATACTGACGCAGGGTGTAACGTGAGAAGGGAACGGTCGCATTGCCCAGAACCCATTGCCGTGTATCGTTCTCCCATTGGTAGAGCTGTTCCAGGTCTTCCGGCTCGGTAGCCCGCAGACGGATCTTGTTATTTTCCAGCAGCAGTGTCATCGCTTTCGTTATCTTGATTCTCCTGTTCTACGTCTGCGCTATCAACAGGTTCTGTAAGAAGACTCTCCAGTTCCTGTTGCGAAGGCCGACAAAATAGAAAGACAATGAACAGCACCACGGCAAACCAGAAGAAATTCATGTTGCGTGAAATGCCGAACAACACCACATGCAGGAGGGTCACCAGCGTGAGGATGTAATGACGCCACAGGAAAGCCTGTTGGTAACACCTCCTCGCTTCCTCCCATGCAAGGGGAGGGTTGCTGTTTCGGAGGCGTTTGGAAAACCATCTCAGAATCAGTGGAATGGTGATCAGGGTGACCACGATGAGGTACCGTTCAAGGGTGATGTGGATGGGTTGACTCTCCCGCCAGAAAGGGAGGAGCTGAAACAGCACCAACAGCAACAACAAGCCTGTCAGTAACAGGCTGAATAGAAAGTGACGCTGCAGCTTCTGCACCGTTGTGGTTACATTTCCGGTCCGGTTCATTTGTTCATCAGTTTATAGGAATCGTTAAAAGGTGTCCGGTTCAGGATGGATCGCCCCAGTGTCACCTCGTCGGCATACTCAATCTCATCGCCAATGGAGACACCCCTGGCAATGATGCTTACATTCACCGGGTATGCCTGCAACCTTCGAAAGATGTAGAAGTTGGTGGTGTCACCTTCCATGGT
The DNA here is from genome assembly GCA_023399295.1 of Bacteroidota bacterium. Lineage (GTDB taxonomy): Bacteria > Bacteroidota > Bacteroidia > Bacteroidales > Dysgonomonadaceae > Proteiniphilum. The sequence continues at coordinate 14,618 of JAEWQF010000079.1, forward strand.
GGCACTCAGTGCCAGGATCACTTCCCGGATCTCACCCTCTTTCACCCGTTGTTCGAGGCTGCCGATCTCCAGGTCGGAGGGGCCGATGCCGTCGATGGGTGAGATGATGCCCCCCAGCACATGATACAGTCCGTTGAATTGCATTGTTTTCTCGATGGCCATCACCTCTTTCACGTTTTCAACCACGCAGAGCAACGCGCTGTCGCGTGTGCTGTCGGCACAGATGCTGCAGACGACACTGTCGGAGATGTTGTGACAGTGGCTGCAATAGGTAATCTCCCGGCGCATTTTAAGCAAGGCTTCCGCAAAATGGGTCACCTTCTCCTCCTCCTGACGCAACAGGTGCAAGGCCAGGCGCAGGGCAGTCTTTCTGCCAATGCCCGGTAAACGGGCAAATTCGTTCACCGCATTTTCAAGCAGAGCCGACGGATAGGAACTGTTCATATCGGTTCAAAGGTTGTTGTGGCGCAAAGATACGATGATTCAATGTATCGCACAAATAACTTTTTGGAGTCACAAATGATAGTTCAAGAGCGTATTTTTAACCCGATTTCGTGTTTCATTTGATATAAGTTTGTAATTTTGTGACTCCCTTTACCGGGGAGATCTTATACTGACAAAACAAACTATGAAAATACTTTTAGCTACCAGTAAACCATTTGCTAAACAGGCGGTGGAACAGATTCAAAAGATCATTGAATCTGCGGGTCATTGCTTTGAAAAGCTGGAGGGCTACACCGATAAGGCCCAATTTGTGGAAGCCATAAAGGATGTCAACGCGCTGATTGTCAGGAGTGATGTCGTTGACTGTGAGCTGATGGAGGCGGCTCCCGACCTGAAAGTGGTGGTACGCGCAGGTTCAGGAACCGACAATGTGGATCTGGAAACAGCCACCAACCGTGATATTTGCGTAATGAACACCCCGGGACAAAATGCCAATGCCGTGGCTGAGCTGCTGTTCGGCATGCTCATCTACATGCAGCGGAACCAGTTCGACGGGAGCGTGGGCAGTGAGATATCTGAGAAGCGTCTGGGACTCTATGCCTTTGGCAGTGTGGCCAAGATGGTTGCCAAGATTGCCCGTGGTTTCGGCATGCGGGTCAATGCCTACTCACCAACTCTTTCGCACGATGATCTCCGGAAAGAGGGTGAATATGGCGTGTTTACTGTCTACAGCAACAGCGAGCTGTTTGAGCAGAGCGATTTCGTTTCCCTCCATATGCCACTGCTGGAGGAGACGCGCAACCGTGTGAACTACGACCTGCTCTCGCTGATGCCTCCCGACGGGGTACTGATCAATACAGCCCGCAGTGAGCTTGTGGTGGAAGAGGACCTGCTGCGAATCATGGATGAACGGCCTCACTTCCGCTATATCACCGATGTGAAACCGGTACATCATACAGAGTTCCAGGCACGATTCCCGAAACGATACTTCGCAACACCAAAGAAAACAGGTGCACAGACCAGCGAAGCCAACATCAATGCAGGACTGGCTGCCGCCAGTCAGATTGTCGCTTTCTTCCGGAACGGTGACGAACGATTCAGAGTGAACAACAAATCATAAAAAGGTTAATCGAATGAAGAAGTACAATTTTAACGCCGGACCCTGTGTATTGCCCAGGTCGGCTGTAGAGTCAGCCATCGAGGCGATCCGTGATTTCGACAATACCGGCATCGGTATCCTGGAGATCTCTCACCGTACCCCCGGCTGGGAGCGTATCATGAAAGAGACAGCCGATCTCTGGAAAGAGCTGTTGCAGATCCCCGACAATTACCATGTACTATTTCTGGGAGGAGGTGCCAGCATGCAGTTCCTCAATGTGCCTGCCAACCTGTTGCAAAAGAAAGCAGCCTATCTGCAGACCGGTGTCTGGGCAAAGAAGGCAATCAAGGAGGCGAAGTACTACGGTGCGGTTGAAGTTGTCGCTTCCTCGGAAGACAAGAATTATTCCTATGTCCCCAAGGGATACACCATACCGGCTGATGCCGACTATTTCCATGTCACCACAAACAACACCATTTACGGTACCGAGATTCATGAGGATATCGACAGCCCGGTGACACTGGTTGCCGATATGTCGTCCGATATCATGAGCCGTCCGGTAGATGTCTCAAAGTATGGAATCATCTATGGTGGTGCCCAGAAGAATGTGGGCCCTGCCGGTGTTGCTTTTGTCATTGTCAGGGAGGATATCCTTGGCAAACTGGACCGTCCCCTGCAGACAATGATCGACTATCGCACCCACATCGGTGATGTCGAGAAGAACCGCTCCATGTTCAATACCCCTCCCGTCTTCCCAATCTTCGTGATGCACGAGACACTCAAATGGGTCAAAGAACTGGGTGGACTGGAAGCAATGCAGCAACTAAACCGTGAAAAGGCGGCCTTGCTCTATGCCGAGATCGACCGCAATCCACTCTTCGTGGGTACAGCTGCAAATGAAGACCGTTCATTGATGAACGTCTGCTTCGTGATGAGCGAGCAACACAAAGAAAAAGAGACCGCCTTCCTCGAGTTTGCCAAGGAGAGAGGCATGGTCGGCATCAAAGGACACCGCTCGGTGGGCGGCTTCCGCGCCTCCATCTACAACGCCTGCCCCAAGGAGGCTGTGGAGGCTTTGGTCGCTTGCATGCAGGATTTCGAGAAGCAGCTCTGAGGCGCCCTCGTATAACTTTTTCAGGGCTGTCGCAACGGTTGTGTTGTGACAGCCTTTTTTGTTTACGTTTATTTAACGGAAAATAATTGGAAAATAATTTGGATATTACGAAATGTTCGTAAATTTGCAATATTAAAATAGTTTGATAGTAAACAGTATGGAACGATTGACACCACAAGAAGAGAACGTGATGCTGCAGATATGGCAGTTGAATGAGTGTGCCATCAAGGATGTGTTGGAGCGGCTGGCCGAACCGAAGCCTCCTTATACCACGGTGGCGTCGATCTTCAGCAATCTGGAGCAGAAAGGATACCTCACGAAGCGACGCTTTGGCAATGTAAAGGTGTTCCGCCCACTGATCCCGGAGTCATCCTACAAGAGGCACTTCTTGTCGGGGGTTGTGGAGAATTACTTCGACAACTCCTACAAGGAGCTGGTATCCTTTTTTGCCAAGGAGCAGAAGATCACCACCCAGGAACTCAACGAGATCATCTTTCTGATAGAGAAAAGCAAGCAATAAGGAGAGGTTTTACATTAAAACGGAGACATCATGCAATCTTTATTCCATTATCTGATGCAGGTGAACATCGCATTGTCGCTGCTCTTCATCCTCTATATGATGGTGTTGAGGAAAGAGACATTTCTGAAGCTGCGCCGGTATTTTTTCCTGTCGGTGATCTGCTTCTCGCTGCTCTATCCCTTTGTCACGTTGCCTGCACCTGACTATCTCACCGATCTGTTTTCGAGACCATCCCCCCCGGCGGAGGTTACCGTGTTGATTGGGGAACCGGTGATGACCGCGGTTGTGAACGGGGTGGAGGACAGATCGCCTGCCATCTCCCCGCTGATGCCGTTTACAATCATCTATGGGGTGATTACTCTTCTCTTTCTGCTTCGCTTTGCAGCACAGCTGTTCTCGATCCTGCTGGTACGAAAGAAAAGCCAGTTGGTGGAGATTCGCGGCATTCCCGTTTATCGGCTGCGGGATGATGTGACCCCCTTCTCATTCTTTCACATGATCTTTATCCACACCGAAAAGCATAGCGAGCAGGAATTGCATCAGATTCTGATGCATGAACATACCCATGTCTCGCAGATGCACTCGGCCGACATCCTGCTCATCGAGTTGTTGTGCCTGTTCTTCTGGTGGAACCCGTTTGTCTGGCTGATGAAGCGGGAGATGGCCATGAACCTTGAGTATCTGGCCGATCAGGGAGTGCTTTCAAAGGGGGTGAACAGCCGTGAGTACCAATACCACCTTTTACGACTGACCTATCAAGAAACTGCAGTTCCGATAGTGAATAACTTCAATGTTTCACAATTAAAACAACGTATTATGATGATGAATCAAAACAAATCGCCCCAAAAAAGGCTGGGCAGATATTTGATGTTCCTCCCGCTGGCAATGCTCTTTGTGGCGCTGAACAGCCTCAATGCCGCTGATCCCGGACGCCTGCTTGCGAATGAGGAGCAACAGGCGTTGGCACCTGTCGTCAATGGGCCTGCAGCGGATCAGTTGCCACGCACGACCTCAGCCGGTGAAGCCTCAGCCGTGAGGCAGGAACAAAGCATGCAGGAACCGCCTCCCGAAAAGAGAATGGAAGAGATCTTCGTGGTAGTGGAGGATATGCCCCAGTATCCCGGGGGCAATGAAGCCCTGAGGAAGTATCTCTTCGATCAGATCCGCTACCCGGTAGAGGCACAAAAGAAAGGGATCCAGGGGCGCGTGATCTGCCAGTTCGTGGTGATGAAGGATGGCAGCATCAGTGACCTGAGGGTTGAGCGTGGCGTGGATTCGTTGCTCGACAACGAGGCACTGCGTGTGCTGGGTGAGATGCCCCTATGGAAGCCGGGCAAACAGAGGGGACAGGCGGTGAATGTGCGTTTCACGCTTCCCATTGTTTTCAATCTCAACAGGAATGAATCGAAAGTGATGGTGGATGAACTGTTGATCAACGAGTCGGATCTCAACGTGGAGGCGCAGTTGTATCAGCTTTGTGCCTATCCCGGTGGTGAGAAGGCGCTCAAAAAGTACCTCGCCGAGCAGATCAAATATCCTGTTGAAGCGCAGAAAAAGGGCATGGAGGGTCTGGTAAATGCCATCATCAGAGTGGATCAGGCCGGCAGGCTGTCTGACATTCGCATTGAGTCAGGCGCAGGCGAAATATTAAACAATGAGGTGGTGCGGGTGATCAATGGAATGCCTCGTTGGGAAAAAGGAGATGCCATCCTCGTGTCGGGCAGGGTGACGGATGACGCACATCAACCCATGCAGGGCACGGCGATCGTTTTAAAGGGTAGCAGCATGGGTACCTTGTCTGACTCGAACGGGCGTTTTCAGATCACTCTGCCGGGAAAGGATGGGTCGTTGGTTTTTTCTTATATTGGACACAAGACGGTGCGCGTCGATTTATCGCAGTTGCAGGCTGAAGCACGGCCTACTGAGATCACTCTTCCCTTTGTGTTCCGTCTGCAAACGGATGAATCGTCCGATTCAAACAGAGATGCGATACCCGATAATGCGATCGTTGTTGTTGGGTATGGTGTGACGAAGAGGGTGGAGGCCGACAACAGGGTGGAGGCCGACAACAGGGCGAAAAAAATGGCAGCTGTCCTCACGGCCACTTTCGTGGCGAGTGGTGTGATTTAAGATGAGAGTGTGCCAGAGAGGGGAGAGCCGTGATGAAAGTGACAAGTGAACGGCTGATCCACAATGCATGATGGGGAGGTGGCAACGCATGCGGACCTCCCTTTTTTTAACTTTACACATGTTACAGATGAAAACAACGGCAATGATCCTCTGCTTGTGCATGCTCCCCATTATTCCGGGATACGCACAACGCGACCCGGTGAGCGAGGCGATGCGTGGTCATCGCTATCAGGAAGCGATCGCCTTGTTGGAGCATGCACCGGAGGGTGTCGAGAACCAGCTCCTGAAAGCGGAATGTTACCGGCAACTCTATGACTTCCCAGCCGCACTGGGAATTTTAAAGTCGTTGTCCGACAGCAGTCATGCAACCATTGCGATACTCACTGCAACAGCCGAGTGTGCCTCGCAGGCAGGCGATCACGATGCCGCACTCCATTACTGGCTGAAGGCGGCTGCCCTCTCACCCGACAACCTCTACCTGAAAAGCCGTGTGGCGGTAGCCCATTACCGCGCGGGTGACTGGCAGGGCACCATCGATGCGGCCGAGGAGGTATTCAGGGAGGACAGCATCCCCCTGTTGCTGCGGATGGCAGGTGACGCGCACATCCGTCTGGATGACGGACTGGGACTGGTTTATTATGAAAAAGCACTGGAAAGGGATCCGGCCGATCACCTCTCACTGCGCAACCTGGCCGACTTCTTCTATTCCATCAAGGATTACGAAACCGTGATCAACCGTACGGAGGCATATCTGAAGGAGATTGATCCGGAGCGCACCTCCATCGGACAGCTCAACGGGATGGCGCACTATGCGGCAGGCAACTACCCTGCGGCGATTGAACGGTTGCAACAGAATGTCATACTGGGTGATTCCGCCTACACCACCACCTACTTCCTGGGGATGAGCTTCTACGCCATGAAACGTTATTACGAGGCGGTCAGGTGGCTGGCGCTGGCCTACGACCAGGCGACAAGGAAGGAGGCGAGCCTGCTCTATTACTATGGATCGGCGCTTAGCATGAGCTATGACAGGAAGAAAGGAATAGATATCCTCAATGAAGGGGTGGAGATGATCGAGTCGTTGCAGGAGATGCTTTACGATTTTGATTACTCGCTGGCGGTAGCATATGACCGCTCCAATGAGCCATCACGCGCGATCAGCTACTATCACTCCGCATTGAAAAGAGATCCCGATTCCTATCAGTTGTTGTTCAATATTGCCCTGACCTACGACCGGATGAAGGAGTATGAATCGGCACTGACCTATTATGAGCGATATGTGAAGATGATTCCTGAAGACAAGATCAACACAACGACTGGTTCATCCGATGAACCGGGCGAACGGACAAGCATCCTGGAGATGAACTACAGGTCATCCCTTCAGCGAATGGATGAGTTGCGCAAGTTGCTTTTCCTGCAAAAGGGAAAGCAGAACAGATGAGGCATCGTCTCAATTGAAAATGTCGTCAATCCCTTCGTTGTCAATCACCTGGTTGTTCTGGTAGAAGTCGGGGGAGTAGCGATCCGACCCGGCGCAGGGATCAAAGCCCGCCGGAATCTCAAAGGTGCCGTCATCCCGGTAGCTCAGCTCCTTGTCGGCATATACTTTCTGGTAGAAAATGCCATGAATGGGGAGTGCCATGCTGGCTCCCTGTCCGTAGGCCATCCGGTCAAAATGGATGGAGCGCTCTTCACCACCCACCCAGCAGCCCGCTACCAGGTTGGGTGTGAACGACATGAACCAGCCGTCGGAGTTGTTGTTGGTGGTGCCCGTCTTGCCACCCATCTCGCCCTTGAGGTTGTAAATCCGGCGCAGCCTGCTGCCGGTACCACCATCCACCACGCCTTTCAGCATGTCGAGCATCTTGTAGGAGGATGACTCACTGAAGATCTCCTTCATCCGTGGCACGAAGGTGGCCACCTCGTTGCCGTAGGAGTCCTCGATACGGGTCACCAGCATCGGTTCCACCCGGATGCCCCGGTTGATGAAGGAGGTGTAGGCCCCCGCCATCTCGTACACTGATGCCTCGTTGGGCCCCAATGCGAGCGAAACAACCGGGTCGGCCGGCGTCTTCAATCCGAAGGAACGGAGCATGCGTGCAAAGGCATAGGGGGAGAACTGATTCATCAGGTAGGCGGTGACCCAGTTGCTGGAGCGTTGCAATCCCCACTTGATGGTAACCATCTCACCGCTGGTGTGACCGGGATTGCGCGGGGTCCACTCCTCACCGGTTTCGGTCATCAGGGTGATGGGCTGATGCATCATCTGGTCGCAGGGGGTCATTCCTTCCTCCATGGCCAGCGTGTAGAGATAGGGCTTGATGGTGGAGCCAATCTGCCGCTTGCCGGTAGAGACCATGTCATACTTGAAGAACTTGAAATCGGGGCCTCCCACATAGGCTTTCACATGCCCCGTGATGGCGTCCATCGCCATGAAACCGGTACGCAGGAAGTTCTTGTGGTAGCGAATCGAATCCCAGGGCGTCATCAACGTGTCAATCTCCCGCTGTTTCCATGAGAAAACCTTCATCTCCACCTTCTCTTCCTTGAAATTTTTCAGGATTGCGGCATCATTCATTCCCTCCTTTTTCAGGATGCGGTAACGGTCACTCTGTCTCATGGCAGTGATCAGCAGATCTTCCACCTGGTCACTCACTTCACTGGAGTAGGGGGCATATTTCATGCCTTTCTTTTCCCGGAAGAATTGATCCTGCAGCGAACCTCCCATGTGTTCCTTTACCGCTTCTTCTGCATAGCGCTGCATGCGTGAATCGAGTGTGGCGTATATCTTCAATCCGTCGGTGTAGATATCGTATGAAGAACCATCCGCCTTTTTGTTCTTGTGACACCACCCATAGAGGGGGTCCTCCACCCAGGCGAGCGAGTCTTCACTGAACTGCTGGTTTTGCCAGGAGGCGTAGTTCCTGCGCACCGGTTTCTTGGCCATCATGATCTTGGCCAGGTGCTGACGATAGTAGGGTGCTGCGATGTCAACATGTCCCGAACGGTTGAAATCGATTGACACCGGCAACTGTTTCAACGAGTCGGCCTCCTGGCGCGAGAGGTAGTCGTATTTCTCCATTTGTGCGAGCACCACGTTGCGGCGTTCGACAGTAATCTCGGGACGACGGACAGGGTTGTAATAGGATGCGTTCTTGAGCATGCCAATCAGCATCGCCGACTCCTCAATGTTCAGCTCTTTCGGTGTTTTGTTGAAGTAGGTGCGTGCCGCCGACTCAATGCCCACGGCGTTGTAGTTGAAGTCGTACTTGTTCAGATAGAGGTTGATGATCTCATCCTTGGTGTAGAAACGTTCCAGCTTGGCTGCGATCACCCATTCCACCGGTTTCTGGAACAACCTTTGCAGTTTGTTGCTGGCACGGGGTGAGTAGAGCAGCTTTGCCAGCTGTTGGGTGATGGTACTCCCGCCGCCGCTGTTTTCCCTGTTGAGCAGCAGGGTCTTTACCACAGCTCTTCCCACGCTGATGAAGTCAATGCCGGAGTGTGAGTGGAAACGGATGTCTTCTGTGGCAATCAGTGCATCGATCAGGTGGGGAGAGAGATCGGAGTAATCAACGAAGATGCGGTTGTCGTCACTCTGTGAGTAGGTGAACAACAGCTCGTTGTCGGTTGAGATCACCTGTGAGGCATACTTGTCGATCGGGTTCTCCAGCTCATTGATCTCCGGCAGATAACCTACTGCGCCCACTGCGATGAGTGTGAAGAGTAGGAGCAGGGAAGCAACACCAAAAGCGAAAATGCTCCACAATGCCCTGATAAGACGCTGTTTTGGAGTCCTGTTGTTCCCTTTGGTGGGCTTACCACCGCCTGTTTGTTTCTTTCCCATAGTGTTGTTTGTTCACCTGTCTGTTCTCTTTGCGCTCTCTTTCAACGACAAAAGTACACAAAAGCAATGTAATGTCGATGGCTGTTTCATTAAAAATACATCAAAAACGGAATGTGAATCCGCCCATCACGTTGAAGCCCTGTGACGGGTGTCCGTACCAGAGATCATACTGTTGGTTCATCAGGTTACCGGCTCTCATACCGAATGAAAAAGCTTCGCTGATGCGATAAGCAGCCCCCAGGCTGAGGTCGTTGATCTGCTCCATCTCCCTGTTTTCTCCCATGTAATAGCTCCAGCGGTCACCCGCAAAATAGTAGTCCATGTTGAAACTGAGCTTATCACTCACCTCGAGTGACCCTTTCAGCTCTACCTCCAATCCCGGTTTGTTGTAAGCTTTTGGATCATTTACGCTTTCACCGTAATCAGACAGGTTCTTCACCGTGTAGAAGTTTTGGGTGAGTCTGAGCGATAAATCCAATGGTGCCCACATTCCCACCTGCACCAACCCCCCCAGACGGGCATGCGTCAGATCACCGTACAATGGCTTCAACCCCTCGTAAAAGGGTCCTGCCCAGAGGCCATCCTCCTCCACGGTGCCGTGGAGGACCATGAAATGTTCGTCATCCGTTTTCTTAAACCCTCCGAAGAGGTCGAAACGGAATCCTTCCGCATCACCGATACGGATACCACCATCGATATCGACAATCGAAAACGAAGCCTTCACGTTTTCATTCGCAATAAAGTAACGCGATTCACCCATCATGTCGAGGTAGGTGTTGTGGTCGAACCCCCCATGGATATTGGCATAGAGTGAGGTACGTTCTGTGATGCCGAGTTGCAGTGCCACGTTAGGAACAACCCGCACGCGTGTTTGATCTCCAGTCTGGAAAAGGATGTCAACGCCCAGACGTGCTGAGCGGTTAAGCCCTTCGTAGCGCAGGTAGGGAGCAGCGTTGAGTAACAGGTAGTTGTCCCAGTCACCCCCATAGAGTGCTGTCACAAGCGTGCCGTCGACACCCGCTTTTGTAGCGTTGTTCCTGAAGGGTTTGTCGAAACCGGCCATGAGATGGATCTCATTTCCCTTCAAGGGGTCACTGCTGGAGGGATAGGCCAGTCCGGTGCTGAAATTCTTCAGGTCAAGCTTCCCGTGGTAGTTGAGTAGGTCCGACTCACTGGAGATCAGTCCGAGAGAGGCATGGAGCAATCCCAACCGCTGCTTGTCATCGTTGAAGTAGCCTGCACTGCCCATCGGGTTGCCATAGTAGTTGAAGCGCGAATGGAGGTAGGAGAGGTTCAGCGTGATCTCGTTGGCATCACCACTGTGCTGGAAAGCCAGTTCGCCACGGTTGTCCATGAAAAAGAGATCGCTGCTTTCGGGTAATCCCTCCTGAAGGTAATCAACTTCCCCATTGACCGATTGATGGGTGAAGGTGAAGGCAAGCGTCTGTTTCTCCTTCTCAATGAGCCTGTAGCCGAAAGCGCCATCCATGTTCGCATAATTGCCCGCCTTGAAAGAGAGGTAACCCTTCTGTGTGTGGTAAGGAATCGCGGTCATGATCTGGCCGGGGCGGGGCAGGGCTATCTCCAGTGGTGGGGTGATGCGTCCGGCCCACGATGAGTAGTTGGTGTTTGCTTTTTGTACCACCGGCTCGCGGAGTGCCGGCAGGGAGTTGATCTTGTCGGCGTCAAGCAGGGTGGGGTTGAAGTCACGTTCCAGCTCCAGTTGTCTTCTCAGCAACGAGTCCTGAGTCTGTGCGGTGATTCCGGCTGAGCATGCCAGGATTGCCAGGATTGCATATATTTTTCTCATGTGATTTGTTTGATCTTTTTTTATATTCTTGACCAATCGCTTGCCATTCATTGGCTGAGTCGTTCACTGATCATCTGTTGGATATCTGCTTCGTCGCCCTGGTAGTTGCTTTTCAGGCTCTCCAGGTACTGACGTGCCTGGAAGGTGTCTCCCTTGGCCCGATAGGTGTCGGAGAGCAGGATCAGTGCCCTGGCCAACCAATACTGATGGGGTGTTCCTTTCTGCATGAACTCCTTCACCTGTGCTTCTGCACGATCGTATGACTCCCAACGGTAATAGGTGTCGGCAAGGATAAACTGTGCCTCTGCACCCTGTAGACTGCGCGTGTCGTTGGCAATGAAACGGAAGTCATCCATCGCTTTCTCCACCTCGTTGGTCTGCTGATAGGCTTTGCCACGCAACCAACGCACCTCGGTCACGACCTCCTGTGAGAGCGAACTGCCCGCCAACAACTCGGTGGCGGTGCGTGCAGCCTCATGATGGCTGTTCATCGCTGACTGGCAGCGTACCATTCCCAGCTGGGCGGTCTGTTTGTTGGTGGCATTTCTGGCGACGGTCGCCAGACGGGTGTAATCAGCCAGTGCCTGCCGGTAGTTGCCGTTGTTGTATTCGGTCTGTGAGGCGTAAAGCAGTGCGTTGTCGAGGAACTTCACATTGCCGGCATCAACCACCCTGCGGAAGCGCGAGAGTGCCTGATCCTTGTCGCCCTTCTCATCGGCGATGACACCCAGCCAATAGTGGGCATCGCTGCTGTATGCCCCGTTGGGGTATGATTGCAGGTATCTCGAGAGCGATGCCTCAGCATCGGCTCTGTTGACCCGCATGTAGATACTTTCGGCTGCCAGGTAGGTGAGGGAGTCCTGACGCGAGGGCGTGATACGCACCCCTCCTGGAACGGAGTTGGCATAGTCGACGTACGACTGGATGTCGTTCATGTCACGGTAAACAGTTTCAAGTGATACCAGCGCATTGCGGGCATCGTCACTCCCCGGGAAGTTCGTTATCACCCTCTTATAGGCAACAATGCTCTCCCGGTAGTTCCCGTTGTTGTAATGAAGCTGTCCCAGCTGAACCCCTCCCTGACCGGCCAGAGGACTCCTCGGGTAATCGCTCACCAGCTTCTGTAACTCCGCGATGGCTTCCTGTTCACGGTTGAGCATCGAGAGGGCCCTACTCTTCTCGTAAAGCGCGTCATCGAGGTACTGAGAGTCGGGGTAGCGACGCATCAGGTTATCGAGCGCCGTGATCTTACCCTGGTAGTTGCGTTGCAAACCCATCACGAAAGCGCGCTGATAGGCTGCATAGTCGGCTACAGCCGGGTTGCTTTCGGCGGCACGTGCGTAGTATCGTTCTGCTTCTCCAAACTGCCGGTTGAAGTAATGACAGTCACCCACACGGTTCAGTGCATCAGCAACCTCGGCCTTGTTGCTTTGATTCCCGGCAGTGAGAAAACGTTCAAAGGCGGTCACCGCCTGACTGTATTGTTGTTGTTTGAAGTGGGCATAACCGAGATTGTACCAACCCATGGCAAAGTTCTCATCCCCCGGTGCGGCCTGTTGTGTGAATTGCCTGAAATCACTCGCTGCCTGCATGTAGTTGCCCATGCGGTAGTAGGACTCACCGCGCCAGTACCAGGCGTTGTTGCGCGCTTTCAGGTCGTAACTGCCGGTACCGATGCTGTTGTTGAAATAGTCCACCGCCCGGCTCATGTTGCCGTTGATAAACTCCTGTGCCCCTAGCTGGAAGAGCACCATCTGTTTTGCCTCCAGGATGCGCCTACCAGGGTTTTGTATCCGGTTGATGGCGTTGAGTGCAGCCTGGTAGTCTTTTGTGGTGAGGAAGGTCTCTGCGAGAATGTCATTCACCTGGTCGGTATAGACCGATTGCGGGAACTCGCGAAGGAAGTGCTCAAACAGGGTGATCGACTGGCTAAAGACCGAGAAGTTGGTGTCGTGTGCCAGCAGGGCGTAATTGAACATGGCGGTCTCCCTGGCCTGCGGGTCATAGTTGTCGCGCGCAGCCACTTCGAATGCCATCTGTGCCTCCTGCTTGCGGTTCAACCTCAGATAGGTCTGCCCCAGTTGCAACTGTGCATTTTGTGTAAGTGCATCCGCTACTCCCACAGCCAGTTGGAACATCTTGAGTGCTTCCTCCTGGTTGCCACTCGTCACATAGGAGAGTCCGAGGAAATAGGCGTCGCCACGCAGTGGTTTGGTGGCTGAGGCAACATATTGCTCATAGTGGGGTATCGCGCGTGTAGGCTGTTCCAGACGGAAATAGCTGTTGCCCAGCACACGGTTTATCTCCCTCAGGTGTTCGCTGTGGGGATATTGTGTCAGGAACAACTGCGAGAGATTGACTGCCTCGTCGAGCCTGCCTTCGAAGAAGGTTGCCTGTGCAGTATAAAATGCGACCTCTTCCCGGTATTCGGGATGATCTTTCAGTCGCTGGAAACGACGGAGAGCTGCGGTATAGTCGCTGTTCACGTAATCGATGTATCCCAGGTAAAAGTCGGCCGCGTCGCGGTATTTGTTGCTGTTGAGCGAGAGCAGTCCAAAACGGCGGGTGGCTTCCTCCCTGTTGCCCAGTTGCAACTCCGTGTATCCCAAGCGAAAACTGTAGTCCTCCTGGTCGGTGAGTGTGAGGTAGTCCAGGTCGGCCATGGCAAACCAGCTGTGGGCCGTCTGCCACTCTTTCCGGTCGTAATGAGAGGAACCGATCAGGAAAAAGAGAGGATGTCGGTGTACGCTCTCCGGATGGTCGTGGATGAATGTTTTCAGCAGCTCACCGCTCCCATCGCTGCCCCGTTTGAATGAAGCAACTGCCAGCATAAAGGCTGCTTCCTCTTTCAACCACCGGTCATCGCTCACCTCAGTGAAACGTACAAGCAGATCAGCCGCACCCGCGTAGTTGCCTTCGAGGAACATCTCTTTTCCCTGATTGAACAGCTTCACCGGCTGCGCATGGTAGGTGGTCCGTTGTGCTACCAATGGCTGGAGCAGGGACAGCAATGTCAGAAGTAAGAAAATTTTTTTCATGTCGATCCAGTTTGATCCCCTCCTATCCGAATCTCTTCGGGGGAAGGGATTAAATAACAATCTGTAAGATTTTTTCTATTCCTTTACGGATGGAAGTGAGTCCGAAATCAGCCGGATTGATCCTGGACAGCGCGATGAAGAGCAGCTCTTCCACATCGTCATCGGCCCGCAACATGCTGAAATCATTCACCTTGCACCTGTAAAAGAGATCCACCGTGTGGACTTCAAACCCTGAATATAGATAAATATTGGGAATGGAGAAAAGATAAATGGGTTCCACCACTGTCAGCCCACTCTCCTCACTGACCTCCCTGATTACCGCCTCCTCAGCTGTCTCATGAAGGTCGATAAAGCCGCCTGGCAGATCCAGACTCCCTTTCGCTGGTTCTTTGGCTCTGCGGGCAACAAGCATCTCACCCCTGTCGTTTGTGATTACAGCCACTACCGCTGCCGAAGAGTTGAAGTAGTATACAAAACCACACCCGGCACATCGCTTTGATTTCTCGTTGTGTGCGGAAAAATCGGCAGATCCACAACGGGGACAATATTCAAACTGATGGAGAGGATGATTCATCGGGTTGTTTTTGTGATGAGCTGATTTGATGATCGGTTGATTGGGTGATTGGGTGATTGGGTGATTGGGTGAGTGGGTGATGGGCTGATGGGCGCATTACCGTTTCTGCATCTCTACTATCTTGCTCCCCGGGAGCTCACGGTTCCGTTTGTCAACCGCCGTCACCAGGTTTTCGGCCAGTTCACAAAAGGCCATTCCGGTGATGCTCTCCTGCTGTAGTGCAATCGGTTGACCGTCGTCACCCGCTTCACGGATGCTTTGCACGATGGGTATCTGTCCCAGCAAGGCGTATCCCTTTTCTGCGGCAAGCCGCTTGCACCCCTCCTTGCCAAAGAGATAATAACGGTTCTCAGGCAGTTCGGCCGGTGTGAACCAAGACATGTTCTCCACCAGTCCCAGAATGGGCACATTCACCTTGTCACCGGTGAACATGCTGATACCCTTGCGGGCATCGGCCAGTGCCACCTCCTGTGGCGTGCTCACGATCACCGCTCCGGTAATGGGGAGGGTCTGTACCAGTGTGAGGTGAATGTCGCTGGTGCCGGGAGGCAGGTCGATCAGGAAATAATCCAGTTCACCCCATGAGGCATCACCAATCAATTGCTTGAGCGCATTGCCGGCCATGGCACCGCGCCACACAACCGCATCCTCTTTTTTCACGAAAAAGCCAATGGAGAGCATCTTCACCCCATACTGTTCGATGGGCTGGATCATGTCACGACCTTCTATCTTTTCCAGTATGGGTGCAGCATCCTCCACCCCCAGCATCTTTGGTACCGACGGGCCGAAGATGTCGGCGTCGAGTAGTCCCACACGGTATCCTTTCTGTGCAAGCGCTACAGCCAGGTTGGTACAGACGGTGCTTTTACCAACCCCTCCCTTGCCGGAGGCCACTGCGATGATGTTGGCCACACCCGGCAGCAAATCCGGCAGAGCCGGACGAGGAGCCTGTTTCGATTTCACAGAGATATTGCCCTTGATCTCGATATCCTTGTCACCATACATCAGTATCGCCTGTTCAGCCATCTTCACAACTGACTTGATAAAGGGATCATTCGGTTTCTCGGTGATGAGCGAGAGACTCACTTTCATTCCTTCTATACGGATGTCATCTTCCACCATTCCTGCTGAAACAATGTCCTGTCCCGTTCCCGGGTAACGCACATGCTTCAGCGCGTCAATGATTAACTGGGGATATATTGCCATAATTATTGTAGTTTTAGCATCTAGCTAATAGCTTATAACTTATAACTTATAACTTATAACTTATTACTTATTGCTTATAGCTGTTAGCCTTTTAGCTTTATGTTTTGAACATCGAATATCAAATAAAGAACCTCGAACCATGAACCTCGAACCATGAACCATAAACAGATCAACTTACAAACGTACAAACCTCACATTCTCGCATTTCTGCCGAAGCTGCGATAGGGGTCTTTCTCTATTTCAATGTCAGGCTCCACCCATTCCTGTTTTTTAGGGCAGACGAACCGGAGGTACTTGATGGATAAACCACGACTGAGCCACTGTTGTTCATAAAAGGTCCGTATTTCAAGCATCTCATCCTCCATCCCGGAATGATACAAGTCATCGGTGTCACACAACAGCTCCAGTCTGTTCACCTTGACAATCTCCCGGGTATAGGTGTAAAGGAAGGGGCTGTCACTCTTCAGGTGGATGATGCCATTCTCCTTGAGGATTTGGCTGTATAGTCTCATGAATCGGGTAGAGGTGAGCCGTTTGTTGGTTTTTTTCATTTGTGGATCGGGAAAGGTGATCCATATCTCAGATACCTCATTTTCGGCGAAGAAGTAATCGATCAGCTCGATGTGGGTGCGCAGAAATGCAGCATTGGTGAGTCGCTCCTCCAGCGCCTCTGATGCACCTTTCCACATTCTGGCACCCTTGATGTCGATCCCGATAAAGTTCTTTCCCGGATATTTTCGCGCCAGCCCCACGGTGTACTCACCCTTGCCGCATCCCAGTTCCAACACGATGGGGTTCTGGTTGCCGAAATATTCATCCCATTTTCCTTTCAGTGGGAATCCGCTCTTCTGCAGCGTTTCGAAAGTATATTGGAATACATTTTCGTAGGTGGCCATGTCGGCAAACCTGGCCAGTTTATTCTTTGCCATCTATCAATGTCATCAATTGTGATTCCTCATGCAAAAATAACCAATTCTCTGCGAAAAGCGAAACTTTCTTCCATTCACTCATCGAATCTTCACGCTTCCTGTCGGTAATCAGTCGATGTAAACCAGCTGTTTCATTTTCTACTCTTATCTGGCAAAATTGTAATGAAACAGATCTTTTTTTTGCAGGATTGCGACAGAAACAAAATTGCAGAATCAATTTGATGATACTTTGATATATGAATGACAATCAGATTGTTGCGCCATTGTTGGAATCGATGCGGAAAAATAAAAAAAAGAGGTAAAAATGCCGCATTAGAATATCATAAATTCAAATTATTCTATACCTTTGTCAAACATTTATCCTAAATAATCTTCTATTATATGAGAGTGAATGACATAATGACACAACTCGAGGCGAAACACCCGGGTGAGTCGGAATACCTGCAAGCAGTGAAAGAGGTACTGGTTTCAATTGAAGAGGTGTACAACCAGCACCCCGAGTTCGAAAAAGCGGGCATCATTGAGCGGATCGTGGAGCCCGACCGTATCTTTACCTTCCGGGTGCCCTGGGTGGATGACAACGGGAAGGTGCAGGTGAACATCGGTTACCGTGTTCAATTCAACGGTGCCATCGGACCCTACAAGGGGGGGATCCGTTTCCACTCCTCCGTGACCCTCTCCTCACTCAAGTTCCTGGGATTTGAGCAGACCTTCAAGAATGCACTTACCACGCTCCCGATGGGTGGTGGCAAGGGTGGCTCCGATTTCTCTACAAGGGGACGTTCACAAGCCGAGATCATGCGCTTCTGTCAGGCTTTCGTGATGGAACTCTGGCGGAACATCGGACCCGACACCGATGTGCCTGCAGGCGATATTGGCGTCGGTGCACGCGAGGTAGGTTACATGTTTGGCATGTACAAGAAGCTGGCCCGTGAGCATACCGGTACCTTCACCGGCAAGGGGATGTCGTTTGGTGGTTCGAGGCTGCGGCCCGAGGCGACCGGCTTCGGTGCACTCTACTTTGTGGAGAAGATGTGTGCTGCACACCAACTCAATCTGGAAGGTAAAACAGTTGCAGTATCCGGCTTCGGGAACGTAGCCTGGGGTGCGGTTACCAAGGCCACCGAGCTGGGTGCGAAAGTGGTGGCCATCTCCGGACCCGACGGCTACATCTATGACGAGGAGGGAATCAACACGAAGGAGAAGATCGATTGCATGCTCGAACTGCGCAACAGTGGCAACGACGTGGTGGCTCCCTATGCAGATGAATTCCCCAATGCGATCTTTTACCCCGGGCGTAAACCCTGGGAGTGCAAGGTAGACATCGCGCTCCCGTGCGCCATTCAGAATGAATTGAACCTGGAGGATGCCCGTCTGCTGAAAGCCAACGGGGTGACACTGGTGGCTGAGGTATCCAACATGGGATGCACGGCTGAAGCGGTTGATTTCTTCCTGGAGCACGAGATGCTCTTCGCCCCCGGGAAGGCGGTGAATGCAGGCGGTGTGGCTTGCTCCGGACTGGAGATGACCCAGAACGCGATGCACATCTCCTGGAGCAATGAGGAGGTGGACAAATGGTTGCACCAGATCATGAGCGATATCCACGAACAATGTATGAACCACGGCCGGAATGGTCGGTACATCAACTATGTGAAGGGTGCCAACATAGCCGGTTTCATGAAGGTGGCCGACGCCATGATGGCACAGGGCGTGGTCTGAAACATTTCTATGCTTTTACTGAAAAAACCATCACTTTCCGCGGGGAGCAATTCCCGCGGATTTCTTGTGCAATATAAAGAGGGCTGCCAACAAGTGACAGCCCTCTAACAAAGCAGCGAATGAAATAATGATGCCCTCCCTGCAGAGGGCACCACTATGTTTTAGTTGCTGAAGCCGGGATAGAGACCCTTCCCATCACGATACCCTTCAATCTGTTCCAACAGTCCATTGGAAAGGTTGATTTGTGATTGAGGAATGGGGAAGAACCCCTTGGTTTCGTCGTAACGGGTGCTGTAATTCATGCTTTTGGTCACACCATTGTACACAGCTGGATTGCCGAAGTTGTAGATCGGAGCACCAATCTGTGATTCAAGCGCAGCCTTGGCATAGGATGCGCCCCAACGACGCATGTCGTTCCAGCGGAGACCTTCGAATGCCAGCTCATAGCGGCGTTCCTTCTGGATGTTATCCAGTGAATAAGGTTTGTCTCCCAGACCGGCACGATGACGTACACGGTTCATGTACTGGGCATCCTCAGTCAGCTCGGACATCATCAGCAATACATCGGCCAATCGAATCAAGATCAAATCGTCGCCGTGCGACAACTGCTGGTTGTCCTTGTTGCCATACATCACTACACTGTAGTCGTTGTAGTACTTGTTGCCGTCACGGGCGGAAATGCCATTGTACTTCTTGCCCCAGTAGTTGCTCTCCATCACGAAGTCCCACTGTCCCTTCGCGTAGTTGGGCAGTTCAGCTGCAATGTCGAGTACGGAGGCCCAGAGTCTCGGGTCATTCGGCTCATCTGCCAGCCACTGATCCACAACAGGTTTCGGTATGGAGTTGCCCTGTCCCCAGCCACCGGCAAAAGGATAGGTGTTGGCCAGCGACTGCAGTCCGCGCAGTGCGAAGTAGAGCTGGTACTGGTTGGCATAACCCCTGCGCACATCCCAGTCGGCAAAGTTCGAGAACTGCAGCGCGAAGAGTGTCTCCGGGTTGCGTGCACCATTGTCACTGGCATACTTCAGAGTCTTACCCGTTTCAGCCATGTAGTCCTGAATGTAGGGGTAGTCCTGGATAGTCAGCTCGTTGGTGTAGGGCCACAACTCGTGGTAATCACCCACCAGGGTATGACCGCTGTTGTTGATGCATTCGCCCAACATGGTGATCACCTCCTGTTTGGTTACACTGCCACCTTCTACCAACGGCAGATCGGCTTTCTGGTAAAAACCGGTGTAGAACAGCCACACCCTTGCCATCATTGCCTGTGCGGCCCAACGGGTGACATGTCCCTCTGTGGTGGCGGAATAGGGTTTGTTGGGCAACAGGCTGATTGCGGCCTTCAGGTCGGAGGCTATCTGTGCGAAAATCTCATCGGCAGATGCTCCGCCCAGATCAGCCATCTCGGTGGTGATCTTCAGGGGCACACTGCCGTAGAGCGTTGCCAAGCGGTGGTAGAAAAATGCACGCAGGAAGAGTGCTTCGCCCTTGTTCTGATTCTTATCCTCCTCCGAGACAATACCTTCTGCCAGTGCGTCCAGTTTCTCAATGGCGAAATTGGCACGGTGAA
This sequence comes from Bacteroidota bacterium, assembly GCA_023399295.1. Taxonomy (GTDB): domain Bacteria; phylum Bacteroidota; class Bacteroidia; order Bacteroidales; family Dysgonomonadaceae; genus Proteiniphilum. Next base: position 34,618 of record JAEWQF010000079.1, read on the forward strand.
TGCCTTCGTAGCTGGTTTCCCAGTTGTGGCTGAGCATGTCGGGATCGGAATACATGAAGGCTTCGTATGCCTGTGCCTTCACGTCGTTCACACCACCGCCGCCCAGCTTTTCATCACTGGCTACTTCACATACAAAGAGGTAACTCATGTCGGTGAGCTGGTGCTCGTTGGTCATGGTGGTGTAGATGCCGGCCATCATCTGTGCCACCTCTTCACTTGTACTTGGGAAGTTGGCCGAAGTCTTGTCGGTAAGCGGATCATAACTCAGAAAATCGTCGCAACCGGTAAAGATCAGTGCAAACAGGACAATATATAGTATTTTTTTCATAATCATCTGGGTGTTTAAAATTTCAGATTGACTCCTATAAGGATACTCGACGGTGCTGGGTAAAAGCCCAGATCAATACCCGATACAAACGGTTGCGCATCACCATAACCTACTTCCGGATCCATGCCGGAGTAGCCTGTGAACGTCCACAGGTTGCGGCCGGTTACATAGAATCGAGCCTGTCCAAAAGGCATCTTTGGGAAGAGATTCTTGAAGTCGTACCCCAGGGTGATGTCCTGGATTCTTACAAAGTCACCATCTTCAATGTAGAGGTCGGAAACAGTCATGCGGTTGACACCGTTGCCGGCAGTCATGCGCGGCAGCTTATTGGAGGTGCCTTCGCCTGTCCAGCGTCCCAGAATCTCGGTGGTGTAGTTGTGGAACTCATTGTCGGCGTGTGAGCGGTAGGACTTCAGGATCTGATGTCCAAAGGATCCCTTGCCGGTGATGGCAAAATCGAAGCCCTTGTATCCCAGAGTGATGCCAAATCCAGTGCGGAATTTGGGATGGGGATTGCCAATCAGGGTCTTGTCGTCAGGCGTCACCTGGTTGTCACCATTGGTGTCGGAGAAGATCAGGTCACCCGGTTGCGGGTCTGTCTGCAGGAATCCCTTGCTCCAGCTGCTGATTTGTTGCGTATTTTGGAAGACACCTTCGGTCTTGTAACCATAGAAATAGCCTACCGGATAGTCTACCTGAACACGCCATACAGGATCGGTGCCCTGTGAGATGACATTGCCAGCGCTCTCAATGAAACCGCTGTTGTCACCCATGCGGGTTACCTTGTTCTCGTTGCGTGTGAGGTTGAAATGCGCACCATAGGTTAACTCACCGATGTTGTCGTTCCATTTCAAACCCAGTTCAAATCCCTTGTTCTCGATGTCACCTGCGTTGACGAAGGCTCCCTGAGGACCCTGCACATCGGCTACCGGTTGACGCAACAGCCAGTCGCGGGTGGTCTTGGTGTAGTAATCGAAACTTGTCTGAAGCCTGGAGTTGAAGAAGTAGGCATCAAATCCCAGGTTAAGCTGTTCGGAAGTCTCCCACGCCACATCGGGGTTGGGGAGGATGGAGGGATAACCGCCCAGCTGCATCTTGTTGCGATCGCCACCGAACCGGTAATTGTTCTGTGGGTTAAACGCAATCAGACTCATGTACTGGAATGGATCGATATCATGATTTCCGTTTTGTCCCCAGCTGGCGCGCAGCTTCAGGAAGTTCATCACCTCATTGTTGGCAAGAAACTCCTCTTCCGTAAGCACCCAACCGGCAGAAATGGAGGGGAAATAACCCCACTGATTGCCCTTGGCAAAGTTGGAGGAACCATCGGCGCGCATCACCAGTGTCAGCATGTACTTCTCGCGGTAGTCGTAATTGATCCTGCCGAAGAAGGAGGCAAGTGCTTCCTGTTTGTGTGGTCCGCCCGCGATGCTGGTCACACCTGAGGTGATTCCGTCGGTGTTACTCAGATAGGCATGCTCGAATCCCACGAATGTCGGGTAGGCATTGGTGATGTTCATGTTCGTTCCATAACCGATTTTTTCAACTGATTGACCCAGCAGCAGGTCGATGTTATGGTCATCCTTTTTCAACTTGTAGTTGATCGTGTTGTCGAGGGTCCAGCTGTATCCGCTGCCACCCGACTGGATGATGCGTCCGGGGCTGAGGGTTGCATCACCAGCCAGGTCGTAGGCGGGCTGATAGCTCCTGTAGGCGTCGGCAAACATCCGGTAACCGAAGCTGCTTCTGAAGACCAGATCCTTGATTGGCTGGATCTCCAGGTAGGCATTGCTGTTGATGTTGTAGTTCTGTGTCTCGTTCATTCCCCTGTTGAGTGCCATCTGGGCCAGTGGGTTGAATAGGCGTGATGAGAGGCCTTCGATACCGGAAGCTTTCACATCGGCCCGGGCATAATACTCACCCTGCTCGTTGTAGGCCGGGACCAGTGGGCTACCGGTCAGCATGTTTCGGATGTCGTTGAAATACATGCCCCCGATCGCGATACCGGAGCGTTGGCGGAAGCTGTAGTTGAAGGTTTCACCCACCTTGATTACATCCACTCCATTTTTCTTCAGGATCACGTGGTCGCTGTTCAGACGTACCGTATAACGGTCGCTGCGCGGCTCAACCGGCTTGCCGAGAATACCTTCCTGTGAGGTGTAGGAGAATCCCAGTGAGAAGAGTGACTGATCAGAACCACCGGAGAGGTTGATGGCATGATTTTGGATGGGTGCATTCTCGTTGCGTATCTCTTCCATCCAGTCGGTGCCTTCCCATTGTCCGCTCATGATCTGCTGATAAAGACCCGGGATTCTGGCAGAGAAGTCAATTGCTGCCGCAGGATTGTTCTGGGCGATCACACGCTCTTCGTTGTAGATCTCCATGTATTGCTTGGCGTTCAGCAGATCGGGCATCTTGGATACATTCTGTACACCATAGTAACCGTCGTAGGCCACTTCGATGCGTCCCTTGCGTCCGGTTTTGGTGGTGACCAGGATCACACCGTTGGCGGCGCGGGCTCCGTAGATGGCAGCTGAGGCTGCATCCTTCAATACATCAATCGATTCAATGTCGGAGGGGTTCAACGTGTTGATGTCACCACCGGCCACACCGTCGATCACATACAAGGGAGCCGAGTTGCCAATGGTACCCAGACCACGGATGTTCACCTGGAATCCCTCTCCCGGCATACCGGATGCCTGGGTGATGTTCACACCGGGTGCATAGGCCTGCATCGCCTCCAGGGCATTGATGGAGTGCTGGCTCTGGAGTGTCTCACTCCCTACCGACACGTTGGCACCGGTAACCAGTTTTTTCTTCTGTACACCATATCCCACTACCACCAGGTCTTCCAGTGACTGGGTGTCTTCCAGCAACACTACCTCCAGGAAGTTTCTGCCGCTGGTGTTGACATCCTGTTCCAGGAAACCGATGTAGGATATGTGGATGATTGCACCCTCTTTGACCTCCAGCACAAAATTGCCATCGGTGTCGGAGATGGTGCCATTGGTGGTTCCCATCTCAATGATGTTCGCACCAATCACCGTTTCACCGTCAGCCGTGGTAATCCGGCCACGGATCTCTCTTTTCTGTTGCTCCACTTCTGTGAGGAGCGCTGCGATTTCGGGCGCGTTTTTCTTTGCGGCATCCCGGTAGACCACGATCTGGTTGTCGAGGATCTTGTATGTCAATGTTGTCTCAGACAATACCTTTTCGAGGATCTCTGCAATGTGCTCTGCTTCCACGGTCAGATTCACCCGCTTCTCCATCAGTTCAGCAGTGTTTCCTTCAAAGAGAAACCTGAACTCACTTTTGTTCTCGATCTCTTTGAAAACCTTGCGGATGGTAGTGGATTTCAGGTCTAATGTCAACTCAGTCTCCTGAGCATAACCGGTCGAAGCCTGTAGATACAAAATGCTAAAGAATAGCATGAAGATTGTCGCTTTCATGATTTTAAACGCACGTTTAAGATTATTGACAGGTTGCTCCCCTGCAATAGAATTTTTATTCATATCTTTGTTCTGTTTTTAATTATTGATATACACGGTAATTAGAATCATTGCCGGACGATATTCGCACTATCGTTCGGCTTCGTTTTTCATTTACTGCTTTTTCATCTCATAGGCAATTTTTTTTAGAATTGTTATTTCTCATAGATATAAATAGACTTGTTCTCTCTGTGATAACGCGTGTTGGAAATCAGCGTCAACGCTGTCAACACATTGTCGAGGTTGTCAGAGAGGATGATCTTGCCACTGCAGGTATACCCCTGCAGGGATACATGGTCGTCGAGATTGAACGAGAGGTTGTAATACCGTTCTATCTGTCTCAACACCTCCGCGATGGGTGTCTCCTGGTAGGCAAGGTACCCGTCTTTCCAACTCACGAAGGCACTTACGTCTACCTTGCTTCTTTCCAGCAATCCATTCTGGTTGCGGATGATCCGCTCATTGGGTGCTAACTTCATCTCCTTGCCCCCTGCCGCTTTTACACCAACACTCCCCTCCACGAGTACCACCCAGGGGGCAGCATTGTCATATGCTGAAAAATTGAAATTGGTGCCATACACCTTGAGATCGAGCTGATCACTCTTCACCAGGAAGGGGCGGTTGGCATCATGGGCTACCTCGGCATACATCTCACCCCTCAGTTGTACCTCCCGTGTCTTTTTTCCGAAAGCAGAGGGAAAGATGAGTGTGGATCCGGCGTTAAGCCATATCCGGGTGCCGTCGGGCAACAACACCTTCGATCGTTTACCATGTGGTACGACCAAACGGTTGATCGTGTTTTTTTCAACCGCGATCTCATCCGCATCACGGCTGTGCTCCTTCTTCACCTCTATGCGCTGGTCGTTCCGGATGGTGACATCGATGTTTTCCTCGAATGTGGTAGTCTGATCGCCGGTGAAGAGCTGTATATCCTGCGAATCCAGCTCGTTGCCAACATAATAACTCATTGGGATCTCTGACAAGGAGTCCGGTTGCATGATCAGATCCTTCCCCAACAGAAACAACAACAGGAGGAGTGCAGCGGTACTGGCACCCATGATGCCGATCCTTCGCAATTTTCTTTTGCGACGAAAGTGGCGGAGCGACGTCTCAAGGCGCGCCACTGCCTTCTCTTTTGCTCTCTCATCCAGCTTGTAGGAGGAGAGATTGACCTTCTTGAATAACTCTTTCGCTCTCAGCAGATGGCTCCTCTCTTCCGGATGATTCTCAGTAAACTGTTCCCAGTAACTGTTCAGTTCATCAGTGGGGGCAAGCATCCACACAATGAATTTTTCATCTTTCAGGTATCGCAAAGGAGCAATATCAGCTCTTTCGTTGCTCATATTATTAATGATCAAAAAGAAACGGTTTGTGTTAATAACTGTGTATAAGGTAAACGATGACAAGGGTGGAATCTCATCATTTTTTTGATAAAGTTTTGGTTTTTCCGAATTATTTAACGTTTAATGGAGGCACGATAGCACAAACCAGACCGGCAAGTGTGACGCTTTCATTCGTGTGAGGGTCCGGTGAAGCAGGTTGCGGCTCGATTCCACGGATATCTGCATGATGGATGCAATCTCTTCGTAGCTCAGTTCGTGGATGTATCGCAGGAAAATGATCTCACGCTGCCGGTGGGTGAGGCCGCTGAGTACTTTTTCAATCTCACGGCGAATTGCTTCCTGTTCCTCCTCAAGAATCATCTCATCCTCTATCGTAACTTGCAGGTGAAAAGGAGGATCACCCGCCGATTCCTGGTCGTCAAACACAAACCCGCTAAACTCCCGCTGTGAACGGCGGATGTCGATCAAACGGTTTCTAAGCGCCCTGAAGAGATAAAAACGCAGATTTCCCGGGTTGTCGATGAAGGTGTGACGGGTACAAAGCTTGTAGAACAGATCATGGATGGCATCCATGGCAGTTTGTTCATCAAACCCCAAATGTAATGCGTAAGCATGCAATGCGTCCAGGTGGTCTTTGTAGATTGAAGAGATATTTGCAAGTTGTACTTCTGGCATATGGTCAGACAGGCACTGATGAAAAAGGTGCAAGTTAGTTTAAATTAAATGAAAAATAGCATATGTTTCGAAAAATGTAACATCCGGCTCTGCCATATTTTTCATACATTTGCAGGAAAGCCACTCACTGGCAATAGATATTGCAGCCTATGACTTCTTTTCTACAACAGGTAGCCACACTGTTTCACGGGATGAGAGGAAACGAACTCTATAAGGTCACATTCGTTTTCCCCAATCGTCGTGCCGGTGTTTTCTTCCAGAAATATCTGGTTGAAATTGCCGGCAAGCCGCTCTTCTCGCCGCGGGTGATCACCATCCGGGAACTGTTTGCCTCGCTCTCCATTTATCGGCCCGCCGATCACATCGAGATGTTGGTCATCCTATACAACCGGTATTGTGCGATCAGTGGATCGAAAGAGTTGTTCGATGACTTTCTTTATTGGGGAGAGATGCTGCTCAACGATTTCGATGACACCGACAAGCACCTTGCTGATGCCCGCCAGCTCTATCGCAACCTGCACGATTTCCGTTCGCTCGATGATGATCTCTCGCATCTTACCGGAGAACAGATTGAAGCCATCCGTCATTTCTGGAGTCATTTCATGCCGGTGGAGGGGAATGAAACCAAGGAACGGTTTCATCAGACATGGAAAATACTGTTTGAACTTTACGTCTCCTTCAGATCTTCCCTGCACGAAAAAGGAATTGCCTATGAGGGGATGATGTTTCGTGAAGTGGCAGAAAGGGCAAAAGCAGGTGAGATGACGCTGCCCGATGGCGAGGAATATATCTTTGTGGGATTGAATGCCTTGATACCGGCCGAGATCCTCCTCATGGATTACCTGCGCAACCGTGACCTTGCCGATTTCTATTGGGATTATGATTCACCGCTGTTGCGTGATGTGGCGAACCTCGCCTCCTCCCGTGGTAGAGAGAATCTGTCACGATTCCCTTCCCGTCACACCCTGCCACTCACCCATCATGAAAGAGAAAAGCCGCAGGTTGAACTGATCGGTATCTCCTCCGGAGTGGGACAGACAAAACATGCGACCCGGATACTCACCCAGCTCGTATCTTCGGGAGCGATACCGGATCCTGATGAGGCGATTCAGACGGCCATCGTGCTCCCGGATGAGAACCTGTTGCTCCCATTGCTCTATTCTATTCCCCCGGAGTTCAGCAAGATCAATGTGACAATGGGTTACAGTCTAACGCATGCTTCCGTGGCCAGCCTGGTGGAGCAGGTCGCCATCATGCAGCAGAACCTGCGCAGCCGCAATGGCGAGACAGCCTTTTTTCATCGTTATGTGAAGGCGGTGCTGAGACATCCGCTCATCTCGTCAGCTGCTCCCGTAGAGACAGAACAGCTGCAAAGTCACATCCTCACCTACAACCGCATCGTGGTACCCCGATCCGAGATCCCTCCCCATCCACTGTTGCAGCTGATCTTCACACCTGTTACCCAGTGGGAGGAGATACCTCCTTACCTGCAGGCGATCTTTTCCCATCTCTACCAGCACCTTACCATTGCAAAGCATGATGAGGAACAGACTGATGGGAGCAGTCGTGCTGTCGATCTGGAGCGGGAGTTCATCGTGCAATACCACAAGATCATCACCCGCTTGCAGGATCGCCTGCAGGCGGTAGAACAGATGAGCGTGGAGACTTGCTTTCGTCTGCTCAGGAACCTTGCGCGCAGCATCAGTGTCGCCTTCAGCGGGGAGCCGCTTTCCGGGTTGCAGGTGATGGGTCTACTGGAGACACGCGCCCTCGACTTTGAGAACTTGATCATCCTCTCGGTAAACGAAGGGGTGCTCCCGCAAAAGAACAACAACAGCTCATTCATCCCCTACACGCTGCGCAAAGGGTTTGGTCTGCCCACCTATGAGCAGCAGGACAGCACATACGCTTATCACTTTTACAGGATGATCAGCCGTGCCCGACGAATCTTTCTACTTTACGATACCCGCGCAGGGGAGGAGCAACTGAGTGGTGAGGTGAGTCGTTACTTTTATCAGATGAAATACCTGTATGGTGATCTCTTTCAAATCACCGAGCGGGTAGCCACTTACGATGTGGCTGCACCCCGGGTGACTCCCGTGACGGTTGATAAAAGTGCCGGGGTGATGCGCAAGCTGGACGCCTTTCGTGCGGGCAACAACCGGTCATTGTCGGCATCGCTGATCAACACCTACATCAATTGCCCGCTTAAGTTCTATTTCACCGCCGTGGAAGAGCTGGTGGAAGAGGATCAGATTGAAGAGCGTGTGGAGGCAGACGTGTTCGGTTCCATCTTTCACCGGTTGATGGAGACCCTCTACAACCGCTACAAGGGTGTGGCCATCACACCCGATGTGCTCTCCTCCCTAGCTGGGGATGAAGCGCTCCTCAACAGGATACTGGAAGAAGCTTTTGCGCGCCACTACTTTCGTGACGAGAGTCATGCCCGTCCACTGGAAGGACAGCATTACCTTATCGGTGAGATCCTGAAGAGTTACGTGAGGCAGACACTCGAGATCGACAAACAGTTCACTCCCTTCACCTATCTCAGTTCGGAATATCGGTTTAAACACATCTATCCGGTCAATGCGCAACTAAAGCTCAACTTCAAGGGAAGCATCGACCGTGTCGACAGGGTGGGTGATGCCGTCAGGATCATCGATTACAAGACCGGCAAGGGAGAAACGGGCTTCAAGGAGATGGGTTCACTTTTTGACGCATCGAAAGCCAATCGTCCCTACCAGATCCTGCAGGTATTGCTCTACGGTCTTTTTTATCTCCTGGAGAACCCGGGTGACAAGATCTCCCCTGCACTCTACTACCTCCGTTCGGTCTACGACCGCTTTGAACCACAGATTCACCACGACAGCCATCCGGTTGGCGACCTTTCCATCCTGTTGCCTGAGTTCCGGCAGCACTTCGATGCCCTGCTGGAAGAAATCTACAACCCTGCTATCCCCTTCATACAAACGGAAAACAGTCGTACATGCGCGTGGTGTTCCTTCCGTGAACTCTGCAATCGATGAGAAACCTTGAAGATCGGTTGTCTCTCATTCATTGCTGCTCCTGCCGGAAGTCAGTTGGGTAAGTGTTGTGAAAGAGAATGGTGCCATCCAGCAGATGCAGCCAGGTATCAAATTCCCTTTTGCCTTTATTGAGTACCAATACCCTCGCGCCGTTTAATGCAGGTGTGTAGGTCGTCTTCCAGCCACTAAATGAGCCATAGGCCAGGGCGATCTCGTGGTAGTCAACAATGTAGTTGTTCAAATGGTCGTGACCGGTAAAAGTACCCATCACATCACCCATCTCACGCATGGCAAGGAACATGCCCGAGTTGAGCTCCGGCGCGCATTCATCTTCTTTTCGCTCGCCATGGCGAACCCACCGGTCGCCATTGAACGCTGTTCGGTATTCCGGTAGCGGAATATGGAAAAAAGCCAGTGCCGGCAACGGTGAAAAGTTATTCTGAATGGTATGTCGCAGACTCTCCTGGCGATACCAGTCGATCTGGCCGTCAGTGATCCATCCGTATCCCCCCACACCCTCGATGGTAGCGTAGGCTCCCGAATCAAAGCAGTAGATCAGAGCTGCCTCTTTGAGTGAATGGGTCGCTTCATATACCGGGATAGCATTGTTCAGCACACGATCCCCAATCGTTACAGACATGCTATTCACATTCAGAGGGTAACCAGATACAATCTGTGCAATCTCACTGCGCGTGACACCTTGTTCATGGTCATGGTTTCCCAGTGTAACCGCGAATGGGATGTTTCTCTCTGTCAAGGGTGCAGTCACAGCATCCCATCCCGCTTGCACAGGACCGGTAACAACGTCTCCTGTGAATATTGCCAGATCCGGTTTTTCTGCCTCCAGCACCCGGTGTAGGAGCAACAGTGTGGTATCTGACAGTGGGTTTCCATGGATGTAATGCATGTCGGTGAACTGTACAATCTTGAAGGTGCCCTCTGCATTGAAGGCAAGCTTTTGCGCGTTCAGCTGCGTCACCATTGCGCAGGCGATCAGAAAAGAAACTTGTTTCTTGAACATGATGGACTTTGTTTAAGATGGACAGTTTGTGAATCTATTGTTTCCCCATTGACTGTTTTCTGCGTCTGTTCAGCGAGCGATAGATCAGCAGGATGCCAGTGAACAGCATAAGGATGAGTGCCGCATAGGCGATGCTGTCGGTGGTGCTGATGCTCTTGGGGTTGAACCGGAAGGTGACGGTGTGCTTCCCTTCCGGAATCACCATGCCGCGAAGTGCGTAGTTGACCCGCAACATCTCTGCCGGCTCACCGTCGAGCGTGATCCGCCACCCCTTTGGGTAATAGATCTCGGAGAATACGGCCAGCTCATCCTTCTTTGTATCTGTCTCGTACACGAGGTAGTCGGAATCATAATCCAGGAGCCGGATGGTTGAAGCACTGTCGGCCGGGGTGACAAGCAGGCTCCCCAGCAACGGCTCGAAATCTTTGTCGGCTACCGCTTCGTGCTGCAAATCGAGCATGCCGACGGTCTCGATCTCCTCGTCGGCACCCACTACAAAACGGATGTTGTCTACAAACCAGGCATTGCCCATGGCATGGGGGTTCAGTACCGGCAGTGTGCCACCACCTTGTGCCGGCATGATCACCCAGCGTGTGTTCAACATGTTCAATACCTTGAACGGAGCACCACTCACCGAATCCAGGAGACCTCTGTGATCGATGATGGCCTGTTGCAACGCTCCCATCTCACCGGTGAGGTGACGGTCAATCAAGTCCTGGTAACGGCGCAGTTTGGCAGCGTGATACCCGCCAATCACCTTGTGGTGGTAGGGGGTGACCCCATCGTTGAAGGTGCTGGTAGCCATGTTCAATACACGGTAATAGGGGGTGCTGTCCTGTAGGATCACCTCGTCTGTCGGTGTCAGCGTGAACTGTTGTTGAGTCTGTTGTGGTGCCACAAAATCCTCGTCACTCAGATAGCGCTTGTTGACCCCCCACATGTCGATCAACGAGAGCAGCAGGATGGCAGCAACCATCCATTCCCCCCTGATCTTCTTCTCCATAAAGAGCCAGAGGGTTGCTGATCCGATTGCCACGATGAAGAAGCTGCGCCAGGCATCTGCGGTGAAGAGTCCTACCCGCATGTCGGTGAGGTTGGCCAGGATGGGTTGTATGTGCTCGGGCGGGAGCGACTGCAATGCCTGCATCTCGGAGGCGGAGACAAAGGAGGAGAAGAAAAGCTTCGGCAACAGTGCGAACAGCAGGGCGATACCACCGGTGAGGCCCAGGCTGAGATAGAGCGCTTTGATGTTGTTCCTTAACAGCTCCGGTTTTTGCGCGATCTCCTTGATGGTCAGTGCCGCCAGCAGCGGGATGCAGAATTCGGCGATCACCAGGATGGAGGAGACAGCACGGAACTTGTTGTACATCGGTACATAATCGATGAAGAAGTCGGTCAGCCCCATCATGTTCTTCCCCCAGGAGAGCAGGATGGAGAAGA
>JAEWQF010000075.1 GCA_023399295.1 Bacteroidota bacterium
CATCCCTCAAGGTGAAGGACAGACACTGGTGCTGAGTGCGCAGACAAACGGCCGTTACTACCAATCTTACCAGTTTCAGTTCATGGAGCCCTGGTTTGGTGGGAAAAGGCCAAACAACCTTTCCGTAAGCGCCTACTACTCTCGGTATACCGGTCTCAATAGCGATTATTACTCACAGAACGCTTACAATCCCTACATGTACGGTTATGGCAACTATGGTGGTTATGGCGGTTATGGCGGTTACGGCGGATATGGTGGTTACGGCGGATACGGCGGCGGTTATGGCGGCGGATACCAGGACATTGCACAATACGCTTCCGACCCCAACCAGGTATTCAGCATGCTGGGGATGTCACTCGGCTATGGCAAGCGACTGGAATGGCCCGACGACTACTTCCAGTTCATGGGTGAGCTGGGATACCAGCGTTACGGCCTGAAGAACTGGTCGTGGAACCAATTTCCGTTCCAGACCGGGGTGAGTAACAGCATTACGCTCGGTTTCACCCTCTCCCGTGTGTCGACCGACAACCCCATCTACACCCGCACCGGTTCACAGTTCACGCTGAGCGTGAGCGCCACCCCTCCATTCTCGCTGTGGGACAACAAAGATTACAGTGCGCTGGCTTACAGCAATCCGGAGAAGTATCGCTGGAACGAGTACCACAAGTGGAAGCTGAAGATCCGCACCTTCACCCCGCTCACCCCCTCTACCGTTACCCGTACACCAGTGATCGCCACCAGGGTCGAATTCGGCATACTGGGTCATTACAACAAAAATAAGATGACCCCCTTTGAGACCTTCGACGTGGGAGGTGACGGCATGAGCGGCTACACCACCTCTTTCGCTACAGAGAACATTGCTCTGAGAGGCTATGAGAACAACTCCATCGCACAACAAGCACGTGCCTACACCCGTCTGGGCGTTGAGTTGCGTTATCCTTTCATTTTAGAGCCCAACTCCACCATTTACGGTGTGGCCTTCCTGGAAGCCGGTAATGCCTGGCATGAGGTGAAGGACTTCAACCCCTTCGACCTGAAACGATCGGCTGGTGTCGGCGCACGCATTTTCCTGCCGATGATCGGTTTGATGGGCATCGACTGGGCATACGGTTTCGACACTGTCTTTGGTACAGGTAGCAGGCAACGGGGTGGAAGTCAATTCCATTTTATCATAGGCCAGGAGTTCTGATGAGGAGCGTACCAATGTGAACCGCCATCACGATCTCTAAGACATTGTGACGCCGATTGCAGAGCTCACTTTAACAATTTTTACCTACACCCTTCTAAACGTTGTCTCTTCTAATTGGTCTTTATTATCAGAATCACCTGTGATTCACATCAAAAACTAGAAAAATATGAAAAAAGCATTGTTACTTTTCGGCTTATTGATGACAATCTCCATGGGACACATCCAAGCACAGAAATTTGTTCTGATCGACATGGAGTACATTCTCAAGCGCATACCCAGTTATGAAAACGCCAACAAGCAGTTGGAAGCCATGTCGCAAGAGTGGCAAAGCGAGGTGGACAAAGAGGTGGAGATAGTAAACGCCATGTACAAGAAATACCAAGCTGATCTGGTTTTTCTGGCTGGCAGTGAAAAGACCAAACGGGAAAATGAAATCGTGGCGAAGGAAAATGCCATCCAGGAGTTACGCAACCAGTACTTCGGTGCGCAGGGTGCATTGTTCGAACAACAGGAGAAACTGATCAAACCGATTCAGGACAACATTTATGAAGCGATCAAAGATTTATCCACTGAGCAGGGATATGCTCTGGTGGTGGATCGTGCTTCCGCCACCTCGGTGATCTTCGCCTCTCCTGCCATCGACATCAGTGATCTGGTACTCGCCCGGTTAGGCTATTAAAAATAAAAGCTTATCTTTGTACGCTTTTTGAATCCAGCATTATTAATATAAAATTACAAATAGAACCATGTTGAAAAAGTTATTAATCTGTATGATTGCACTGGCCCCCCTGGCGGCAGTGGCACAGGATGTGAAAATTGCGTACATCAACGCGCAGGAGGTATTCTCCGCCATGCCCGAGCTCGCTGGAATTGAGACCCAGTTGAATAGCAAGCAGGAGGAGATATCCAAGAACGGCCAGGCTCTGGTGGATGAGTTCAACAAGAAAGCGGAGGAGTTCGATAAGAACAAGGCTACATCCGAAACCGTACTGCAGGACCAGCAAAAACAACTGGCCCAGATCCAGGAGCGTTATCAGGTCTATCTGCAAAACAGTCAGCAGGAAATGCAACAGATGCAGCAGCAGTTATTGGAGCCGGTAAACAAGAAGATTGCAGATGCGATCAAAGCGGTAGGTGATGAAAACAGCTACAGTTTTGTTTTTGATGTATCTACCATGCAGTCTCCCATTGTGTATGTGAGTCCCACTGCCGTAAACATCACACCACAGGTAAAAAGCAAGCTGGGCATACAATAATTTTCGGTCCATCAAATTACACAAAAAATGGGTCTCCGTTGAAAGAGACCCATTTTTTTTTGTGCGCAACCGGATGAGTTGTCACATACCCTTGATAACCAGCAAAGGTGTGTCGGAATGAAACAGCATCCGGCGGGCAATACCGGGGTTGAACATGCGTGCGAAGATGTTTCTCCGTGAGCTGGAGAGTGAAATCAGGTCGATCTGATGCCCTTTAACAAACATTTCAAGTGATTCCTCCAGTCCGAGGTTCTGGTCAATCAAGCGATACTCCGATTCCAGGTGGGGATAGAGTTCAGCAAATCGCTTCTGGATACCGGACAGTTTGATCTCATTCCATACATCCTCCTTCTTGGCAATGTGCGCCAAATAAACCTTCACCCGATAGGGTTTCAGGAACTGCATCATGATGTCGAACGCCTTGAACTCCCGTTCCTGGAAGTTGGTGAGGAACACGATGTGCTTCATCTGAGCCACACCTTGCACCTCTGTACCCTCCGGTATGGCGAACACCGGTGTACGGCAACCATCCATCACCTCAGCGGTCACACTGCCGATGAGATCCATCTCTTTGGCGTTGCGCCCACGGGTACCCATGACGATGGCGGTAGGCCTGATCTTCTTTGAGTAGGAGATGATCTCCTCTTCGGGAAGACCCTCCACCAACAGTGTCTGAAACGGTACGTTGGGGAGTGTTCCGTTGGCCACCTGCTCCTTGATTGTATCGACCAGATGATTCATCTCCTTTTCGGTTTTGCTCTTCACATCCTGATAGATACTTTTGTCTGCCGGTTGGATGGTGAAAGAGTCACCAAAGGGTACCGAAGCGGGATAAAAAGGGGTGAAGAAAGCGTGCATCAGCTTCACCTCACAATCGAGGTCAGAGGCCAACCGAAACGCAAAGGCACATGCATTGCGTGAATATTGTGAAAAATCGACCGGAACCAGGATCTCCTTTTTGTTCTCTCTCTCCGCAGCGATGGCATCCTGATCGGAAAAATCGAGTTGTTCAATAATCCGCAGGGCACGTGGTAGATCGCTCTCGTTGATTCTCACCCGCACATTCCCTGGAACTACCGGTTCAATCATCCTGACACCATGGATCACGGCCGGTATCCCTTCCGACTCCAGGATTGTCTTCAGGATATGGGCTTTCTCATAGGTATGAATGGCCACTGTGACCATTTTCTCTTCGTGATGTTTGTGATCTTTGTCCATACTGTTTTCCTTTGAGACATGAGCGACTGACAGCCACAAATGTCCGGTGAAATTGTCCAAAAAAACCCAATCACATGTTTTCAATCAAACAGTCATTGGGTTCTATCATCTTTTTTACGCTTCCTCTTCTGTCACTTCGGGCTGGGTGTCCGGTTCAGGGTAATCATCCAGGCCAAGGATCTTGAGGGCTTTGTCAAAAATGGTGGTGTCATCCAATACGACAATACCACCATTTGGTCCCGGCTCAATGTGTATCCCCACACTCTTACCTTCCTTGTAATTATATCCGCCAAAATAGTTCCTTACGGTTTCGGGTTTCATCTCCAGCTCCGAGGCTATTTGGTGGATACTACCATCAGGGAGTTTGTCTTTCAGCTCTCTAAGCGCATTAAAGGTAATTGTTCTTGCCATGGCTTTTTATTTTAATTGTTAATTCAGTAGCAGATTTATTTGATGCCTTAAACTTACGGAAAAAAAAAGATATTCCAAACTTTTTCCACAAAATGTTTGTGAAAAGATGACGAAACTGTCAGGCTTTCTTTTTCAGTGTGGCAAGGAGGATAACAGGGGGCTGAAGAGGGTAATCAGGAACAGGTATACAACCATAAACAGTGTCAGCCAATTGCCCTGTTTGCGACTGAAGAGGTTGTCGGCTGTCACACCTTGGGTTGCGGGTAGCCGGTGCATCAGGAGCATCATCAGCTGATAGAGCAGAAAGGCCAGGAGCGATCCTGCAAGCATTCCCGCCACGATATCGGAGATGAAGTGCACCCCCAGGTAAATGCGGGTGTAGCTGTTCAGAGCAGCCCAGCTGAGTGCTGTGAGGGTAACACCACGGTGACGGAACAGCAGGGAGAGAAAGAGAGCAATACCAAAGCTGTTGGTGGCATGGCCGGAAATAAAACCATACTTGCCACCTCGATAGCCATTCACCATATCGACAAGTTCCTTGAAGTCGGGGTGATGGGTAGGTCGGAACCGCTCAAAGAAGGGCTTGCAGATACCGGAAGACAACTGATCACTGAGTACGAACACAAGGATAAAAAAGAGCGTGACAACCAGTGCCTGTTTGTGGGGTGTTCGATAGAAAAAGAGAAAGAGGATTATCAGGATGAGGGGTATCCATACGAAGCGTCCGCTCACGGTCCACATCCAGTCATCGAGCAGCTGTGAATCACTGCCGTTCAACATAAAAAAGAGATCCCTTTCCAGGGGGAGTAGATTCTCAATTGCCTCTTTCATGGGTTCAGTTATTACCGTTCAATTCCTGTGATATCTGATCGGGATGAGTTGCGGGTGTTGCCAACCTTATATCACCTCCACGTTCTCTTTCTCAGTCCAGCCAACACTGCCATTGGCGATCTCCACCTCGTACCAGTCGCCGTCACTGTTTCTGATTCTCACCTTTGTTCCCTCGTGCAGTTCAAACAGCCGGTTGCTGTTACGGTCGGGTGAAGCGTTTACTGTGGCAGCTCCCACCATCACGATGGCGTCGTCGCGCAGCATCCGTTCCCGTTTCTGGCTGAAAGCGAAAAGAGTGGCACCAATCATCAGCAGGAGAAAGAGAATGGCACTGTAAAATGCGGTTTTTCTCACCCACAACAGTTGTAGAAAGAGGAAGATGGCTACGCAGCCCAGAAACAACAGAAAGAAGATGATACTGATAACAGCCCAGCGATTGGAGGTGTTGAGGTCTCTCACTCCTTTGAACCATTCCTGCAGGAAGAAGATGCCTGCCTGTTCAATGCGGTCTTCAGTCTTGTTTTGAGCAAAATGCAGGTTGTGTCTGATGTCGCTGTTCCCGGGATCAAGCAAACGGGCCCGTTCGTAGTTCAGGATCGCTTTTGCCAACTGGTTATCCCTGTAATAGGCATTGCCCAGGTTGTAGTAGACTGCTGCTGATTCGCGGTTTTCAGCCAACGCTTCAGCCACCACCAACTCATACAGTTCGATGCTTTTACGGAAGTCACCAGCCCTGTAAGTCTCTGCAGCCACAACAGCAGGTGAAGGCGTTTCCTCCGATGACACCATGGGGGTGATCGCCTCTTGCCGGGTGGTGTCGTTGCGCTCCTGTGCTGTTGCACTGGAAATTGTGAGGAGCATTATCAAGAGGCTGAGGCCCACCGCGTGAAATAGGTTGATCTGCATCATTTTGACTTCTTTAATCTGTTTTCCATCTCTCCAATCGCATCCAGTGTATCCTGATATATCTTGTCCATGGTTGCATCCCCCGCCACCGGGGCATAACGTGCAAACTCACAACTGTCGAGGATCTCAAGAAATCGTTTTGTAAGCTCCTCGCCAATGCCATGACTACTCAACGCAGACTCCACATTGTCACGCGAGAGGCGTGCCACCGGTATGGAGAGCTTGTCACTGAAATAGCCCCAGAGGGCACGCAGCACCTCCTCGTGGAACTGCTCATGCTGCTGCTCCCTGAGATAGCGCTCTGCCAGTTTCAGTCGCCGGAGTGCCATCTTGTTGGCTTTCCGGTTGCGCATCAGTGTCACGTTGGCGTTCTCACGTGCCTGTTTGCGACCAATCAGATAGAGCGATGTGAGCAGGAGCAGCGGTAGCAGGATCCAGAGCCAGTAAGTCAGTGAGCCCACGAAAAATCTGTCTCGTTGCTGAAAGTGGGGTATTTCAGTAATCAGGAAACGGATATCCTGTTCCACCTTCACATCCTGACGGTTCACAAATGAGGTGGCAGGTGCAGCGCCAGGCTCTCCTTTTGCAATGTTCAGCTGATATTCCGGTGTTGTGAGTGTCTTGTAGGAGGCGCTACCGGGATCGAAGTAAGTGAACGTGACAGGCGGAATGGTATACGCTCCTTCGTAGCGGGGAATAACCATATACTCAATCCGCCGGATGCCGGTGAGTCCGTTGGTGGTCACGTTATACATATTGTCAACCTTGGGATCGTACTGCTCGAAGTTGTCGGGGAAGGATACCTCCGGGTTGCGTATCAGTTTCAGGTTACCGGTACCCGCTATCTCCAGCTGCAAGGTGATGGCCTCATTCGCCCTGATATCGGTGTTGCTGAGAACAGGCTTCAGTGTAAAACTTCCCACCGCATTGGCGTAGCTGGCTGGTCTGCTTTCCGGCAACGGCTTCACATCAATGTCGAGGGGGTTTGTTTTCAATGCTTTCTTCACATCCACCATCACCTCCTGTGGTCCAAAAAAAGAGGAGATTTTTTTTCCAGAGTGTACAGAGAAGACCATCTCCAGGCTGCCCGGGGGAATGGTGATCTTGCCGGAACGCTGCGGGAAGAGCAGCGACTTGCGCAGATCGGCTGTATAGTAGTTTCTGCCGTTATACCGTTCCATCTGCAGCTGTTTGTTCACTGGCAGATCGATTTCTTCCACCATGAACCCCTCAAACTCCGGGAACTGTATCTTACCGAAATTGACCACGTTTAACGTGGTGTAGAGGCGGAAGGTGACCGTGAAACCCTCCTGTTCATAGAGGCTGTTCTTGGAAACGATCGCCCGTATAAAGGCATCGTTGGCTGTAACAGTTGCTGTGCCGCTGCCGGAAGCGGAACTTCTCTCCTGTTTACTGCCCTCATCACCGGGTGCTACCCCGCGGCTCTCATCTGGAGGCAGCACTTTGACCTGCAGGCTGTTCGACCGGTAGTTGCTGCCGTCTACAGTGATCGATGCAGCCGGGATGGTGTAGCTTCCTGCCTTGTTTGCCATCAGGATATAAGTGTAGGTCACCGACATCTCCGAACTGCTCTTGCCATTGACGATACTCTGGCTGTAGCTGGTGGAGGTGCTGGGGCCGAAGAGCAGTTCAAAACCGTTCAGCTCGGGCAGTCGCAGGTCACGTCCCTCTTTGTTGAGGTGATAGCTGAGCCGGAATTGTTCACCTTCCACCACCGATGCCGGAGCAGTCGCCTTGAAGGTAACCTGTGCCTGAAGGCTTCTGGTATTTGAGGCCAGCATTGCCCATAGCAGGAAAAGAATGGTCAGTATGGATATCTTCTGTTTCATCGTCATTGCAACACTACCAGTTTCTGTTGTTCCTTCTATTGTCTTCTGCTTTCTGTTCTCTCTCCTCAGCCTTAATCTGTTGCACCTTCTCCTGTGTTTGCTGTTCATCCTGTTCAATGGCCTGCAACAGCTGGCGGGCATTGTCGCGTGACATCTGCTCCGGCTGGTTGGGTTGCTCTGCACGCTTCTCCTGTTGGTCCTGAGGCTGGTTCTGCGGCTGTTGTTCCTGTTGCTGATCCTGTTGTTGCTCCTGTTGATCCTCACCCTGATTCTGCTGATCATCCTGTTGGTCCTGGATCATTTTTTGCACCACCGCCAGGTTGTAGCGGCTCTCATCATCCTGCGGATTGAGTCGCAGTGCCATCTTATAGGCTTCCATTGATTGCTGCAGTTCTTTCTTCTGAAGCAATGTGTTGCCGATGTTGTGCCAGGCGGCTGATGCCTCCATCGGATCCTCCTGCTCCAGTGAGACGAAATGCTGGTATTGTTCAGCTGCCTTGTCCCACTCTTTCTGCCGGTAGAGGGTGTTACCCAGGTTGAAGATGGCTTCTCTCGATTCAGGATCCACCTCAGTCGCTTTTCCGTAGAAGGCTGCCGCTTCAGCAAACTTCTGCTGTTGATACACCTTATTTCCTTTGCGGATGTTCTGCCTGACCTCTTTCTGAGCCATCAGTGACAATGGCAGGAAAAGCACAAACAGGAACATGAGGGCTTTGATCTGCATCGTTCGTTTCATCTGAATAATCTCACGTTTCTGAACAATCTGTTCTTTTTGTCATAAATAAGTACCTCCAGCAGGAGAACCACCAACAGGATCCATCCCAACAAAGGGAACTGTTCATCATACTCGGAGTAGGTAAGCGAAACGGTTTGCGTTGTCTCCAGTTCATCAAGCTGTGATTCCAATGCACGGATGGCGGTGTTGGAGTTGTCGGCCCGGACATAGAGCCCACCACCATTGCGGGCGATCTCCATCGCCATCTCCTCATTCAACCGTGACACCACGACGTTACCTTCATTGTCTGTCAGGTAGTTGCTGCCATTGCCACTACCCGGCAAGGGAGAACCCTCTGGTGATCCCACTCCCAACACATTGATCATCACGCCCGTTTCAGCAGCCTCTGCCGCCAGCTGGGAGGCGTTACCCTCATGGTCCTCCCCGTCGGTGATGATCACCATGGCTCTGCTTACCTCCTCATCAGCAGAAAAGGAAGTCATACCGAGGCTTATGGCCTGAGCAATGGCGGTGCCTTGCACCGGCACCAACGAGGGATCGATCGTGTTGAGGAAAATTTTGGCCGACTGTGTATCGGATGTGAGGGGCATCTGCACATAGGCTTCACCGGCGAAGACGATCAATGCCACCTTGTCGTTCTTGCGCACATCAATGAGACGGGAGAGTATCTGGCGGGCGCGGCTCAGCCGGTCAGGTGAGAGATCGGTGGCAAGCATAGAGTAGGATACGTCGATGGCGATGACAAGTTCAATACCTTCCTTCTCTACTGTCTCCACCTTGGTGCCGAATTGTGGGCGGGCCACAAGAAAGATACCGATACAAAGCGCTGTAAATATCAGCCAGAATTTCAGGTAGGAGCGTTTCAGTGACAGCTCGGGCATCATCATCCTGAGCGTGGTGAGGTTCCCCATCCGTTGTACATCTCTCCGCTTTCTGACATTCAGATAGAGGTAGAGTGCCAGCAGGAAGGGCATTGCGACAAACAACCAGAGATATTCAGGATTACCGAATCTAAACATTTCAATTCTCTTTCTTCATTATATTGCGTCTGTACAATCATTCACCACGAGCAGCATCAGGGAATGCTTCTCAGCCAGGTTCGCCTGAGCAGCAGTTCCAGCAGGATCAATGCCAGGGCGGCAAGAGCCCAGGGCAGAAACAACTCCTGCCGGCGTGTCACGTTCTGCACACTGATCAGGTACTTCTCCATTTCGTCGATCTCGTTGTAGACCTGCCGCAATCCCTCTGTATCCTGTGCACGGAAATACTGTCCTCCGGTCATGGCTGCAATTTCGGTGAGCGTCTCCTCATCGATGTCTACCGGCATGTTTTGCATTCGAATCCCAAAGGGGGTGTTCACCGGTGTGGGTGCCATCCCTTTGGTACCGACACCCACCGTGTATACTCTGATCCCATAGGAGCGTGCCAGGTCGGCTGCAGTGAGCGGTGCGATCTGCCCGCTGTTGTTGGTGCCGTCGGTGAGCAGAATGACCACCTTCGATTGCGACTGACTCTCCTTGAGGCGATTCACCGAAGTAGCCAGGCCAAGGCCGATGGCGGTACCGTCATCGATCATGCCAAAGTTGATCTCGTTGAGCAGGTTCAACAACACCTTGTGGTCGGTGGTGAGTGGGCACTGTGTAAAGCTCTCACCCGCAAAGATGACCAATCCGATGTTGTCGTTGTTGCGGTCGGTGATGAACTCGGCGGCCACCTTTTTTGCTGCCTGCAACCTGTCGGGTTGCAGATCTTGTGACAGCATGGAGCCGGATACGTCGAGGGCCAGCACAATATCGATCCCTTGTGTCTCCGACTCTTCCCAGCTGCTTACCGACTGAGGACGGGCAATGACCACGATCACCAGTGCAAGGGAGAGCAGCCGCAGCAGGAAAGGGAAGTGCCGCATGTAGACCCTGAAACCCGATTTCATGCCGTTGAACGCATTTGTTGAAGCAAGCCGGAAGGAGGCCTGTGTCTTCGAAAGGCGTAGGATATACCATACTGTCAATGGGATCAGCAACAGCAGCAGATAGAGATATTCAGGATGCAAAAATTCCATGCCAGTTCACTCTTATTTGTTTTCCGGATGACCACCCTTCAATGCGCGTCCTTCCTGTTTCGGGTCAGGCAGGGGATCATCTTCTTTTGTCTGATTCACGAAAAAATAGGCGTTCACCATGCTCAGGTCGTTCTCATCGGGATAGGGTTTGTATTTGGCAAACTTGACAAGATCGGCGGTGGTGAGTATCTGTTTCAGGTTGTCGGTAGTGGAATCACTCTCTGCCACCTTGCGGATGGCATGCAGTATCTCGCCCGATGTCATCTCCATGGCCTGTATCCCCACCCTTTCCCAGATGTAGGATCGCAGGACATCTGTCAGCCGGCTGTAGAACTCCTTCTCCCGTCCCTGCAACCACAGCTTCTCCTGTTTTAGCTTGTCGAGCTCTCTCACGGCACGCAGATGCGCCGGCAGCACCAAGGGTGGCTTGAAAAAGTAACCTTTTCTTTTTTTCTGCAGCACGATGTAAATCGCCACACCAATCAAGGCCAGCAACAACATGACACCCAGTACGATCCACAGGATCCAGAGATAATCGGTCCATACGAAGGGTGGCTTGCGCACCTCCTTGATGTCGTTGAGTTGAAGGAGATTGAAATCGATGGAATCGGTCTCCCCCTTGTTTATTTTTTCCAGGTAGGCCAGCGTGGAGTCGGTGAGTTGCGGTGCGGTCACCTTCAGACCGAAGGAGTTTGAGTAAATGGTGTCGCTCCCGTCGAAGATGGGTATGTGTGGCACATGATAGAGTGTGGAGTCGAACGAGGTGACCAGGTAGCGGAAGTTGAGGGTCATCACGTTGTGCTCGATCGTGGTATCGGGTGGCAGCATGGCGATCACCTCGATGCCGGGAATGATCTCTTTCTCATAAACCGGAAAGTGGATGGTCTTCTCCTTGGGAGTGATCACCTTCAGGTTGATCATCGCCTGCTCACCAATCAGTATCTCGGTGGGCTGTACGGTGGCATGCACCGAGGCCCGCTGCGCCTGGAGCGCAGCTGACAGCAGGAAGGCCAGTGTTACCAGCACTCCTTTATGCATCCATCTGTTGTGTCTCATCTTGCTTCCCAAGTTTATCTTCTTTGTTGGAATAACTGCAACAATGACTTCACATAGTCGCTATTGGTTGAGATCGAGACACTGTCCACACCGCTTAGGCGGGTGGCAGTGATCATCTTCTCCTGCAGTGCGATCCACCAGTTACGGTACTGTTGCTGCACCTGTTTGGATGAGCTGTCGATCCATCGTTCACCTCCTGTCTCGGGATCCCGCACTTTCATCAGCCCAACCGGTTGAAGCGCTGTGCTCAGCTGGTCGTATGCCTGAATGGCCACCAGGTCATGCTTGCGGCTTGCTATCTGCATCGCCTTCTGGTAATCATCAGGGTCGATGAAGTCGGAGATCAGAAAAGCGGTGCTTCGCTTCTTGATGGCATTTGTCATATAACGCAGCACCATATTGAGGTCGGTACCGCTACTTTGGGGTGTGAATCCGAGTATCTCGCGGATGATGAAGAGGATATGCTTTCTACCCTTCTGAGGTGGTATGAATTTCTCCACCTTGTCGCTGAAGAATATGACGCCGATCTTGTCGTTGTTCTGCATCGCGGAAAAAGCGAGTGTCGCCGCAATCTCCGCAACCATATCCCGTTTGAGCAGTGAATGGGACCCAAAGCCAAGGCTTTGTGAGACATCGATCATCAGCATCACCGTCAGTTCCCGTTCCTCCTCAAAGATCTTGACATAAGGGCGGTTGTAACGGGCGGTCACGTTCCAGTCAATGTCGCGCATATCGTCACCATAACGATACTCCCTCACCTCTGAGAAAGCCATACCCCGTCCCTTGAAAGCAGAATGGTACTCACCCGCAAAGATGTTTCGCGAGAGCCCTCTTGCTTTTATTTCGATGTGGCGTACTTTCTTGATCAGGTCGGTTGGTTCCATAAAATAGCGAATACCCTTCCAGTGTGTTATCGTATCGTTTGATTCGCAGCAATTTCTTTTTCTATCGATCAGGGCACCTCAACCTTGTTGAGTATCTCACTGATGATCTCCTCGCTGGTCATGTTGTTGGCTTCCGCCTCGTAGGTGAGGCCGATGCGATGGCGTAGCACGTCGTGGCATACCGCACGTATATCTTCCGGGATCACGTAGCCGCGGCGCTTGACAAAGGCAAAGGCACGTGCGGCCAGTGCCAGGTTGATCGAGGCACGGGGTGAAGCACCAAAACCGATCATATCTTTCAGGTGAGCCATTCCGTACTGATCGGGGAAACGGGTGGCAAACACGATATCAACAATATACTTGCTGATCTTCTCATCGATGTATACCTCCCGCACCACCTTACGGGCATCGAGTATCTCCTGTATGGTCACAACGGGGCGATCGGTGGTCACTGCCTCAAAGATATTTTGCCTGATGATCTGCTTCTCCTCCTCACGGGAGGGGTAGCTGATCACCACCTTCAGCATGAAACGGTCCACTTGCGCTTCTGGCAGGGGATAGGTTCCCTCCTGTTCGATGGGATTCTGTGTAGCCATCACCAGAAAAGGAGTGGGCAGGGAATAGGTCTCCTCGCCGATTGTCACCTGACGCTCCTGCATCGCTTCGAGCAAGGCACTCTGCACCTTGGCCGGAGCACGGTTGATCTCATCGGCCAGCACGAAGTTGGCAAAGATGGGACCATGCTTCACCTGGAACTCCTCATTGCGCTGGCTGTAGATCATGGTACCCACCACGTCGGCCGGCAACAGGTCGGGTGTGAACTGAATGCGGCTGTACCTGGCGTCAATCAGCTGCGCCAGCGTTTTGATGGCCAGCGTTTTCGCAAGTCCAGGCACCCCTTCCAACAGGATGTGTCCGTCGGATAGGAGGCCTATCAGCAGTGATTCCACCAGGTGCTTCTGCCCCACGATCACCCGGTTCATTCCGGTAACGAGCGTCTGCACGAAAGCACTCTTTTGTTCAATTCTATCGTTTAGCTCTTTGATGTCGACTACTTGGCTCATTGCGATAATTGTTAAAAACAGGTTTTGTTGTTATGGGATACAAAAATAGAAATGTTAAATTGGTTTTCGCTGGAATCGCAGTTAAAAATGTTTAAGTGCCAGGCGTTTCTCAGCCTCTCACCTCAATCTTGTCAGGAGTCAGCAAACTCCATGGCAAACAGCTTCTGGAATGCGGTTTTCATGCCGCGTGAGACCTCCTTGAAATCAACTTCTCTTCCCAGTTCCTGTTGGATGGAGGTGACCCCTCTGTCGGTGAAACCACAAGGATTGATGAAGTTGAAATAGGAGAGATCGTTGTTGATGTTGAGTGCCAGGCCGTGCATGGTGACATAACGACTGGCCCGCACACCGATGGCGCATATCTTGCGCGCCCTTGCGGGGTCATCCGCATCGATCCAGACACCCATCGCCTTCTCATCCTTCACGCCATGGATGCCATAGGGCTTCAATGTCTCAATCACCACCTCCTCGAGCAGTGAGATGTAATGCTTGATGCCGATCCCAAAGTTCTCCAGATCGATGATCGGATATGCCACCAGCTGGCCTGGACCGTGATAGGTGATGTCACCCCCCCTGTCAATCTCATGCAGGTCGATCTCTCTGCTCTCGCACATCTGCCGCGTGATCAGCAGGTTCTGCCTGTTGCCGCTCTTGCCGAGGGTGTAGACATGCTCGTGCTCGCAGAAGAGCAGGTACTGCTCTATCTCACGCTGCTGAGCCTGCTTGTTGCGGATCACTGACTCAAACAGCTTCTCCTGGTACTCCCACGCCTCTTTATAGCGGATACGTCCCAGATCTTCAAACAGCACTTTCCTGCTCATTTTTTATACATGTTTTTCTGCATGGTAAGAGGATCGCACCAGCGGTCCGCTCTCCACGAAACGAAATCCTTTCTCGAGTGCCACCTCCCTGTATCGTACAAACTGCTCGGGAGCAACATATTCCTTCACTGTCAGGTGTTTGCGTGTGGGTTGCAGGTACTGACCCACGGTGAGTACGCTGCAGCCCACGGCAAGCAAGTCGTCCATTGTCTCGTAGATCTCATCTGTAGTCTCGCCCAAGCCCACCATCAACCCCGACTTGGCTCTCACCTTGCCGCTGGCGGCAATCACCCCGATGGTCTTGAGGCTCACCTCATACTTCGCCCTGCTGCGCACCTTGGGTGTCAACCGCCGCACCGTCTCCAAGTTGTGCGACACGATGTTGGGACCCGCATCGATCACCTTGTGGATCAACGCCTCTTCACCATTGAAATCAGGGATCAGCGTCTCGATTGTAACCTGTGGGCAACGTTCCTTGATGCGACGCACGGTGCGCGACCAGATCTCAGCACCTCCATCATCCAGGTCGTCACGGTCGACGCTGGTGAGCACCACGTGGCGCAGGTTCATCTGCTCGATGGTGTCGGCCAATCGGGTCGGCTCATCCCAATCGACTCCCAGGGGAGTACCGGTTTTCACGTTGCAGAAACGACAGGAACGGGTACAGATCTCACCCAGGATCATGAAGGTGGCGGTACCTCTTCCCCAGCACTCCGCCATATTGGGACACTTACCGCTCACGCAGATGGTGTGTAGTTTCTTCCTGGCGATGATCTCCTTCACATCCAGGTATTGCTTGCCCTGTGGCAATGATATTTTCAGCCAGTCGGGCTTCCGTTGCATGGTGTCTGTTTTCTTTTCCATATGTACAAATTGTATACTGCGAGCTACAGGAGCGTTCAATGAAGCACTGAGACCGCCACAAGTGCGGCAGCTCCTGGCTCTGTGTGATTGATAAAAATGTCAAAACAGTACAAAAATAGGTTTTTCTTCCCGGATAAACGAATCTGACCGGCTGAATCACATTCATTTTCCAGTAACTATTTTTAAACCGTTACAATTCTGTTTATAAAGCCAAAAAACATATCTTTGCGCTTTCAAACAACGAACAGTCACAATTTGGATTTCCAGTTACTACATACCGACCCGATGTCGGAAGCACGCGCAGGGATCATCACAACCGATCATGGGGAGGTGGAGACTCCGGTGTTCATGCCTGTGGGCACTGTGGGCAGCGTCAAGGCGGTCCACATCAGCGAGTTGAAAGAGGACATCGGGGCAGAGATCATCCTGGGAAACACCTATCATCTATACCTGCGTCCCGGCCTGGAAATTATCAAGGCAGCAGGAGGACTCCATCGTTTCAACAGTTGGAACCGTCCGATGCTGACGGACAGCGGCGGCTTTCAGGTCTTCTCGCTCACCGGGAACCGCAAACTGACGGAAGAGGGTGCCCTGTTTCAGTCGCACATCGACGGATCAAAGCATTTCTTCACGCCGGAGAAGGTGATCGACATCCAGCGCACCATCGGTGCCGACATCATCATGGCATTCGACGAATGTACACCGGGTGATGCCGACTACAGCTACGCCAAGAAATCGCTGGAACTGACAGAGCGATGGCTTGACCGCTGCATCAGACAGATGGCCGAGACAGAGTGCCCCTATGGACACAGTCAGGCACTTTTTCCCATCGTGCAGGGATGTGTCTACCCCGACCTGCGGAGGCGTGCGGCTGAAAGAGTGACAGCGCTGGGAGCCGATGGCAATGCCATCGGGGGACTGGCTGTGGGTGAACCCACCGAGAAGATGTATGAGATGGTGGAGCTGGTGAACGAAATCCTGCCCAAGGACAAACCGCGTTACCTGATGGGTGTGGGTAAGCCGGAGAACATCCTGGAGGCAATTGAACGGGGTGTGGATATGTTCGATTGCATCATGCCCACCCGCAATGGCCGCAACGGCCAGCTCTTCACCAAGGAGGGCATCATGAACATGCGCAACGAACGGTGGAAGGATGACTTCACACCCCTCGAGGAGGAGGGTGCGTCGTTTGTGGACCGTCTCTACAGCAAGGCTTACCTGCGTCACCTGATCATCACCAACGAGATCCTGGGTCTGCAGATCGCCTCGATACACAACCTGGCATTCTATGTCTGGCTGACAAAGGAAGCAAGAAGACAAATCATCGCCGGCAATTTCGCCGGATGGAAATCGCAGATGATCGAAAAGGTGACACGCAGATTATGAAAAATTTTCTTAACCCATTCAATCTGAAACGCCTGGACTGGTACATCATCCGCAAGTTCCTGGGCACCTACATCTTCATGATCGTATTGATCATCTCCATCGCGGTGGTATTCGACATCAACGAGAAGATCGACAAGTTCATGACCAACAACGCCTCACTGAAGGAGATCATCTTCGACTACTACCTCAACTTCATTCCCTTCTACACCAACCTGTTCAGCCCTCTTTTCGTCTTCCTGGCGGTGATCTTCTTCACCTCCAAGATGGCGAACAACTCGGAGATCATTGCCATCCTCTCAAACGGCATCGGTTTCAGGAGGATGATGAAACCCTATATGTTTGCCGCACTGGTGATTGCCATCTTCACATTCGTCTTTGGCGGTTACATCATTCCACCGGCCAATGCCACCCGCATCGAGTTTGAGCAGACCTATGTGGATCCGAGGAAAAAGAAAACCGGCGACCGTGACATCCAGTTCCGTGTGGGTCCGGGCACCATCGTCTACTTCGGCAACTTCGACATGAATAGCAGAACAGGCTACAACTTCTCCATCGATCACTTCGACAGCCTTCAACTGGTGTCACGCCTCACGGCACAGTCGATACGTTATGATTCTGCTTATCAGTGGACCATCAACAACTACCAGGTGAGGGATTTCGACGGCACCAGGGAAACAATCACCCAGGGCAGCTCCATCGACACCACCCTGCTCATTGTGCCTGATGACTTCATCATCGCCAAGACCGATCAGCAGATGATGACCTCCCCACAGTTGCGCCATTACGTGAAGAGCCAGAAAGAGCGGGGAATGGGCAACATACAGGCATTCCAGATAGAATATCACTCACGCATCGCCAACGTCTTCTCGGCATTCATCCTCACACTGATCGGTGCCTCACTCTCTGCAAAGAAGGTGAAGGGAGGCATGGGTCTCAACATCGGGATCGGACTGGGACTGAGCATGGCCTACATCCTTTTTATGACGGTCAGCTCCACCTTCGCGGTGAAAGGGAGCATGAGTCCATTGATTGCGGCATGGGTTCCCAACATCATCTTCATCCTGATTGCCATGTTCCTCTACCGAAAGGCACCGAACTAGAGCAGTTGACAGCCGCAAGTCGTTTCATCAAAGAACCAGCAAATCATCCCGATATGAAAAAGATACTCCTTGTTTTGTTCCTGATCGCTGCGGTCATGCTAGAGGCTCAAACCAGATACCCTGTCATCGTGATTGAGACCAGCCATGGCAGCATGAAAGCAATATTGTATGACGACACGCCACGACATGGGGACCATTACATGCGACTGATCAGGGAGGGTTACTTCAACGGCACCCTCTTTCACCGGGTAGTGAAAAATTTTGTGATCCAGGGCGGGGCACAAGACTCACGGAATGCACCTGCCGGAGCACAGATTGGTGGGGGCCGCACCGACATGGAGCTGATGCCTGAATTTATGGCGCATCATTACCACAAGAAAGGAGCGCTTGCGGCTCCGCGGAAAGGGGACAACGAGAACCCGCAGAAGAAATCGGATGCTTCGCAATTTTACTTGGTACAGGGGAAGGTATACAACCAGGGGCGTCTCGACAGCACCGAGATGAGTGTGAACATACCCATTAAAAATGAGCTCATCCGCACGCATTATTTCCCCCACAAGGAGGAGTTGGCAAGACGCAAGGAGAATGATCCGGAAGGGTTCAATTCACTGCTCGATTCGGTGTTGGGTGTAGTGGATTCACTCTACCTGGAGGCTCCCGGCAAGTTCTTCTGGCCGGAAGGATTGAAAGAGGCATACAGCACCATCGGCGGAGCCCACCATCTCGACGGGGCGTATACCGTCTTCGGTGAGGTGACCGAAGGGCTGGAGGTGATCGACAAGATCGCAGCCCTACCTGTCGACGGCAACAGCCGACCCCTGAATGACGCGAAAATCATCCGGGTCTACATTGAAGAGTAATCCCCTCCCTACCTCTCAACTGATATTTTCCCGCACCTGTTTCAGGTATGCCTTCATGCCATCGCTGTCTCTTTGTTCGATGATTGTCAGCAACTCTTTGAGCTTCTCTCTAATTTGAATCACCTGCCCGGGTGTGTAGGGGTTGAAGAGTATTTCGGTGAGGAGGAAGTCATCTTCTGAGAGTAATCCCTGCGCGATCTGCATGTGTTTCTTGAAGGTGGTGCCGGGGGCATCCTGGTGCTTCATCACCGAGGCAAACACCAGGGTGGAAGCAAACGGGATGGAGAGGGAGTAGGCGATGGTCTCATCGTGCTCCCGGAAAGAATATTCGAACACATTCAATTTAAGATGCCGGTAGAGATCGCGAAAGAACACCTTTCCCATGTGCGATGATTCGGCAATGATGATGGCACTCTGACTGCTCAGATCGTTCAGGCTGGCAAAGGTAGGTCCAAACATAGGGTGTGTGGAGACATAGGGGCGTGTGCGTGCCCGGTAAAATGCCTCCAATCCTGTCTTCACCGATGCGATATCGCTCAGGATGCAGTTCTCCGGCAGAAAAGGGAGCACCGTTTCAAAGGCGGCAATGGTATACTTGAGCGTGGCAGCATTGATCACCAGTTCCGGGGCGAAGGTCTGTACCTCTTGCGGATCTGTCATCCGTTGCGTGTTGTAGATAAACCGCAGTTTATGCGGATTGGTGTCGAACACCGCCACCTCGTGGTCGAAGCTCAGCACATCGGCAAAGAAGGAACCCATCTTGCCGGCTCCAAGGATTAATATTCTCATCGCTTCAGGTTCATCAGTTATTGCTTTGCTCTCTCCATCACCACCATTTGCTGACGCACCGATTCGGAGTGGATCGCCTCCAGCACCTTCTTCACAAAGTCGCCCGACATCTCCAATCGTTCACCCTGATAGGCACGGTCGGTGAGTATCTGGTCGTAACGCTGTGTCTGCAGGATCGGCATGTCATGCTCCAGTTTGTACTGTCCAATCTCTCTTGACACACGCATACGCTTAGCCAAAAGCTGTAACAGTTCATTGTCCAGATCGTCGATCTGATCCCGAAGCACTGAGAGATCTTCTGTCGTCTGCACGGTATCACGGATCACGATGGTTTCGAGTATCTCCTTGAGTGCAGCGGGGGTGACCTGTTGCGACTTGTCGCTCCATGCCTCATCGGGTGAGCAGTGTGACTCGATGATCAATCCCGAGTAGTTGAGATCCATCGCCTGCTGGCTGATCTTGAAGATCAGGTTGCGGTCACCGCCGATGTGACTGGGATCGCAGATCATCGGCAGGGTGGGAAAGCGACGTTTCAGTTCGATGGGGATGTGCCATTGCGGGATGTTGCGGTAAATTGTCTTGTCGGTGGTGCTGAAGCCACGGTGGATCACACCCAGCTTGCGGATACCCGCATTGTACAAGCGCTCCAGTGCTCCAACCCAGAGTTCCAGGTCAGGATTCACCGGATTTTTGATCAGGATGGGGATGTCCACTCCCTTGAGGGTGTCGGCGATCTCCTGTACTGCAAAAGGGTTGGCCGCGGTACGTGCTCCTATCCAGAGGATATCCACCCCATACTTCAATGCCTCATAGACATGCTTCTCAGTGGCCACTTCCGTGGCCATGTACATGCCGGTCTCCTTTTCCGCCTGCATCATCCATTTCAGGGCGGGGCTGCCAATTCCTTCAAAGCCGCCCGGCTTGGTACGGGGTTTCCAGACCCCGGCACGGAAGATTTTCACGCCCACTGCTGCCAGCTCCCTGGCAGTCGTCATCACCTGTTCTTCTGTTTCGGCACTGCAGGGACCGGCAATCACCAGCGGTCTCTTCGCGTCAATGCCCGGCAATAAAATCGATTCAAATTCCATATTGTTTGTTTTTTATATTGTCTATTGTTGTTCTTGTTCAATTTCAAGTTTCATCGATCGGTGATTCATCAAATCAACCAATCATCCTGTATTCCTTGATTCGCCTGTAGGCCTCTTGCAGCTTCTCCACCGAAGCACCCAACGAGATGCGTAGATACCGCTCCCCGTTGCTTCCGAAGATAAAGCCGGGTGTGAGGAATACCCGTGCTCCATGCAGCAGGTCGTTGACCAGTGCTTCACTGCTCTCTGCCTCTGCCGGCAGCTTACCCCAGACGAACAGCCCTACCTGGTTCGGATCATAGCTGCATCCCAGCAGTCGCATCATCTTCTCGGCCCAGCCTCGTCGTTCGCGATAGATCCGGTTCATCTCCGCATGCCACTCCTCACTGTTTGATAGTGCAGTCACTGTGGCCAGCTGCATCGGCTTGAACTGACCGCTGTCGATGTTGCTTTTGGCCTTGAGCACCCATTGCACGAAACGGGTATTGGATGCAAGCATCCCCATTCTCCATCCCGACATGTTGTGTGACTTGCTCAGTGAGTTGAGCTCGATGCAGATATCCATGGCTCCCGGCACAGAGAGGATACTCATTGGCCGGTCGTTCAGGATAAAGCTGTAGGGATTGTCGTGACAGATCACAATCTGATGTTTGTGGCCGAAAGCCACCAGTTTCTCAAAGAGATCCATCGAGGCATTCGCACCGGTTGGCATGTTGGGATAGTTGACCCACATCAGCTTCACCCGGCTCAGATCCATCTTCTCCAAGGCTTCAAAATCAGGTTCCCACCCTCTATCTTCCAGCAAATCATACTCCTTCACCTCCGCCCGCAACAGCTGTGAAACAGAACGATAGGTGGGATAGCCCGGGTTGGGCACCAGCACGGCATCGCCGAAGTTGAGGAAGGTCATCGAGATGTGCAGGATACCCTCCTTTGAGCCGATCAGAGGCAACACCTCTGCTGGTTGCAGCGCCACGCCGTAGATCCGGTGGTACCAAGCGGCATATGCTTTCCGCAACTCCGGGATACCGGTATAGGGCTGGTAAGCATGGACATCGGGTCGTTGGGCTGTCGCACAAAGGGTGTCGATTGTCGCCTGCGACGGCATCCTGTCGGGTGCTCCAACTGCAAGGCTTACCACATCCAATCCTTCGGCATTCATACGGGCTACCTCGGCCAGCTTCACCGAGAAATAATACTCTTCTATCGCTTTGATGTGTGCTGCCGGTTCAATCATCTTCATTGTTCTTCTCTTTTCATTCAATTATTGCTCGCCTGCATTCTTTTCCTCCCTGTACTCGCCCAACACCTTCAGGTTGCTGATCAGCGGCGTGATGGCGTCGATCGATTGCCTGTAACGCTGATAATCGGAGAAGGTGAGATCAATGTAAAACTGATACTCCCACTCGCTGCCGATGATGGGGAGCGATTGGATACGGGTCAGGTTGACACCATAGAAGGAGAGCACGGAGAGTACCTTCGAAAGCGACCCCTCGCTGTGTGGCAGGACAAACACCAGCGATGACTTGTTGATCTGATTCTCCTTCTGTACCTCCCGGAGCATTTGATCACGCGCCAGGATAAAAAAACGGGTGAAATTACGCTTGTTGGTTTCAATCCCCTCCGCAAGAACCTCCAATCCATACATCTCGGCAGCCAACCGGCTGCAGATGGTGGCTGTGCCTCTCATCTCCCGCTCGCGAATGGCTTTTGCAGCCAGGGCGGTGTCGTCATGTTCCACAATCTTCAATCCCGTCAATCCCTCCAGGTACTCCTCACACTGCATCAGCGCCATGGGATGCGACATCACCTCACTCACCTCCTCCAGCGTGGTCCCCGGTAAGGCAGCCAGCATGTGCGTGATGCGCAACTTGTGTTCACCGGCGATTTGCAGACTGTGTTGCTTCAACAGATCATGGTTGGGCAGGAGGCTTCCGGCGATGGTGTTCTCGATTGCCATCACTCCAATCAGCTGTGGGTCCTTGTCTGCCACCTTGAAAATATCCCGGAATGTCTGGCAAGGTATGATCTCCAACTCCTCACCCCTGAAATAGTCGCGTGCGGCAATCTCGTGATAGGCTCCCGGCCCTCCCTGTATGGCTACTCTTTTCATTTGCATTGTTGTTTGACCCATCCCCATAAAAAAATCCCATCGTGTGATCGACAGGATTTTATTTTATCTGATATGACTTTTAGTTTCTTCTCATCTTGCATATAAAATCCTGCCTTTACCTGCTAAAGTAAAAGTAAAACCAGAAAGAATATGCAAAAGCAGAATTGTTCACTTTGTTATCTTTTCGTAATGATTGAGTGCAAATGTACAACATTTTTTAAAAACACAAATAAAAATGACAAAAAAATAGCGATCCAGCTCTTTCACCTGAAAAAATGGGCTCTTTTTGCCGGCAGGGTCGCTGATTTCTGCAAATATTCTCTATATTTGCAGCTTAATTACCGAAAACTAATATTTATCACCCAAAAATTACGTAGAATGTTTAAAAATCATCCTAAAGGACTGCTCGCAGCTTCGCTTGCGAACATGGGGGAGCGATTTGGTTTTTACACCATGATGGCGATCCTGACTCTTTTCCTTATGACCAAATTCGGACTGGACGAAACCACCACCGGTATCATCTATTCCATCTTCTATGCATCCATCTACCTGCTGGCACTGGTAGGCGGTCTCCTGGCCGACAGGAGCCGTAACTACAAGGGGATCATCATGGCCGGCCTGCTGTTGATGTCTGTGGGTTACGTGATCATCGCCATACCCACTCCCACTCCCGTGCCGGCCGACAAGTTCGGCCTCTTCCTGGCCATCAGCTGCCTTGGCTTGCTGGTGATTGCCTTCGGCAACGGCCTCTTTAAGGGTAATCTGCAGGCGCTGGTGGGACAGATGTATGATGATCCGAAGTACAGCAAGATGCGTGACTCCGGCTTCCAGCTCTTTTATATGTTCATCAACGTGGGGGCCATCTTCGCTCCCTTCCTGGCGGTAGGGGTCAGAAACTGGTGGGTGGAAAAGAATGGCTTCCTCTACAACGCTGACCTGCCTACACTGGCACATCAGTATCTGGGCAACACCATCACGGCTGAGGGAGGTGAACGTTTTCAGCGTCTGGCTGGTGAGGTGGGATATAGTGGCAGCGATATGACAGCTTTTGCCGGTGAATACCTCAATGTCTTCACCACCGGCTTCCATTATGCATTTGCAGTAGCCATCGTTGCCATGCTGATCTCAATGGTGATCTACATGATCAACAAACACCAGTTCCCCGATCCGGCAAGCAAGCAGGCAGCAGCTGCTGGCAAGACGGTGGTGGACGAGATGGATATCAAAGAGGTGAAACAGCGGCTCTATGCCCTCTTCGCCGTCTTCGCAGTGGTGATCTTCTTCTGGTTCTCGTTTCACCAGAACGGTCTCACCCTCACCTATTTCGCGAAGGATTACACCGATCTGAGCCAGATAAAGGTGAACCTGGGATTTGCCACCCTTCAGGGTGCCGAGATCTTCCAGTCGATCAATCCCTTCTTTGTGGTGTTTCTTACTCCCATCGTCGTAGGTCTTTTCGGATGGCTCCGCTCCAAAGGCATTGAACCCTCCACACCACGCAAGATAGCCATTGGCATGGGTATCGCCGCCCTGGCATACGCAGTGATGGCAATGGGCTCCATGAATCTTCCCTTGAAGGCAGATGTGGATGCCATGGGAGGTCTGCAGGATGCTGCACGTGTCACACCCTGGTTATTGATAGGCACCTATTTCATCCTGACAGTAGCCGAACTTTTCATCAGTCCCCTCGGCATCTCTTTCGTTTCGAAAGTGGCCCCACCCAAATACCAGGGGATCATGCAGGGAGCCTGGCTGGGTGCTACCGCTGTGGGGAACAGTCTGCTCTTCATCGGTGCCATCTTCTATACCTCCATTTCGATGACTACTACCTGGATGGTCTTCGTGGCAGCCTGTCTCATCTCCATGTTCACCATGCTGGGCATGATCAAATGGCTGGAGAGGATTGCCAAATAAGTAAATAACCGATCACCTGAACGGTTCAGCCGGTGGGTCACCCCACCGGCTATTTTTGTGACTCTTTTTCAAACCGGTAAAGTGACCACAGCCTGAAAGATAGGTGAATTCGTTGATAACTTGTCAGCGGATCCCGGTAAAGCTACCCTCTTTTTCGCTATATTTGCCATGGATAACCCCGGGTAACATTTCAGAAATATGCATCCATTTGTTCATCTACACGTACACTCTCAATATTCGTTGCTCGACGGACAGGCCAGCATCCAACGGCTGGTAGACAAAGCCGTGAGCGACGGCATGCGCGCCATCGCCCTGACCGATCACGGTGCAATGTACGGCATCAAGGAGTTTCTTAACTACTGCAACAAGAAAAATGCGTCACACAAGGCGGAGATCGACAGGCTGCGTAATGAGATCGACAGCCTCGGGCATGAGGGAGCTGATGCGACTGGAAAGAAGGAAGAACTGCTGCTGCGGTTGCAACAGACGGAACAAAAACTGTTCAAGCCGATTGTAGGGTGCGAGTGTTATCTAGCCCGGCGCGATCGGTTCCAGCAAAACGACAAAATAGATGGCAGTGGTTGGCACCTGGTGGTGCTGGCCAAGAACCTGACCGGTTACAAGAATCTGGTGAAGATAGTCTCGAAGAGCTGGACCGAGGGATTCTACTACCGGCCCCGCATCGACAAGGAGCTGCTGGAGCAACACAGCGAGGGGCTGATCATCTCCTCCGCCTGCCTGGGAGGAGAGATCTCACGCAAGGTCGACAGCGGCCAGCTCAGCGACGCCGAGGAGGCGGTACAGTGGTACAAGAAGGTGTTCGGTGACGACTATTACCTGGAGTTGCAGCGACACAAGACCGACCGTGCCGATGCCGACCGGACAACCTATCCCAAGCAGGAAAGGGTGAACCAGGAGCTGATCCGCATCGCCCGTAAGTATGACGTGAAGCTGATTGCCACCAACGACGTGCACTTCGTGAACGAAGAGGATGCCGACGCACACGACCGGCTCATCTGTCTCAGTACCGGTAAGGACTTCAACGACCCCGACCGGATGCGTTACACCAAACAGGAGTGGCTCAAGAGCACGCTAGAGATGAACAAGATCTTCGCCGACATCCCCGAGGTGCTCAACAACACACTCGATGTGGCGAACAAGGTGGAGTACTACTCCATCGACAACCCCCCACTGATGCCCTTCTTCCCGATCGATCCCGCTTTCGGTACTGAGGAGAAATACCGGGAGCTGTATCCGGAGAAGCTGCTGATGAAAGAGTTCGGCAAGGAGACCTTTCACCGGCTGGGCGATTACGACAAGGTGATACGGGTGAAGCTGGAAGCAGATTACCTGGCACACCTCACCTTTCAGGGTGCACAACGGCGCTATGGGGAAGAGCTGACAGATGAGATCCGTGAACGACTCACCTTTGAGCTGGAGACGATCAAACGGATGGGATTCCCGGGTTATTTCCTGATTGTACAGGACTTCATCAACGCTGCCAGAGAGATGGATGTGGCCGTGGGACCGGGCCGAGGATCGGCAGCCGGATCGGCAGCTGCCTACTGCCTGGGCATTACCGACATTGATCCACTCAAGTATGACCTGCTGTTCGAACGTTTCCTGAATCCCGACCGCATCTCAATGCCCGATATTGACATCGACTTCGACGATGAGGGACGTGGCAAGGTGCTCCGCTGGGTGACCGAGAAATATGGTAGTGAGAAGGTGGCCCATATCATCACCTACGGCACCATGGCTACCAAATCGTCCATCAAGGATGTGGCACGGGTACATAATCTCCCGCTTTCGGAGTCAAACCGACTGGCCAAGCTGGTTCCCGACAGGATCCCGAACATAAAAAAAGTAACCCTCAGGGCAGCCATCGACAACGTGCCGGAGCTCAAGGAAGCGGCCAACAGCAGCGATCCGTTGCTGAGAGACACCCTCAAATATGCCTGCATGCTGGAGGGCAACGTGCGCAACACGGGGGTACATGCCTGTGGCGTGATCATCGGCCAGAGCGATATCTCGGACGTGGTGCCCATCAGCACCGCGGAGGACAAGGAGACCCGCGAGAAGCTGCTGGTCACCCAGTTTGAAGGATCGGTGATCGAGGAGACCGGGTTGATCAAGATGGACTTCCTGGGCCTCAAAACCCTCTCCATCATCAAGGACGCGCTGGCCACCATCGAGCAGACACGCGGGGTGAAGATCCATATCGACCGCATCGACATGGAGGATCCGGCCACCTACCGTCTCTACTGCAACGGGCAGACCACCGGCACCTTCCAGTTTGAATCGGCCGGCATGCAGAAATACCTCAAAGAGCTGCAACCGAGCAAGTTTGAAGACCTGATCGCCATGAACGCACTCTACCGTCCCGGTCCGATGGATTACATCCCCTCCTTCATTGCACGCAAGCATGGCAGGGAGGAGATCAGCTACGACCTGCCCATCATGGAGAAGTACCTGAGTGAGAGCTACGGCATCACCGTCTACCAGGAGCAGGTGATGCTCCTCTCCCGTCTGCTGGCCGGTTTCACCCGCGGCCAGTCGGATGAGTTGCGCAAAGCAATGGGCAAAAAACTGATCGATAAGATGACTGCCCTGAAAGAGAAGTTCCTGGCAGGTGGCAAGAAAAACGGCTATCAGGAAAAGATCCTCAACAAGATATGGGCCGACTGGGAGAAGTTCGCCTCCTACGCCTTCAACAAGTCGCACGCCACCTGCTACTCCTGGGTGGCCTACCAGACTGCCTGGTTAAAAGCCAACTACCCGTCAGAATACATGGCAGCCGTACTCTCCAACAACCTGAACAACATCACCGAGATCACCAAGTTCATGGACGAGTGCAAGGCGATGGGGATGAATGTACGCTGCCCCGACGTGAATGAGTCGTTCCTCAAGTTCTCGGTCAACAACATGGGGGATGTCCGGTTCGGGCTTGCCGCCATCAAGAGTGTGGGACAGGGTGCCGCAAACGACATCATCGAAGAAAGAGAGAAAAACGGTCCCTACGCTGACATCTTCAATTTCGTGGAGCGCGTGAACCTCTCCTCCTGCAACAAGAAGACCATTGAAGCACTGGCACTCGCAGGTGCTTTTGATTCGCTGCCAGGCATCCACCGGGAGCAATTCAGCGCAACAAACAGCAAAGGGGAGGAGTTTCTGGAGACACTGATCCGCTATGGCAACAAGTATCAGCAGGACAAGCAGGCAGCCCTGACCTCGCTCTTCGGGGATGACACCTCTTTCCAGATCGCTCGCCCCGAGATACCACAGGCAAGCCGCTGGTCCGATCTGGAACGACTCAACAAGGAGCGTGAACTGATCGGTATTTATCTCTCGGCACATCCGCTCGATGATTATGAGTTCATCCTGAAGTACATCTGCAACGCTGACAGCTTGCGACTACAGGATCTGGAACCACTCAGCGGTATGGAAATCACTTTCGGCGGCATCATCACTTCGGTACGGGAGGGACAAACAAAGAGGGGCTCACCCTATACCATCTTCAAGATAGAGGATTATGCAGGCAGCTACGAGATGGCGCTTTTCAGTGACGACAGCGTCAACTTCGGCCGTTATGCACGCATCGGTCTCTCGGTTTATATTGAGGGCAAGGTTCAGCAGAGACGATACCGTGAGAATGAACTGGAGGTGAAGATATCCACCATTAGCCTGTTGTCGGAGGTAAAGGAGAAACTGGTATCGAAAATAACGCTTCAGATACCGCTTACAAAGCTGAACGACACGACTGTTGCCGAATTATCGGCACTGATGAAAAACAATTCGGGAAATTCGTTGTTATATTTCCAGGTCATCGGGGAGGAACGGCACATGAACATACAGTTGTTTTCCCGTCCTGCCAGGATCAGGGTAAACAAGCATCTGGTTGATACCCTGAGAGATGAACTGGACATCGATTTCAAAATCAATTAATCATAATCATAACTAAACAGAGAAATATGGCTCTTCAAATTACAGACGCAAACATAGAAGAAGTGTTGCAAACCGACAAGTTGGTGGTAATCGATTTCTGGGCTGAATGGTGCGGACCCTGCAAAATGGTGGGACCGGTCATCGACCAGATCAGCGAAGAATACAAGGAACGGGTAGTTGTCGGCAAACTGGATGTAGACAACAACGATGACACCACGTCCCGTTATGGTATCCGCAACATACCCACGGTGCTCTTCATCAAGAATGGGGAGGTAGTAGACAAGGTGGTGGGTGCGGGAGCAAAGAACATGTTTACCGACAAGATCGATAAATTGATTTGACGTAGCACTTCTGGCTCACCTTCCGGTCTCCTCGACAACGCATGTGACGGCATATCCGGAACGCAACACCAAAAAAAAAAGCATCCCACATGGTTGATCCAGTGGGATGCTTTTTTTATTCGCCAGTTAAAATCAATACTCGTCCTCATTGAAGAAGAAGTCCTCCTTGCTTGGATAATCAGGCCAGATGTCTTCAATTGATTCAAACACCTCGCCATCCTCTTCGATCTCCTGGAGATTCTCGATGACCTCCAGCGGTGCTCCCGAACGCTGGGCATAATCAATCAGCTCATCCTTTGTTGCGGGCCATGGGGCATCTTCCAGCTTGGATGCCAGTTCTAGTGTCCAATACATTGAAAAATACTTTTATTCGTTGTTTGTTTCAAAATTTCCGCAAATGTATGAAAAGTTTTTATATATCTCCCTGTTCCCAGAAAATTT
Organism: Bacteroidota bacterium; assembly: GCA_023399295.1. GTDB lineage: Bacteria > Bacteroidota > Bacteroidia > Bacteroidales > Dysgonomonadaceae > Proteiniphilum. The sequence continues at coordinate 29,123 of JAEWQF010000075.1, forward strand.
CTTCCGCTGTTTTGCTTCCCTCCTTGCGCGCCAACACGAAAAAGTAGTCGGAGAGGCGGTTGAGAAAGACCAATACCTCTTCTGAAACAGGATAAGACTCAGCTACATGGTAGACCAGACGCTCTGCCCTACGGGTGATTGTACGGCAGATATGTGCTCTCGATGCCGATTCGTTGCCACCGGGTAAAACAAAACGGTTGAGTCGTGGCAGCAGGGCATCGGTCCTGTCGATCTGCTCCTCGATGCGGGCAATATCCTTCTCGGCAATGATGCTGGCTGCATGGGGTTCCTTGCTCTCCGTTTCGGTGGCGAGATAAGAGCCCATTGTAAACAGTTTATGTTGCAGGTAGAGAAGAAAGGCATGATCCTCCTTGTCACTCACCAGGCAGTTAAGCCATCCCACATGGCTGTTTAGTTCATCGAGAGTACCGTATGCCTCGAGGCGCAGGTGTGTCTTGTGAACCCTTGTTCCCCCTACCAGTGCGGTGGTACCCTTGTCACCGGTTTTTGTATAAACAATGCTTTTTTTTATTCTTCCAGTCATCCGCTGTCAACAAATTAAATTATCCATATCACGCAAGGCACTACGAACCAGTCACTACAGATCAACATGCATCTTACAGTAAGTGTGTCGCAAGAAAAGGAGTCCAATATTGTCCACATCGAAAGTGATCCCGATGCGTTCATCATTAACGATATTGTGCCAAAATTGTTTGCTCCCGCGACTATTCACCCGATCAATTATCCAAAAAGTCTCTTCATGGCTGAATTGCAGGAGCAACTCGATTGGGGGGTACGGATCAGCATCAGGATGAATGACGATTGCATCGAACAGACCTTCCCGGGGCAGCTCCGGCAGAAAGAGAACCTGATTGCTCCTGGTGGCAGTCAACTCCCGGGCAAGTGCAACCCTGTCACTCCTCCTTTCCACACAGGTACAATGAATGCCCCCATCGGGTGAGATCAGGAAGAGGGTATTGACACCGTATCCCGCGCCTATTTCCAATATTTTTTTCGCTTTGAACCGATGTATCAGCTTAAATGACAGGTTATTGATAGAACTATGTTGGGGAATATGGGGATAATTGGTGGCAAGATGGTCTGCCATCTCTTCAAAAAAGTAATAATGGATCTGTGGAGAGAGTACCTTGCGAATCAGGTCGAAGGCAAAGGGAGAATGAACGCCATATCCCCGCGAATGTCTGAACCGCTGTAGCCACCTGAAGCACGCCATGGGTGCCTATTCTTTGGTGATCAATGCCACGGCATAGGCGGTGATGCCCTCTTCACGGCCTACAAATCCCATCCTCTCGGAGGTGGTCGCTTTGATCGATACAGCATCAGAGGAGATACCCATCACCTCACTAAGCACTGCCTGCATGGCCGGTATATAGGGATTGAGCTTGGGCTGTTCCGCACAAATTGTCGCATCAATGTTTCCCAGGGAGTAGCCCTCCCGCTGCAACAGGGAGACGGTCTCCCTGAGTAGGAGCTTGCTGTCTGCACCTTCGTATTGGGGTGCGGTGTCAGGGAAATGAAAGCCGATGTCTCGCAGGTTGGCTGCACCCAGCAGTGCATCGCAGATGGCATGTATCAACACGTCCGCATCTGAATGGCCGTCAAGGCCAAGTCTGTAGTCGAGCAACACACCTCCCATCCATAGAGGACGTCCCTCTTTCAGGCGGTGCATGTCATATCCGAATCCAACTCTGATCTTCATCGTCATTGCATTAAGCTTCTGATTCCCTCCAGATCGAATCCCAGTGAGATGCGCAGCGTCTGATCGAGGGGATTGGAATGGGCAGTGGACAAGAGGTAGGTAGCATCAACCTGAAACGCTTTTGTCCGGAAACCGGCACCAAAGGAGAAATAACGGCGGTTGCCCTTGTAGGGATCTTCATTGTAATAACCGGTGCGCAGCGAGAATTGATTCAGGTAGGTGTATTCCATACCCAACGACCAGCTCACCTCCTGCAACTCCTCCTGCACTCCTCCCGGAGCATCTCCAAAGGAGCGAAAGAGGCCGGCAATGGATGAGATGTTGTTGTAGTCGTCGATTCGCCTTTGCGCCTCCTCGGTCGTCTCATCCTCATCCGGCAACTGTGGTGTGGGCACCAGTAGTTTGTTGAGATCGGCACTCAAGGAGAGTGTGTGCGCTTCACTGAGAGGAATGCCCAACGAGGCACCCACCCTCATGTTGGCTGGAAGAAACATGGAACTGTTGCCCCCGTCGTAGGATATTTTGGTTCCGATGTTTGAAAGCGAGTAACCCAGCCCAAGGAGCATTTCCGTGCGGCCGAGTGTGACATAACCCTCATTGTATCCTGAGATATCGGCAGCAAAAGCATTCCCCGGAGTGGTTTCATCGTTGCCGGTGGAGTAATCGGCACGCAGGTAACGCAGCGTCACAGAACCGGAGAATGTCTCACTGAGCTTCCTTGAATAGGCCAGATCGAAGGCCAGCTCATGCGGTGAGACTGTTTGCCAGAACTCACCACTCATGTCTCCTACCTCAATGCTGCCCAACGTGAAAAAGCGAAGCGAAGCGCTCACTGCATCGGCCGCATCGCTGGCCGGCTTCCAGTAAGCTGATGCATAGAGCAGGTGGATGTCGTTCACGAGACTGCTCAGCCAGGGTGTATAGGAGAACGACACACCTGCATCACCGGAGACAAAGGGATATTTGGCAGCATTCCAATGTTGTGAATAGAGGTCGGGCATGGTGGCAGCACCGATGTCGCCCATGGCTCCACCTCGGGCGTCAGGTGCAAACAGCAGGGAAGGCATTGCGACCGGTATGGGATTGTACTCCTGGGCGGATGCATGGTTTGCGCAAAAGAGCGACAGTGTGGCCACAATGGCTGCGAGTATTCGTCTCATATGCTTTCAATCTGTTGGTGCCGGGCATCTCATTTTACACGGAAGTCCAGCAGTTTTCTCTCTTCAATGTATCCCTGCAGGTGATCGTTGATCTTCACGGGACCAACACCTGCGGGTGTGCCGGTAAAGATCAGGTCACCAATCTTGAGTGTAAAGAATCGGCTGATGAATGCGATGATCCGGTCTACCGAATAGATCATCTCACTGCTGTTCCCAACCTGTACGGTCTCATCGTTGATGTCGAGCCGAAAATTGAGCTGCTGTGGCGCACCCGCCAGCCCCTCAATGGGAATAAAAGTGCCGATGGCTGCCGATTGATCGAATCCTTTGGCGATCTCCCAGGGCAGTCCCAGCTCCTTCTGCTTCTTTTGCAGATCACGTGCAGTGAAATCAATACCCACGGTAACCTGGTCGTAATAACGATGTGCAAATCGCTCCGCAATGTTCTTCCCCAGTCGGCTCACCCTTACCACCAGCTCGGTTTCATACTGCACATCATCCGAAAAATCGGGAAGGAAAAAGGGTTTTCCATCCTTCAGCAAAGCGGTGTCGGGTTTCATGAACAACACCGGTTCACTGCTTTCAAACGTACGCTTCATCTCTTTATTGTGTGAAGCATAATTAAGTCCCACAGCAAATATTTTCACGACAGCAATCGGTTAAACATGACAGCCAGATGAGCATACAAGGATGTGTTCTGTAACACCACACCTTCCGGCACCCGGATGCGGAAAGGGGTAAAATTCCAGATGCCCTTGATGCAGCCTTTGATCATGTATTCCGACACCTCCTGGGCAATGCCAGGGGGCACGGTGAGAATGCCGATCTCTGCTGCAATCATGTGGTTACGTTCGATGAATTCGTCGGAGTGATAAACCGGAATGGAGTGTATCTTTTTGTTCACCACCGACTCTTTCACATCGAAGCCGGCAATGATTTTAAGGCCAAACTGTTCCAGTCCCGAATCGGATAACAGGGCAGCTCCCAGGCTACCCACACCAAACACGATCGCCTTATGGGTTCGGGTGAAACCGAGAAAGGTCTCCAGGACATGTATCAGGTCGTCGATCTCGTAACCAACCCTTGTCTTACCACGGATATCCACGTAGGACAGATCCTTGGCAATTTGAGATGCGGAGACATCAATCTTCCTGGCAATCTGGGTTGAAGAGACGATTGTCTCCCCCTGACTCCTGAGCAACTTCACATAAGAGAGGTACCAGGGGAGTCTTCTGAGCGCTGGCTCCGGTATTTTGGTGTAATGATTCTGATCATCCATACCTTCGGTAATCATTGTTGAATCACAAAGATAGGTTCTTTTCGGCGATTTTCAGAAAACTCAGCACCTTATTTACGGATTTTTTTCCTTAATCGCTACCAAAGGGGTTGAGACGTTCCTCAACCGTTCAGCGTCTTTGGCCGGAGACATCTTTGAGCACTGCCCGCACAAAACCCATCTTCAAGTGGGTATCAATCACTACAGGAATCCGGTTCTCATCGTTGGTGAGGGAGGCTTTCAACGCCTCTTTTTGGTCGGTGAAGGCATCATCCTCAATCGTCATGGATATGTTAATCACCTCGTAACGCTTGCCATTATTGGCTTTGACAGATGAGATCCCCAGGTAGTTGACATACATCGGCACGGGGCGTTTCCCGGAAATAAACTGGATGAAATGAGAGTCACCCGGACGCATCCCGGTGTAGTCGAGGTTGCGCACATAGGTGAGTATCGAGAGGTAATCGTAGGTACAGCGGTTGGTGGTGACTGTTTCATCGAATCGTTCTTCACCGTTTCTGGTACGCAAGGCGCGGATGTTGATCCGGCTTCCCTCATAGCTGAAGGCCTGTCGTTCCACCGAATAATCCTTCCCTTCCGACGCCTCCTTGGTGAAAAGCAGGGGTCTCAGATCCTTGTCGACATAGGAAGTGAGGGTATCGTTCACATTGTAAATATTGCCTGCCAGGCCCGAAGTATTGAGGGTCATCACCGTCTTGTAGGCATTGATGCCACGGTAATTTGCCTCAGTGACCGAGAGTGAACCCTTGCCTGCACGGGCATTGATGATGCCGTAATTGAAATAGAGGTCGTATTGAATCTTCTCTCCACTTGCAAATGCGGTGTTGCGCACCTTGCACTGTGCATTGATTGCCGTAGTGGCAATCAGGAAAGTGAAAAGCACAAAGGGATAAAGGATATGGTTTCTTCTTTTCATCGTTTCAACTGGTTCTGATTCTGTTCGCATTGGCACGAAACTACAATGGCCGCATGCCACTCGCTCTACCGCTGCTTCTGCCTCCTCCGGAGCCGGAAAATGGTGAGCCTGATTGTTGCTGTTGTCCACCTCGTTCTCTTTCCAGGTTCGGATCTCTCTTTTTCTTCTCTTCCGGTTTATTCTTTGTGATCTCCAGTAGCTTCTGTCTGATAACCGGTACATCTGTGATATTCCAGTCTTCGAGATGATCTGAGAAGGCCCTGATCACAAGTTTTGCAGGATAGTAGTAAACCGTTTCCGGTTGACTGTTCGCTTCGTAGTTACCTGTTGTCCAATAGCCATCTTCATCCTCATCGATCACCAACCGCGCATAGAACTCACCGGGTGGCAGATCCTGGAAACGGGCGTTGTTCTCTTTGACGGAGCTTTTTCGAAAAGGTTTATCCCCCTTGTCGAGCAGTTCCACGAAAGCAGGCGTGCCTGGAGGCAGTCCGGCAATGACAAGCTCGAGGTTGCCATACTGATCCAGCTCTTTCACGGTGAAAGCTTGCTCATATTTGTTGTTCCACAGTCCATAATGACTCATGATGGCAGCTGAATCGATCGCAACCTTATATTTACCCCCGGGGTTCCAGGTGGGACGGAGGATGAACTTGCGCGGATTGAGCGTGTCGCTCTCAAACCGATAGGGGACAGGGAAAAAGAGCGAGTCCTCCTGACGAAGCAGCTGTACATAGGAAGAGTCGAACCGCAACACCGGCTCACCAAACTCAATACGTACAGGGTTAAAGATATCGAACGTGTTCTGTACATTGCTCTTCAATTCCAGGAAGGTGATCTGCTGTTCTCCCGACTCCTCTGCCGCCTCCGCTCTCTCCTTCTCCTGTTGTGCACGTCGCTGGCGTGCTGCGCCACGCTCGGTGAAGGTGAGCGTATCGGTGTCGATATAGTCGCGGTTGAGCGAATCGGTACGGAAATAGTTGAGCTGCATCCTGATTGTGTCCTCCCGATACACCAACGAGTCGGTAATCCACAAAACAAGGGAGTCATTGCCCCTGTTCTTCTCAAGCTGATACCACCCACTATCCGGCTCATTCGGATGCATCAGTGTGAATGAAGGCATCGGTGCAGGAGCAGCAAACTTCAACAAGAGCCGGTGTGGATCGAGACGTTCATGCGATTGCAGGTACTTCCGCTGGAAGTCTGACAGGAATGAACGCAACAGCAGGTCGTCAGGTAGAAACCGGGTGTAGTGGACTGTCTGAATGCTGTCGATGGTGAGGCTGTCACGAAAGATGGTATCCTGCCGAACGGCAGGCATGGTGGAGGGCACAACCAACGAATCGAGGAAGGCGACAACCTCCTGGGGATTGTCATATTTGTAGTCCCTGTTCAGGTCCCCCAGTGCAAAAACACGGTAAGTTCCAGGAGCCATCCCTCTTACGGTGAAAGTACCGCGTGAATCGGTACGGGATATGCGTTCAAAGGGCACCCGGGTGAAAACGGTGTCATCGAAGTTGGAATGGATCCCAACGTAAATGCCGGAAACAGGTTCCAGGTCGGATGCTGAAAGCACCTTTCCCGAGACAGCCAGGGTATCGAGCCGGTCGCCGGTAGAGAAGGAGTAGACAAAGTTCTCCAGTGGGTTCTCTTCGTTGTTGTCCACGATGGCATCGGTGAAATCGATGGTATAAGTGGTATTGGGCAACAACTCATCGTTCAGTTCCACCACCGCTTTCTTGCCTATTGAGCGTATGACCGGCATATTCTGTTGCGGGGGTGTGATGATCACCTTTTCGTTGGGTGTCTTGATTTTGATGTTCTCATCAAACTCAATCTCAATCCTCGTGGGTGTGCTGTTGAGTGCATTGAATGCCGGTGTTGCATTTCGCACCACCGGCGGATCCACATCATACAAGCCTCCTGTAGGGGAAGCAATGTTGGCACAAGAGTACAAAACAACGACAGTCGTCAGCGTCAGGAATAGAAATGAGAGCAATGAGAAAATTTTGTTCAGCATTGTACCGCGTTCGAATGAGTTTGTCAATTATCGGACAAAAGTACAATCATTTACCCGTTTTATTCCATATGAATTCAGAAAAATAGTGAAAAAGAGGCGAAGAGTCATCATGATGAAGGCCGGGATGAGGAGAGAAGGGTATGTCCTATCCGGCAGAAAAGACATTTCTTCCGGTCACAATACTCCTTTCTGAGCTGTATCAGCGCCTGCGTGTCACAAGCGGTGGCTGGTTCAACACCAGCCTCCCGAAACAACTGCACGATACTGTTCCTCTCCGGTTTCAGTGACAGGAGAAGTTGCAATGCCCTCTCACAGTACTCCTCCCTGTCAGTACTCCTGCCATACGCGAAGAGGATCGGCACCACGGTGTTGATTAGCAGGATATCGATTGAGCTGGCACCAAGTATTTTAGTCGTCTTGGGTGACTCCTTACCGAAGGAGTAATGGGTTAACCAGTATTCGGAAGGTTCGCAACGCAAGAGAGCGGCATAGTGTGCCGGATTGGTAGTCTCAAGAATTGTTGAGAAGAGCCGTCCCGCATGCTGCAACAGAGAGGCCAATTGGGCAATACGCACGTGTGGGAAGGAGTAAGGGCGGATTCTCATCTTGCTGAACAGAAAGCCATCGAGGCAACTTAATCCGTACTTGCCACGCAGAAAACGATAGTCCGACTCCAACTGACGGCTGTAAGGATCTCCAGGCAGGGAATCATCCAACAGACCGGCCTGACCGAACAACAGCGCTTCCACCATCAACAAGTCATCGTTGTGTCGCAGGATATAATTCAAAGGCAGTGACAATGCCAGTGATTCAAAGGGGCGGCTGTTGAGACCGAATCCGAAGTTGCGGGTGAGGATCACATAAAAGACCTCGTCCCATGAGTTGTTGAATCGCCGCAGATGAGTGACAATCTCATCACACTTGCGTTCAAGCCTTTCCAGACAGAGATCATCCAGCCAGGAACGAATCAGCCGCTGATCCATTCCGACAAGAAGATCACGGCAGGGAAGCGGTTGATCACTGTGCAAAAGGTAAGCGGCATTTTCACGCACCTTGTGGGAAAAGGGGAGAAGCGACTGAGGCACGCGCTCTCCTTTTTGGTTTACCACCTCCCTGTTGATTCGTTCCACCAGATGCAGGATCACCGTATTGTATATCGGATCAAGGTGATGCCCATGGTGGTACCAGTCAGACGATGTGCTGTGTATCTCGATGTTCCCGGCCCAGATGACATCCCCGATGCGCACCTTGGCATTGAAAAAATCAGGACCTGCGTGCAGGTTATGTACCCCCGGATCGATCACCTCAATCGGGCAGCCATCAGTGGTCACCAGCGCTTCGTGGGGATAGAGCCGGCATTTCCACACGTAATGCAACAATTGCTCCTGACTGGTCATTGCCAAAAGGTTTAACACCCAAAGATAGAACCAATTATCGATATACACAAGGCATCAACCAATAAAGGAACCATCCCCTGCTCACTGATTGTGAAGAAATATCACTACTTTTGCATCGTTTGATCATTGCCCCTACCTGCTTATGCTCGCACCCGACCTGAGAAGAGAGATCCGCACGCTAATGCAGCAGGAGATCGTGCCTGCCATCGGCTGTACCGAGCCCATCTCCGTGGCGCTCTGTACTGCCTGCGCGTGCAGTGTGTTACCAACAAAACCAGACCGGATCGATGCCTATCTGAGTGCCAATGTGATCAAGAATGCCATGGGTGTTGGGATACCGGGGAGTGGGCTGACAGGACTCCCCATCGCGATAGCCCTCGGTGCACTCAAAGGACGCCATGAAGATGGACTGGAGTTGTTGAAGGGAATCACTCCCGAGGATGTGGAACTGGGTAAACAGTTTATTCGCCAGAATCGCATTGCCATTCATCTAAGTGAGCAGGAGGAAGAGAAGTTATACATAGATGTGCATTGTCATTCAGGTGATCAGTCATCCAACGCCATCATCCAGGGTTCTCACACCCATTTTACATACATCGGTTTGAATGGCCGGACACTGTGGGATGCGAAGGAAGAGGTGGCTGAGGATGGCAATGAGGATGTACTACCACCTCTCACTTTCCGGACTATCTATGATTATGCCACCGAATCGCCCCTTGAAGAGCTCGCCTTTATTCTGGAGGGGGCACGGATGAACATGAAGGTGGCAGAAGAGGCAATGGCCGGGCAATATGGGCACAATGTAGCAGGCAGCCTCTTGCAGCGAAATGGCCGGGCCATCTTTGGTGACAATCTACACAGTCGCATGGTGATCGCCACGGCGGGTGCCTGTGATGTGCGGATGGATGGAGCCCTGATTCCGGTGATGAGCAACTCTGGAAGCGGAAACCAGGGTATCGCCGGCACTGTTCCGGTGATGACCTTTGCCCGGGAGGAGGGATGCCCTGAGGAGTCACTGATTCGGGCACTGACACTGAGCAGCCTGCTGATCATCCATATCAAACAGCACCTGGGCAAACTTTCGGCACTCTGCGGATGTGTGGTTGCCTCCACCGGCTCTGCTTGCGGCATCACCTTGCTGATGGGTGGCAGTTACACCCAACTCATCTTTGCCGCCAAAAATATGATCGCCAACATTACCGGGATGATCTGTGATGGCGCCAAGCCCAGTTGTGCACTCAAAATTGCCAGTGGGGTATCTACCGCCACGCTCTCGGCGGTGATGGCCATGGAAAATGAGGGTGTGACGGCTCTGGAGGGTATCATCGATGAGGAGATCGACCAGACCATCCGCAACCTGGCATTGATTGGAAACCGTGGCATGCAGGAGACCGACAAGCTGGTGTTGGATATCATGACGAAGAAATAGGTTATTGATTATTATTTTGTATACAGACAAAGAAATCGCTTTCCGGTCCCAAAAGATTTGGAGACTGGTCTGGAACTATTCTCTACCCAGCATTGTGGGGACACTGGTCACCGCAATGTACAATGTGGTCGATCGCATCTTCATCGGACTGGTGGAGGGGCCTTTTGCTATCTCGGGACTGGCCATCACCTTCCCGGTGATGACGCTCACCTCCTCTCTGGGGATGCTGGTGGGATCTGGAGCGGCTGCACGCATCTCCATCAGCCTGGGCAAGAGGGATCACCATACGGCAGAACAGATCCTGGGCAACTCATTGCTGCTTACCGTGATCCTCAACGCTGTTTTCATCACCCTCTTCGTCACTTTTCTGGAGCCAATCCTGATGGCGTTTGGTGCCAGCAGCCTCACATTTCCCTATGCCCGTGATTACCTGAAGATCGTGTTGCTGGGCAATCTCTTTGTCAGTCTCTGCTACAACTTCAACGCCATGATGCGTTCTTCGGGGTATCCCACAAAAGCGATGGTGACGATGCTAATAGGTGCAGTACTCAACCTCATCCTCAGCCCCCTTTTCCTATTTGTCTTCAAACTGGGTATCCGGGGGGTGGCCTGGGCAACGGTACTTTCCATGTTCATCGGCATGCTCTTCGTGATGCACCATTTCACCCTCCGCAGCAGCGTGATCCGTCTCAGATGGAAACAGATTCGCCTCAACAAGACGATCATCCTCTCCATCCTCTCCATTGGCCTCTCACCCTTCAGCATGCAAGTAGCTGCCTCGAGTGTAGCCCTTCTGATGAACACCTCGCTGCTCCGACACGGGGGCGATCTAGCAGTAGGAGCTTATGGCATCATCAACTCCATCCTGATGCTCATCCTGATGGTGGTGCTGGGCCTCAACCAGGGCACACAACCGATCATCGGTTACAACTATGGGGCAGGCAACTACCGCAGGGTCCGCGACACACTGTTCTATTCCCTCAAAATGGCCACCCTCTTCACCACAGTCGGCTTCCTCATCGGTCAGTTTTTTCCGCGGTTCCTGGCTTCGGCGTTCACCACCGATGCCGAGCTACTGGAGATCAGCGGTTCCGGTCTCCGCATTGCCTTGCTGGCACTGCCATTTGTTGGGTTCCAGATCGTCAGCTCCAATTTCTTTCAGAGCATCGGCTTCGCTGCCAAGTCGATCATCCAGAGCCTGAGCCGACAGCTTATCTTCCTGGTACCGGGCATCATCTTGCTGCCTCGCATCTGGGGACTACAAGGGTTATGGATCGCGATACCGGTCTCCGACACCCTGGCCGCCCTCTTGTCACTCTACCTGTTGGCAATTCAGCTGCGTCACCTGCGCCGAATGGAGGAAGGTGCGGATGACAGCAACCGACAACGCCGTTGAGTTAACTCATTTTTTTCAGACAAATGGCTGAAAAGAGAGCGATTTTGTGTAGTTTTGCATACCCGAAAAAAGCAACCAATTACTCACACATAAAAAAGTAAATATGAAGAAAGTAGTCTTGATTCGCCATGGCGAAAGTGCTTGGAACAAGGAGAACCGTTTCACGGGCTGGACCGATGTAGATCTCACCGAGAAAGGCATTGAAGAGGCCCACAAGGCGGGACAATACCTGAAAAAGGAGGGCTTCCAATTTGAGAAAGCCTATACCTCCTACCTCAAGAGAGCGGTAAAGACACTCAATGTGGTGCTCGACGAAATGGATCTCGACTGGATACCGGTAGAAAAGACATGGCGCCTCAACGAGAAACACTATGGCATTCTGCAGGGTCTTAACAAAGCTGAGACTGCCGCCAAGTATGGTGACGACCAGGTGCTTGTTTGGCGCCGCAGCTATGACATACCGCCACTGCCACTTGAAAAAGAAGACGCTCGTTCCCCGCTGCAGGATCCCCGTTACAAGGGTGTGGATGTGCAGGATCTCCCCCTTACCGAAGCACTGAAAGATACGGTAGAACGTATCCTCCCCTACTGGAACAACACCATCGTTCCGGAGATGAAGCAGTTCAACGAGGTGATCGTGGCAGCACATGGCAACAGCCTGAGAGGGATCATCAAGCATCTGAAGCAGATCTCCGACGAGGAGATCGTAAGCCTCAATCTACCCACCGCTGTCCCCTATGTTTTCGAGTTCGACGATGAGATGAACCTGCAAAAGGATTATTTCCTGGGTGATCCGGAGGAGATCAAGAAACTGATGGATGCAGTAGCCAACCAGGGTAAATCAAAATAAGAGACCTTTCATCAACTGCCGGATGATTCACCTTGCGGCAGTTGCACAAGCAGGGTGTGTCGGCTGTAGCTGACACACCCTGCTTTATTGGTGGAACAAAGATGAAAATGATTGTCATCTCGTTGCTTTTATCTATTTTTACAGCTTCAAACTTTTCAACATCAAACCATAACCTCGTTTCAAAATGAAAAAAACCACCCTTTTGTCACTCTTGTTGCTCTTTCTTGTAGCACGATGTGATGACGAGCCGGGAACTGCTGATCAATATGATACGCAAATGGCCTTCCCCACAACAATCACAGAAGGCATCTCATCCCCACCAGAGACAGTGACACAGTGGCAGCAGGGAGCACAGATAGGTGTTTCTGTCGAAGGGAACCCCTCCTATCACAACATACCATTCACCACGAACGGTTCCGGTTATTTCAGTTCTACCACCCCCCTCTATTTTCCCAAGGGTGAGGATTCGTACAACATTACGGCCTACTACCCCTACCATCCAGGAATAAGTGGCAACACACTTCCTGTCGATCTGGCCACAAACCCGCAGTGCATTCTCTTCAGCAACAACCTGACAGGGATCACTGCCGACAACAAGAACAAAGTGAACAAGTTGGTATTTGTGCATCTGCTACAGCGGATATACATCCGTATCAACACGCTCGATGAAGCATTGCTCACCAGCAATCTGGTTGCCAATCTGAAAGGATTCACGAAGGGATCAGTCTTACTGAGTGATGGAACGGTATCGGTGCAGCAAGGGAGTAGAGGCATCATCCCGTTGGAAATCACCGGCAACGAAAACGAGCGCATCGTCACTGGTTTCGTGCTGCCCTCGGCGGGAAGCAGTGTGGAACTGACCCTCATGGTGGATGCATTACAGTATCAATGGAGCATCCCCCTTACCGGGAAAGAGAATTATGTCTACAACTACGGTGTGGAGCTCAGGAAGGACAACATCAAAGTGACAACACCTGTAGTGCAGGAGAGTAGCCCTGAGGCTTACATTTTGTATCCGGCAGGTAGCACCAGCTCACCACCTGTCATCCCCGCCGGGCCGGATGAAAACGAATCACCTGCCACACAAATCTTCATGGAAACGCCGGTACCCGCCACCGGAAGCATTCCTCCCCACAGCTACCAGGTGACCCATATGATCAGCAATCAGAGCTGGCTCAACAACAGCCAGGCCACAGGTGATGTGAGGAACTACACCATTCACTACGATACGCGGGAGATCTACCCGGTATGGGTTGCATATCCGCTGCACCCATCCTTCATGCGATCGGGTAACCGGACTGACGACTGGCAATATGATCCGTTGATACCGTTGGGGTATCAGCCCGATCTCTCCTCCAGCTGGCAAACACGCTCTGTGAGCAGAGGGCACATGCTTCCCAGTGCCAGCCGTAGTGCCAGTCTGAATCTGAACAGGACAACCTTTTATTTCACCAACATGGTCGCACAGAACAGCGAGATGAATGGCACCACCTGGAATGATCTGGAAGAGAAGGTCCGCTACTGGAGCAAACAGAGTGGGTTTGACACCCTCTACGTGGTTACCGGAAGTATCCTGCCATTGCCACCTGAAACGATCAGCTATGCAATGGATGCCGCCGGCAGAAGGGCTGCCATTCCCAAATACCTCTATAAGGCACTATGTCGCAAGAACAAGCAGACGGGCGGGTACAACTCCATCGCATTCATGATGGAGAACCGTACCACCGGCATCGATTATACCAGGAGTGTGCGTTCAGTTGAGGAGCTGGAACAGGAGACCGGATTCACTTTTTTCAGCAAGCTGCCGACAGCGAATGCCACCGAAGTGAAAAGAGAAAAGAACCTCACCATGTGGAATTGATGAGCGGTAAGACAGGGTCATAAAAAAAGCGGTTGTCACTCGTTCAACGTGACAACCGCTTTACTGTGTCCTGCTTCATTGTAGAAGGGTTTGCATCTCTTCCGGATCGATGTTCATTGCGGTGATGAGACCCTCCTCATCGATCAGGTAGTTGCTGAAACCCTTGCTGAATCTAAAATCCTGATAGAGTCCGGAACCGGAACCATTGGGTTCCCGGTAACAGGGAATCATCTCCAGTTGATCCATTGCCAATGTTCGCTCGAGCACATTCTGGTTCTCGTCGAACGAGACCGATATGAATGTGACATCTGAATTGATCCGTGAAAGGAAATGGTAGAGCTGCACATTGGCTGCACGGGAATGGGCGTCGTAACTGGCCCAGAAACTCAGCACAACTTTCTTGCCTTTCAATTCGTGTAGCACCAGTCTCTCACCTTCCGAGTCCGTTAAAACGATGTCAGGAATCATTTCTCCGGGATGATAACCGATGGAAGGCAGGTCATTCTTTACAGATCCTGATGAGAGTGCAAGTGAAAGAATTGCTGCAAGGCAAAAATTCACATACTTCATAAATAAATAATTTGATTGCTACTCAGACTTGGTTGTTGCTTCTCGCAGCATGCCAAGTCCCTTGTCTTTACCCGCTTTTCGCTAAAAATGGGTTATTTTGGTCTGCAAAAGTAGTTCACTTTTGCTTACCAGCGCACAATTTCCCCACAAAGAAACCTTCCAAATGTTAAAATAAAAATTTATTATGTCCTTTCGCTCTCTATTTCAATCAATTACAGAAAAGAACGACTCCACCGCCTCAACTGAAGTGTCTTTCAGAATCACTTTCTTGTTGTTGTCCAACAAATAGATAGTGGGGATGGCCTTGATGTCGTACAGTCTGTTGCGGGTGATCGCCATGCCTTGATCATAGCCATGCAGCCAATGCCGTGGCATCTGTGGAAGGTGAGCCCGCCACTCATCCAGATCGCTGTCGGGGTAGAGGGTGAGTATCGTCAGCATGCGCCGGGTGGAGCTATTCATCGAGATTGCCCTGTTCAAAGCCGAGGAAGCATCGAGCCGGCGGGTAACAGCCTCACAGGTGGAACAACCGGGATTGGAGAAGAGGATCAGCAGATACTGGCTTTCAACATCCATCAGGGTTTCACTCTCCCCCGATGGGAGTGTGAAAGTGAAGTTGTTGGCTTTCTCTCCAACCCTGTTATGAAGTGTCATCTCAAGCTGAAACCGATAGCGTGCGCGTTCGTTCTCTTCAAGCAGCGGGGAGTTGATGATCTCATTGAGCACAGGGATGTAGTGCTCCTCGTTGCGAAAAGGGGAGTTGGGATCATAGAAATACTTCTCCATGAGTGAGACAAAATAGCGGTACATGGTGCTATCGCGTTCCGCCCTTTGCAGTGTGTTGCGCAGCGGGTCGGCTGTCTCACCTTCGGGTAGGAAACCAAGAAGATGTATGTAATCGACAAAAGCCTGTTCAGTGATTGCCGGTTTCAGTGTGAGTTTGCTGTCAGCAAAGTCGAAGCGATCCCAGAAATGGTGAATCAGGTATTGCTCCCTTTCATCCGGATCGATGATCGACACCGGCACGTGAGGCAACACAAAGGTGTCGGGGAGTACACTCTCCGAGTCATTCAATTCACGACTCTCCACGCCACTCTTCTTGCTCGAAGAGCAGGCAAGTTGAAAAAGCAGTGCAAAAGAGGTGATAAAGGTGATAAAGGTGACATTTCTCATCATCGGTAATGATACGATTGAAGGGGTAAAGGTAGAAAAAAAATGGAGATACCGGAGTGAATGCAGGGAGTCTCAATAAAATGAAACGATAATTTTTGTATATTTGTGATTCATACTTTGTCCGATTCAGACATGGATAATTACATCGTTTCAGCAAGAAAATACAGACCCACCACCTTCCAGAGCGTGGTGGGACAGAAAGCACTCACCACCACACTGAGAAACGCCATTGCCGGCAACAAACTGGCACATGCCTATCTCTTCAGTGGCCCCAGGGGAGTGGGCAAGACCACCTGTGCCCGTATCTTTGCCAAAACGATCAACTGCCTGAACCCGACAAGCAGTCACGAGGCCTGTAACGCATGCGAGTCGTGCGAGGCATTCAATGAACAGCGTTCCTACAACATCCACGAACTGGATGCCGCCTCCAACAATGGGGTGGATGACATCCGGTCGCTGATTGACCAGGTCCGCATCCCACCCCAGATAAGCCGCTACAAGGTCTACATCATCGACGAGGTGCACATGCTCTCCCCATCAGCATTCAACTCATTCCTCAAGACACTGGAAGAACCGCCGGCACACGCCATCTTCATCCTGGCCACCACAGAGAAACACAAGATCATCCCCACCATCCTCTCCCGCTGCCAGGTATATGACTTCAACCGCATCGGCATCGGTGACATCGTGGATCACCTGCAACATGTTGCAGAACAAGAGGGAGTAACCACCGAGGTGGATGCGCTGAACATCATCGCACAGAAGGCTGACGGAGGGATGCGTGATGCCCTCTCGATCTTCGATCAAACGGTGAGTTACACGGGTGGCAAGATCACCTACCAGGCGGTGATTGAGAATCTGAATGTGCTGGATTATGAATATTACTTCCGTTTGACGGAGGCAATCCTTTCCGGGAATGTAGCGGAATGCCTGCTGATCCTGAACGACATCCTCAACAGAGGGTTCGAAGGGCAGTACATCATCAGCGGCATTGCCTCGCACTTCCGGGACCTGCTTGTCAGCAGGGATGCCGTAACGGCAAAGCTGTTCGAGGTGGGTGCTGCCATACGTGCACGTTATACCGACATGGCAAAGAGATGCACAGCTGCGTTCCTCTACGAAGCGATTGCGATTGCCAACGATTGTGACTTGAACTACCGCATCAGCAAAAACAAACGGCTGATGCTGGAGCTGATGCTCATCAAGATGTGCCAACAGACCGAAAAGGGCACCCTGGTGAAGGAAGAAAAAAAAAAGAGTCTAAAGCCGATTGAGCGTTTGCAAAACAGCAGCGACAAACCGAAAGCTGCGCAAGCGCATGCAGAATTGGCCAGGAGATCGACAAACGACACCACAGTGCAGGATGCTGCATCTCAGGGAGTCGTGCAGGATCCCCCGTCACAGTCACTGGTGGAAGAGCCGCAACAGGAACAGGAAACCTATTCGGCTACTCCCCCTCCCGACAGGCCTTCATCACAGAAAAAAAGAAGCGCAATTGGTTATGGCATGGGCGTATCTCTCAGCTCACTGAGCGACAACAAAGTGAGTGAACCAGAGACAACAGGTGAGGAGAAAGGGATCTCCGGATCGCGACCCTTCACTGAGGGTGAACTGGTGACAGCATGGCGCAAGTATGCCGAGACCCTCACCGAGGAGAAGTTGCTGAAAAACACCATGTCGCTTTACCTGCCACGATTGCTCGGTGAGGAGCTTTTCGAGGTGGAGGTCAACACTGAGTTGAACAAGCAATACCTTACTGACAACAGCCTCTCCATCCTCTCCTTTCTACAGGAAAAGCTGGACAACGGAGCAATCACCATGACGATACGGATCGCCGAGGGCAATGCCATC
Organism: Bacteroidota bacterium; assembly: GCA_023399295.1. GTDB lineage: Bacteria > Bacteroidota > Bacteroidia > Bacteroidales > Dysgonomonadaceae > Proteiniphilum. The sequence continues at coordinate 46,763 of JAEWQF010000075.1, forward strand.
CGCAAGGCGCTTACCTCTCGTGAGATCTTTGATGAGATGACAAAAAAAAACCCGTCTCTTCAGAAATTATCCGATGAGTTTGGACTCGAACTGAGTTAATCACATTTTACAGTTGCAGCAACAAGATTGGTGGGATCAGTGAACCGGTTTCAGGAACTAATAACCCACCCACGTCTCCCTGTCGAGACTGCGGTAACTGATCGCTTCAGCCAGATGAACCGCCCTTACCGATTCGCTCTCCGCCAGATCAGCAATTGTTCGTGCTACTTTCAGGATACGGCTGTAGGCACGTGCTGAGAGTGAGAGTCGCTCCATTGCCGATTTCAGCAGTTTCAATCCCGCCTCATCGGGCTGCGCATAGCGATAGAGCATCTTACTGCTCATCTGCGCATTGCAGTAAACACCTTGCACTTTCCGGAATCGCTCTTTCTGTATCGCACGTCCGCGCATCACACGCTGACGAACCACCTCACTCTTCTCGGCCGCTGTGGTAGCGGATATCTTTTCAAACGGTACCGGCACAATCTCAATCTGCATGTCGATGCGGTCGAGCAACGGTCCGGATATCCTGTTGAGGTAGCGCTGTACGGCACCCGGGGTACAGACACACGTTTTCTCGGGATGGTTGTGAAAACCACAGGGACAGGGATTCATTGCTGCCACCAACATGAAACTGGCCGGGTACTCCACACTGAAACGGGCTCGTGAAATGACGATCTTACGGTCCTCCAGCGGCTGACGCATAACCTCCAACACATTGCGATTGAACTCGGGCAGCTCATCCAAAAAAAGAACTCCGTTGTGCGCCAGACTGATCTCACCCGGTTGTGGCCATGATCCGCCACCCACCATGGCCACATCGGAGATAGAGTGGTGGGGTGACCGAAACGGTCGTCGGGCCATCAGCGCCATCTGTTGTCCCGTTTTACCGGCAACACTGTGAATCTTGGTTGTCTCGAGTGCCTCCTCCATTGTGAAAGGAGGCAGGATGGAGGGCATCCTTTTGGCCATCATCGACTTGCCGGAGCCGGGCGGGCCAATCATGATCACATTGTGACCCCCTGTGGCTGCCACCTCCAGTGCCCGTTTCACGTTCTCCTGTCCTTTGACGTCGGCGAAATCGTTTTCAAAAAAAGCACGTTCTTCCAGAAAGAGTCGCCTCAGGTCAACCTCAACCCGTTGCAGATTGCCCTTTTCATTGAAGAAGTCGACAAGCTGCAGGATGCTCTCCACACCGTAAACAGAAATCCCTTCCACCACGGCAGCCTCCCGGGCATTGGCAGCTGGCAGGATGAGCGAGGTGAAACCTTCTTCTTTGGCCATCACAGCAATCGACAAGGCTCCTTTCAGTGGGAGGATCTTGCCGTCGAGTGACAACTCGCCCATCATCAGGGTGTGTGACAATTGATCGGTTCGGATCGCACCCGATGCGGCCAGAATGCCCACTGCCAGGGGCAGGTCGTATGCCGACCCCTCCTTTCGGATATCGGCGGGTGACATGTTGATGACAATCTGTTGACGGGGAAAACGGAGGCCATTCACCTCCAGGGCGGATACTATCCGCTCGTGGCTCTCCTTGACACTTGTGTCAGGCAGGCCTACCAATAGAAAGCGAATGCCACGGGAGACATTCACCTCGATGGTGATGGGTGTGGCAGAGATACCTTGTACAGCTGCCCCAAATACTTTGACCAGCATGTAACCGGATATTAAATGATACTTACTTTCCGGAAGTCTCAGCGATCACTTCCGCAATACCATGTGCAGGGATGTTGCGCACCTTGATTTGTCCATCGGGGGCAATCAGAATGTTGTATGGGATGTATTGCACGTTGTAGCTCTCCACGATTTCAGCTCCCCAGCCTTTTTTCTCGGGTACTGAGATCCAGGGAAGGGAGTCACTCTCGGTATAACCTGCCGGATAGAGATCGGAATCGATGTAAATGGTGACAAACGATGCCGTAGTATCATCCATCTCTCCATACTCCTCCTTGAGCAATTGGATCATTTCACGCGATTCCTCATCGGCAGTAGAGACAAAAGACAACAGGAGATGCTTCCCCCTGAATTCGTTCGAACGGATCTCCTCACCCTTTATGTCCTTCAGCGTGAAATAAGGCATCGTTGCTCCCTCAGCCGAACGGCTGATCTTTTCAGAAAAAGCCTTCAGCTTGAGCGCCAGTTCACTCTGTAAAATATCACCCTGCAAATATCCCAGCACACGTTCCAATGCTGCGGGATTGTCACCCTGGACAAAGAAACTATTGATCAGAATGAGGCTGGAGATCTTTGCGGGATTGGCCTTGATGGCCTCTTCCGCTTTGAGGTTCAACTCATGGTTGAGTACATTCAGTTTCAATAACTCTTCCTGGCGTGAATGACTCTGACTGTTTCCGCTATCGAGTTCACTACTAAGCCGTAGATTCTTCAATAAATGGGCACGTTGTTTGAGCAGATCCTCATTGTCCAATTTGAAATGAGTCAGCTCATCGTTCACCTCATTGCCCCTGACAGTGATCAGATCGGGCTGCAAGGCATCACCTTGCACCTTGATCCTCTCATTTTTGCCGGCAAAAACCACCACGGCACTCTCATAATGATCCAGATAGAGGGAATACACTGTAAGGGTATCGGGATTTGTCGTGTAACTAAAACGACCCTTTGCATCAACCAGGATGGTGTCGATTACAAGTGAATCGGAGGAGAGATAAGTGGCCAGGATGTAGGAAGAATCGACGTGTCCAATCTTTCCGTTGATAAAGGTACCCTCGTGGCTGCTACAGGAGAGCGCCATCCACAAGGTGACCAGTATAAAGAATATGCCTGAACTTTTTGCCATAGATAACCACAGTTTTACAGAACTGTCAGCTACAAATCAATATGCTTTTTGCTGTTGCAACAGCCCAATCTTCCAATTAGACAAAGGTAATGGGTTTTTTTAAATATTCAAACATTTTCACATTTATTTTGTTTTATTTTTTATCCAGCACCCCAATTCCCGCAGCATCGGTGGGAGTATGATGGAAAATCATTAGATTTGCATCTGCAAACGCCCATTCGCCTATGTATTTCTCCATTGTGATTCCCCTTTACAACCGTCCGGATGAACTGGATGAGCTGTTGGCAAGCCTCTGTGAACAGCGTTACCAGCATTTCGAAGTGATCGTTGCTGAGGATGGTTCCGACAGAAAAGGTGACCAGGTAGTCGTGCGGTATCGCGACAGGCTCTCAATCACCTATTTCGAAAAAAGCAACAGTGGTCCCGGACTCACCCGCAATGCCGGTGCTGCCAGGGCCAGGGGCGACTACCTCATATTCTTCGACTCCGACTGCATCATCCCGCCACACTATTTAAAAACGGTCTCTGCATTTCTGGAAACAAATCAAACAGATGCGTTCGGTGGTCCTGATGCGGCCCTCACGACATTCAGCCCGATACAGAAAGCAATCAACCATGCCATGACATCTTTCTTTACCACAGGAGGCATTCGTGGCGGTAAGCGATCAATGGAGAAATTCCACCCGCGAAGCTTCAACCTGGGGGTGTCGAGAGATGTGTTCAACAGCTTGGGAGGGTATGGCACCATGCGTTTTGGGGAAGACATCGATTTCAGCCTGCGACTCATAGAAGCAGGCTACCGTACTGCCCTCATCCGGGAAGCCTATGTCTATCACAAGAGGCGTGCCACATTCCGCCAGTTCTTCAAGCAGGTCCACAACTCTGGCATTGCCCGAATCAACCTGCAGCTGTTGCATCCAGGTTCTCTCAGGGTGGTCCACATGCTACCGGCACTCTTTGTGACGGGCATGACGCTGATCCTGTTCACCTCCCTTCTCCTGCCCATGTTGCTGCTGTTACCCCTGCTCTTCAGCCTCTTAATCTTCCTCGACGCACTGCGGCTGAACCGGTCGGCCAAGGTGGCATGGCTGAGCATCACCGCCGCCTGGATACAACTCACCGGATATGGCAGCGGCTTCCTTGCCGCTGTCTGGAAACGATTGATCCTGAAAAAAGGGGAGTTCAGGGCGTTTGAACAGAAATTTTACGATTAATCTTTTTGACCGTAGGCCAGGTCACCCGCATCACCAATACCCGGCACAATGTAGGAGGAGTCGTTCAGATGGGGGTCGATGGCAGCTGCCCAGATTGTTGTTTTCTCACTGGGGAAGTTTTTCATGCAATAGTCTATTGCCTGCTGGCTGGCAATGATCGTCGCAATGTGAATGTGCGAAGGATTCCCCTTGGTGAGCAGTGCACGGTAGGTGAGTTCCATACTCCCTCCCGTAGCCAGCATCGGGTCGGTCAGAATCAGTGTCTTGCCTTCGATGGAGGGCGAGGCAATGTATTCGATGTGGATGTCGAAGGTCTTGTGTCCCGTCTCCTTGTATTTACGGTATGCCGAGACAAAAGCATTCTCGGCACCGTCGAAATAGTTCAGCACCCCATGATGGTAAGGCAATCCCGCACGCAGTATCGTTGCGATCACGATCTCCTCATCGGGCACACTCACCCGTGCCACATCCAGGGGTGTGGTCACCTCGATCGTCTTGTAGCGAAGCTCCTTGCTGATCTCATAAGCCATGATCTCACCCAGCCGCTCGATGTTGCGGCGAAAACGAAGCCGGTCACTTTGGATGGTGACATCGCGGATTTCACGGACAAAGGAGTTGAGTAAGGAGTTGGTTTCCGAAAAGTTGGTTACTTTCATGCTTGTGGTTCTAAATTGAACGATCATTTTTCGGAGAACAAAGGTAATGTTTTTCAGCTGCATGGTAAACAATTCACCCATTTTTTTGTTGAATGGGAGGTTTTCCAGTATAAATACGCATAATTAAAGAAAATTTTCTTTAATTCCTTTTCTATTTCAGAGAAAAACACTATTTTTGTGGTGTTCATTTTTAGGTTCATCATAACTGAGTTTTATTCACAACAACCAAAATAATCCAAAATTATTCAAAATGGCAAATTTAGATTTAAGCAAGTATGGCATTGTGGGCGCATTCGAGGTCGTTCACAATCCTTCCTACGAGACGCTGTTTCAGGATGAAATGAATCCTGCCAATGAGGGTTTCGAAAAAGCCAAATTAACCAAAACAGGCGCTACGGCAGTCTACACCGGTAAGTTTACCGGTCGTTCACCCAAAGACAAATTCATTGTTGAAGATGATGTCACAAGAGACACCCTCTGGTGGGATGGTACCATCAACCGCCCCTGCACCACGGATGCATTCAACTATTGCAAGGGTCTTGTAACCAATCAGCTGAGCAAGGCCAATAAGCTATACGTGGTGGACACTTATTGTGGCACCAACGAGGATACACGCATGAAGGTGCGCTTTGTGATGGAAGTAGCCTGGCAGGCTCACTTTGTGACCAACATGTTCATCCGTCCTTCACACTACGAACTGGCCAACTACGGCGAACCCGATTTCGTCTGTCTGAACGGATCAAAGGTCGTCAACGACAAGTGGCAGGAACAGGGACTCAACTCCGAGAACTTCACCCTGTTCGATCTGACCCAGCGGATGCAGGTGATTGGTGGTACCTGGTACGGTGGTGAGATGAAGAAAGGCATCTTCGCCCTGATGAACTACTACCTGCCGCTGCGCGGTGTGGCCTCCATGCACTGCTCTGCCAATGTGGGCAAGGATGGTGATGTGGCCATCTTCTTCGGATTGTCCGGTACCGGCAAGACCACTCTCTCTGCCGACCCGAAACGTTTCCTGATCGGTGACGACGAACATGGCTGGGACGACAACGGTGTCTTCAACTACGAAGGTGGTTGCTATGCCAAGACCGTCAACCTGAGTGAAGCCAATGAACCCGACATCTGGAGAGCGATCCGTCGCGACGCACTGCTGGAGAATGTGGCAGTGGACGACGCAGGCAACATTGACTTTGCCGACATCTCCGCTACCGAGAACACCCGTGTCTCCTATCCGATCCACCACATCAGCAAGATTGTGCTTCCCTCACGTGCCGGCCACGCCAAGAAGATCATCTATCTCTCTGCCGATGCTTTCGGTGTGTTGCCTCCGGTATCCATCCTCGACGACAACCAGGCTCAGTACCACTTCCTCTGCGGATTCACCTCCAAGCTGGCAGGTACCGAGAGAGGCATCACCGAGCCACAGCCCTCTTTCTCACCCGCATTTGGTGAAGCGTTCCTGACGCTGCACCCCACCATGTACGCACAGCGTCTGGTTGAGAAGATGAACCAGCACGGCGCCAAGGCCTACCTGGTGAACACCGGCTGGAACGGTACCGGCAAGCGTATCTCGCTGAAGGATACCCGCGCCATCATCGACGCCATCATCACCGGCACCATCGAGGAAGCCGAAACCATTCACGTGCCCATCATGAACCTGACCGCTCCGGCGAAACTGGAAGGGGTATCCGATATCCTCGATCCGCGCAACACCTACGCCGACAAGAGCGAGTGGGAAGCAAAAGCCAAGAAACTGGCCGGCATGTACATCGAGAACTTCAAGCAGTACTGCGACAACGATGCAGCCATCGCGCTGATTCCTTCGGGACCGCAAGTTGGCTAATCAGGCAAATCATTCCGATTTCCACATATGCAGAGAGGCTGTCTGATCCGGACAGCCTCTCTCTTTTTTAAGGTAGTTGTGTGGTTTTCTCCAGCTTGCTAAAAGGAGGTCTGTATGTCGGTAGCCGTTTCACCGTGCTGCGTCACATCCAATCCCCTCTCCTCCTGCAGGTCAGTCACCCTCATGGGCAGGATGGCATCGGTCAGCTTGTAGAGCAGCAACGATCCACCAAAGGTAAAGAGACTGACAATTACCAGTGCGAGCAAGTGATACAGGAAGAGGGTGGCATCCCCATAGAGCAACCCTGTCTCCCTGGCAAACACTGCAGTGAGAATCATCCCCACAATGCCACCGAGACCGTGGCAGGGAAACACATCCAGGGTGTCATCGACACTGGTGCGTGATTTCAGCCTCACAGCAAAGTAACTGACCATGGATGCCGCAAAACCGATAAAGATGCTCTGTCCCGCGTTGACAAATCCGGCAGCCGGCGTGATGGCCACAAGCCCTACAACCGCAGCGATGGCTGCCCCCACCACCGAACGTTTCTTTCCGCGTGCCCCATCCATCAGCAACCAGGCAACCATGGCTGTTGCAGAAGCAAGATTGGTGTTGAGGAAGGCCGATACCGCCAGCCCGTCGGCTGCCAATGCAGATCCGGCGTTGAAACCAAACCATCCGAACCACAACAATCCCGCACCAAGCAGGATGTAGGGTATGTTGGTGGGATTGCCATCACCCTCATTCTTCCGTTTACCCAGGAACATCGCACCCGCCAATGCGGCAAAACCGGCAGAGATGTGCACAACCGTTCCACCGGCAAAGTCAAGCACCCCCCATTTCCGCAGGAAACCTTCGGGATGCCAGGTCCAATGCGCCAGAGGAGCATAGATAAACAATGAGAAGAGGATCACAAACAGCAGCAACGATGAAAACCGGATTCTTTCGGCGATGCCCCCGGTGATGAGAGCCGGCGTGATGATTGCAAATTTCAATTGAAAAACGGCATAAAGTGCAAACGGAATGGTTGCAGCAAAGGCAGGATTGGGATCGAAACCCACCTGCTTAAACATCAGGAATGTGAGCGGATTCCCGATCAGGCCATTGATGCTATCCCCAAATGCCAGGCTGAAACCAACCACAAACCATACGATCGAGATAATTCCCAGTAAAATGAAGCTCTGTATCATGGTAGATACCAAGTTCTTGTAACGAACCATCCCACCGTAGAAAAACGCAAGGCCGGGAGTCATCAGGAAAACCAATGCCGATGCGACCAACATCCATGCCGTATCTGCAGCACTGATCTCCGATACCGCACCAGCCTGAGTGGAATTTTCTACGGGATTCAATGCCAACACTGCCACCAAGGTGACCAACACAAACGGTACAATATACCTTCTTTTAGAATTCTTTTCATTCATCGGCTTAATACTTGTTTCAATGTGATACATTCAGATAACCGATGCAAAAATATACTATTTATTTTTATTTTGCAATTTTTGTGACTATTTGTTCTCTTTATACCGATTTAATTTTACTTTATTCTACTCTTACGGCCTATTCTCTATCCATCTGTTTTTCATCTTCCGTTTTTGCGCAAACCAATTTCCACCCGTGTCAGGGGAGCCACACCGGATGAGCTGCAGCACAAAAAAAAGTCCCGCTAAAAAAAGCGGGACTCCATGATGCAATGTGGTTGGTTGTCAATTCAGGATCAGCAGCTCCACCTTGCGGAAGTCGATGGGATGGCTCTCGCTCTGCAGCGAGATGGTTCCCTTGTGCAGCATCTTGTCACCCCCGTTGAGTTCCAGCAGCAGCGGGTAAGTGGGATCGCGCGGGTCCAGCTGCGGCCGGTTGTACTGCAGCACGGTATCACCGTTCACCAGATGGTAAAGGAGCTCGTTGCCCCTCACCTCCAGCTCTGCGGTGACCCACTCGTCACCGTAGAAGAACCCCGAAGAGGAGCTGTTGCAGTGCTCCTGAATCAGTTCGCCCGCCATCTCTACATTGGTACCGGGTGTGCAGACATTGAGGTTGGTCCGTTCTACCAGCGAGTCGCTACCCAGCAGCTGTACTTCGATCGAAGTGGGAAAATCCTGGTCGAGGGTCATCGTCTCCGGTCGCTGGCCATGCAGCATGACGCCGGAGTTGCGGTAGGCCCATCCCTCGCCGCCGGGGCATTGCGTACCCACGAAACGGTACTCCACCCGCAACTTGTAGTGCGACAGCTCATCCCGGTAGAAGAGATGGCCGAAACGATTGTCGAAACGGTCGTACTGATCGTAGCGCACTTTGAGCAAACCATCCTCCACACGGAAGGTGTTGCCATAGTTATCTCCAGCCTCATAGCCGGTGATCTTGGGTGTCCAGCCGGTGAGATCCTCCCCGTTAAAAAGAGAGATCCATACGTTCGTCTCGCTTTTCTGTTGGCATGACGTGAGCAGCAGTAAAATCAGGAGAGAGGGCACTAAAAAAGGTTTTTTTTGCATCGTTTCAATGTGTAAAGGTCATTTGTTTAAAGCGGTACCCATCGAGGTCCACTCTTCAAAGATAATCAAAAAAATGAACCAACGAGAAACAGGTTTTGCAAAATGACATCCACTGCAGCAATCCCAGTTAGGCAGTGGAAACCAAAAAAGCCGGTGAACGGGTCACCGGCTGATGTCTGGAAGAAGTAGCACGGCAGGGAATCGAACCCTGATCTAAAGTTTAGGAAACTTCTATTCTATCCATTGAACTACCGCGCCATACGGAACTGCAAAAATAGGCTTTTTTTGATTCCCGACAAAAGATTTGCCTCACTGCCGCGCACTTTCAACAAACAATTTCGCGAAAGAGCTGTTTAACATCTGTATCAATCACATCAACATCATTGCGACAACATGAATAAAATAGCCATTCTATACGGCAGCTCGGGCGGAAACGCCGAATCGGTTGCCCGGCAGGTACAGGATCTCTTCGAGGGTGAGTCCGACCTGTTCAACGTGCGGGAGGTCACCCTCGATGAGATCAGGGAGTATCCCTACTACGTCATCGGCACCTCCACCACCGGCATGGGTGACCTGCAGGACGACTGGGAGGGTTTTCTTCCTTCCTTCATAAGATTGGATCTCTCCGGAAAAAAGATTGCCATCTTCGCACTGGGTGACAGTGCCTCCTACTCCACCAGCTTTGCCGAATCGATGAAAGTGGTCTACGACGAGATAGCCGACAAAACGACTGTAGTAGGACAAGTACCGGACGAGGGATACACCTACGACGACTCCATGGCGGTGATCGACGGCATGTTTGTGGGACTCCCCATCGATGAAGACAACGAGTATGACATGACCGAAGCGCGATTGACTGCCTGGGTGGAGAAATTAAAAACCGAGTTTGTGTAACCCGGGTTCATTTTTACATTAAAATTTAAAAAAGCATGTCCTCGGTGATGAGAGCATGCTTTTTTTCAATCAATAGGAAGGGCTTCTTTAAAGTTCCTTGATCTTGATGTTCTGGAACCAGACTTCATCCCCATGGTCCTGCAGCAGTAGTAATCCCTCCTCCGCATTGCCGAAGTTGGCCCAATCCTTGTATTTGCTTGTTTGCACCAGTTGGTTCCACTCCTCGTTGTTGCGTTCATACTCCACAATCTTCACGCCATTGAGCCAGTGCTCCACATGGTTTCCCTCAACCACCACCATGGCGGTATTGAAAAAACCACTGCGGAACGGCTTGTCGGCTGGCGCAGGAATCAGGTCGTAGAGGGATCCCAGTGTACGGTTGCCATCCTTTCCCATCTTTGCATCGGGATGACGTCTGTCATCCAGTATCTGAAACTCACAACCGATGGCCGATCCTTCACCCTTGTTCAGGTTGGTGTCGACAAAGTACTTGATGCCGCTGTTGGCACCTTCGGTGATCCTGAAATCGACTTTCAACATGAAATTCCTGTAGGGCTTGGTGGTCACGATATCACCCCCGTTGGTGGACTCACCGCCATCGCTCTTGTGCACCTTCAGGATGCCATCCTCCAACGTCCATCCCTTCTCGGGGAAGCCATCCATCTTGGCACCACGCCATCCGTCGCTGCTCTTGCCATCCCAGAGAAGCGCCCAGCCATCGGCCGTCTCCTTCTCGGAGAGGCTGTTGGCGATCTGATTGATCTGCGTCACATCGCTGTTTTCCGGCATCCTGTACTTGTCAGGCTCGTCGGTAAGGATCCGGATGTTGCGCCATGCCACGCGCTTTCCTTCCTGCTCTGCATTGCCGATAGAATGCACCTGCAGGGCGATGAAGCCGGACGCGGTGGTGTTGTCCAGCAGGTCGGCACAGGGCACATCGTTCACCCAGGTACGGATGCTGTTGCCAATGGCTTCGATGCGGGCTTTGTTCCACTCACCATTTTTGAATGCCTGCTGACCTTCGGGGTTGTAGTTCAACGGGTAGAGCCATCCGCGGCGCGCTTCGTCGTAGACACCGCCGGACCATGCCCGCTCTGAAGGGTCGATTTCAAACTGATAGCCATGTACTCTTCCCTCTTGAAATTCCGGCAGGCTTAGACTGCGGAACTGCACACCGGAATTGAGGCCATCATCAACCTTGAATTCAAATTCCAGGATAAAATCGTCGTAGTGCACGCTGGTAGCCAGAAAGGTATTCGGAGTATTGAGTTGTGAGATGCCCACGATGGCACCATCCTCCACCTTGTATTCGGCGGTTCCGTTCACTTTTTCCCATCCATCCAGATTCTCGCCATTAAACAGCTCCTGCCACTTGGGGCCTTCCGCACAAGCGGTGAGCAGTGCAATCAAAGTCACCGTCAGTAAAATGCTCTTTTTCATTGTTGTTTTCCATTTAGATGTATTGTTCAGTTCTTTCAATTCAATCGATCCCCATTCCTAACACTGATACAGAGATCCCGGCATCCCATAAGGTCACCGTTCACCCAAACCATTCAGATGCGGTAAAAATCCTCCCATCCTTTCCTGGGGGGTTCACCGGTCAGGAAGGCATCCGCAAACGCATCGTTTGTTACCCGCTTCTGTTCACGGTCGAAGAGGATCTTGCGGTTGAGTCGCTGTGCGGCCACACCCAGAGTGAACACCTGGCTGAGCGGCGCAGAGATCTCAAACGGAGAGCGTGTCTTCTCTTTCCCCTGGCATGCCAGCAGAAAGTTGGCAAAGTGGTTGGAGGAGCTCTGCGGCACCTCCGGCAGATGCTTTTCCATCTCCCGTGCTTTCTCATCGGGTATGATGCTCAGGGTGCTGCCATGCGAGCCCCCTTTAAAGGTCAGCTCCCTGCTGTAGATCTCCTTGCCGGGATTCAGACTGGCCGGTTGAATCTTTCCCCCTGCCACTGTGGGGATGTTCGGATCGAGCTCCGAGACACCATATCCGTCGGGTACCGCGGGGATGTTGTCCAGTCCGTCGTACCAGGTGATCACTACCGGTGGCATCTCACCGCGGGCGGGGAACTTGAACTCGATGGTGCTCGACATCGGGAAGAAGTAGTCGTTGTGGCCACTCAGCAGCAGCGGATTCACCTCTTCCGGCAGTCCCAGATCGAGAAACTCGTGTGCCGTGTCAATGATGTGCGCACCCCAGTCGCCCAGCGTGCCCATACCGAAATCGTACCAACAGCGCCATTGGCCGTAGTGAAAATCCTTGTTGTAGGGATGGTGGTCGCGTGCCATCAGCCAGAGATCCCAGTCGAGTGTTTCGGGGATCGGTTCGGCGGCAGGAAACTGTTTGATCCGGGGATCCCAGCCATGCCAGCGGCGCGGGTTGTTCATATGGGCGGTGATGGCCGTCACATCCTTGATGATACCAGCCTCCTTCCATGCCTTGAACTGAAAGTAGTTGGCCTCCGAGTGTCCCTGATTACCCATCTGGGTGACCACACCGGGATATCTCTTCGTCGCTTTTAGCAGCAACTCCGATTCATGAAAGGTGCGGGTAAGCGGTTTCTCCACATAGACATGCTTCCCCTCGGCCATCGACATCATCACTGCGGGGAAGTGGGCGAAGTCGGGGGTGGCGATGGCCACCGCATCGATCTCATTGCCCATCTTGTCGAACATCTCCCTGAAATCCTTGAACCGTTTCGCGTGGGGGAACCGGGCGAGTGCCTTCCGGGTATGTTCCGCACCCAGATCCACGTCGCACAGGGCCACCACGTTGGAGAGACCGGTCTTGTCGAATTCGTTGACAACCTCCCATCCGCGGTTGCCGATACCGACATGGGCCAGGTTCACTTTTTGGTTGGCACCATACAATCTGTTGTAACTGGCGGCATTGGCCTGCGCCTGGACTCCGCCCAGCGCAAGACCTGCCGAGGCCAATGCCGCTTTTCTGAGAAATTCGCGTCTTGTTGTCATGGTTTTCTGTTTCGTTGTTTCACATATTGTCCGATGGATATCAAAGAAACACAAAGGTAAAAAAAAGTGCCTGAAAAAGAAACCCGAAGACAAAAATGTCGTCAACGAGATGCGATCCTATTGAAAACGATCTTTGTATGCCCATAATCCCAAGGCCGGGCTGGAGATGTAATAGATCTCCTCGCCGTCGGGCAGGGTGTTGAATCCCTCATTGAGCCGTGCAGGATCGTAACGTTGCACCACATTGTCGATGTCATACCACTGAAAACCAACGCTTTCGATCTCGTCGCGGGTGAGGTTGTCCTCTCCTTTCCCGGGACAGTAGGTCACCGAGAAACGACCCTCCGTGGAGCCATGTATCAGGTGGGCAGCGGCTCCCAGGTTCTCGCGCAGCTCGGCATGTTCCTCCACAGCCTTCAGGGTGTGGGGTGTACCGAAATAGCCATATTTGCGGATCAGGCGGTCGATGGTCTTGTCCTCGCCAAACTCCTTGAGCGCCGGTGCCAGCACGATCAGTTCACCCCCGTCGGCAATGGCCATTCGGGTGCGGTAGATCGACTTGTTTCCCAGCCAGGTGCTTTTGAACTCGGAAGGATCGAGCCATACCACCACTTTGTGCAGCGGTTTCTCTACCATCACGAAATTCACCTCCAACGAGAGCCTGGCAGCACGGTCGAACACCTCAAAATCGTCACCCACGAAGAGGCCATAGGTCTGCTGTTCACCTTTGCTGTTCACCCCCACGACTGTCAACACGTAGAGGATGGGCAGATGGGAGGCAAAATGGTCGGTGGCATAGTTGAAGACACGACGTACCGGTGTGTCGGCACGTCCCATCATCCGTTCCATGCCATACACGGCGCCAATGTAGTGACTCTTGTTGATCCCCTCACTGCCACCCGTACCCACGAAGATGTTCTTGTTGTAGTTGGCCATCCCCACCACCTCATGGGGCACCACCTGCCCGATGGAGAGAATCAGGTCGAAGTCCCCCTCCTGCAACAGTCGGTTGACCTGCACCGGCCAGGAGAAATCGACCTTTCCTTCCGACACTTCACGCACGTAGGCGGCCGGCACCTCGCCGAGCGTGACCACATCATTCCGCCAGTCATGATCACGGAAAAGGTTTTTCGGCGTATTGCCGAACATATGGCTGATCTGCGCCGCAGTCATGGGAGTATGGGTACCCAGTGCCGGCAGGATATCGGTCAGTTTCTCACCGTAATAATCCCAGGCCATCTCGGTCAGTTCGCCCGCCCGGCTGGGCAGACGGGTATAATCGGGCGGAACGGCCAGCACCTTCTGCCGTTCGCCCAATTTACCGAATGCCTGGTTGAGACCTTTTCTCAGGTCATCATGCGACAATTCGGTGTCAGAAGAACCTATCTCGTAATAAATCATTTCATTTGCTATTTGGGTTGTGGGATGCGGTGTGTGTGAAATCAGACCGAATCAGCATAGCCGCACATCAGCATCACACCTCATAGGTGGTGGAGGCGGTATCTCCTCCAAATCCGGTCCAGTTGGTATGAAAAAAATCACCCTTTGCCCTGTCCACCCGCTCATACTGGTGGGCCCCAAAATAATCACGCTGCGCCTGGAGCAGGTTGGCCGGCAGTCGTTCACTGCGGAAACCGTCGAAGTAGCTGAGTGCGGAGGTGAGCGCCGGCACCGGTATGCCGTTCATCAGTGCAGTGGCACAAACCCTGCGCCAGCTCTCCTGGGCCTCCTCCACCGCTTTTTTGAAGAAGGGATCGAGCAGCAGGTTCTCCAGTGAGGGGTTGTTGTCGAACGCCTTCTTGATGTCGCCCAGAAAACGGGAGCGGATGATGCAACCACCGCGCCACATCAGGGCGATGCCCCCATAATTGAGGTTCCAGCCATGCTCCCTGGCCGCCTCCATCATCAGGTCATACCCCTGGGCATAGGAGATGATCTTGGCACCGTAGATCGCCTTTTCCAGGTCGTCGATAAACTGTTGCTTGTCACCCGCGAATGCAGTTTTCTTGCCGTTGATCACTTTCGATGCTTTCACCCTCAAATCTTTCTGAGCCGAGAGACAGCGGGAGAAGACCGATTCGCCGATCAGTGTGAGGGGAATGCCCAGATCGAGTGCCGTGACTGCGGTCCACTTGCCGGTTCCTTTCTGTCCCGCGGTGTCGAGGATCTTCTCCACCAGGGGAGATCCATCCTCATCTTTATATGCCAAGATATCGGTTGTGATCTCGATCAGATAGGAGTCGAGCACCCCCTGATTCCACCTCTTGAACACCTCATGCTGTGCAAAGGCATCCATCCCCAGCAGCTCTTTCATCAGGTGATAGGCCTCGTTGATGATCTGCATGTCACCATACTCGATGCCGTTGTGCACCATCTTCACAAAGTGGCCGGCACCGTTCTCACCCACCCAGTCGCAGCAGGGCACGCCTCCGTCGACCTTGGCCGCGACCGACTGGAAGATCTCCTTGACGTGGGGCCAAGCAGCGGGTGATCCGCCCGGCATCATCGAGGGACCCTTCAGTGCGCCCTCTTCACCGCCGGAGACGCCGGTACCCACATAGAGCAGTCCTTTGCTTTCCACATAGTTTGTCCGGCGGATCGTGTCGGGGAAGTGACTGTTTCCGCCGTCGATGATGATGTCACCCGGCTCCAGCAGGGGCAGCAGCAACTCAATAAAGTCATCTACCGGCTTACCGGCCTTCACCAGCATCATCACCTTGCGCGGTCGTGCAATGGAAGCGACAAACGCTTCCAGAGTAGGTGCACCAATAAAGTTTTTCCCTTTTCCCCTGCCTTCCAGGAACTGATCCACCTTGGCAACCGTTCTGTTGTACACGGCTACCGTGTAACCCTTACTCTCCATGTTCAGGACCAGATTCTCACCCATGACGGCCAGTCCGATCAATCCAATATCTGCTTTTTCTTTCATTGTTCTTCGATTTTTTTTTAAGACAGGTGACGAAAGCCCGGACAGAATCCATCAGGCTTATCGTTCTGCCTACGCGTTGGTTGTTTGAGTCATTTATCGTTTTACACGGGCATTCCCTTTCCAGATGCTCCAAATCACCTCCTCATCGGCAGGTTGGGCATAATCGGTGAGGAAGGTTGTGGCCAGTGCACCGCTTGCCCAGGCAAACTGAATCCATCTTTCTGGATCCATCTGCCGGAGGATGCTGTATAGCAGACCACCCACAAAACCATCGCCTCCGCCGATGCGGTCCATCACGTTGATCTTACGCAGGGGTGCTTCGTGCCAGTTTCCGTTCTCATACACAATGGCGCCCCAGAGATGCTCGTTGGCACTGACCACCTCCCGCAATGTGTTGGCAAAGACCGATACGTTTGGGAACGCCTTTCCGGCATTGCGGATCATACCCTTGAATGCGTCGAGCGTGTCGCCAATATTTTCACCACCCGCCTTGGGACCTTCAATGCCCAGGCAGAGTTGGAAATCCTCCTCGTTGCCGATCAGGATATCGGAGAGGGAGGCGATCTCGTTGAAAGCCTCTTTCAACTCATTCTCTCTTCCTTTCCAGAAGGTAGCCCTGTAATTGAGGTCGAACGAGATCAGCGTACCATGCTTCTTTGCAAAACGGGCAATCTCCAGACAGAAATGACTCGTGTCGGGTGAGAGTGCGGCGATTAAGCCGGAGAGATGCACAATCTGCACACCTTCCTGTCCAAAGATCCGTTCCAGATCGAAATCCTTTGCATTCAGCGTGCGACCCACCTCACCGGCACGGTCATTCTGTACGCGGGGACCGCGCAATCCGAAGCCGCTGTCGGCAATGTTGAACTGGTGGCGGTAGCCCCAGGGATCTCCCTGTGCAACCTCGGGACCCTCAACATCCATGTGCCGGGCCCGCAAATCGGATTTGATGAACGCAGCGATGGGGCTCTCTTTCACAAAGGTGGTGAGCACCTTCACCGGCAAACCCAGGTAGGAGGAGATACTGGCCACATTGGTCTCGGCACTGGTAGCCTGCATCTGAAACATGTTGGAACTCTGAACCGGTTGTGCATTCACCGGAGTGATGCGGACCCCCATGCTGGTGGGTACCAGCAACGCATATTTGAAATCTTTCTTTAATTCAAGTGACATTTTGTTGATGTGATGATTTGTTGATTCCATTGTTTAACTGACAACTGACGACTGACCGCTTGATCAAATACTAAACGAATCGAAACCGCCGTCCACGATTGCAACTGTACCGGTTACGAAACGGGAGGCATCGCTCACCAGGTAATGCAGGGTGCCGAGCAGATCTTCCGGATCACCGAAGCGGCGGAACGGCGTGTGTGCGATGATGGTGTTGCCTCTGTCGGAGTAGCTGCCATCGGGGTTGGTAAGCAGTGCCCTGTTCTGCTCCGTGATGAAGAATCCGGGGCAAAGCGCGTTCACGCGAAAAGTCTCGCCGAACTTGGTTGCCAGCTCACCCGCAAGATACTTGGTGAAGTTGGCGACAGCAGCTTTGGCGGCACCATATCCGGCCACACGTGTCAATGGTCGCAAAGCAGAAGCCGAGGAGACATTGATGATGTTACCCTTTTTCTGTGCTACCATATACTCGGCAAATACCACGGAAGGAATCACGGTCCCCATCAGGTTCAGATCGACCACCTTGCGGAAGTCATCCATCTTCAGGTCGAAGATGTTGTTGTTGGGGCCGATGGTGGCACCCGGCATGTTACCGCCTGCACCGTTGATCAGCACATCGATCTTTCCCCAGGCAGCCACAATGTCACGCGCGTTCTGCTTCAGCACGGCCTCGTCAGAGACATCGGTCTGAAGGAACATCGCCTCACCGCCGGCAGCTTTCACTTTTGCTGTCAGTTGATCACCTTTCTCCTTGTTTCTGGCCAGCACGGCCACCTTGGCTCCATGTGCCGCCAGGTATTCCACCATGGAGGTGCCGAGCACGCCGGTACCTCCAGTGATGACAATAACCTGATCTTTTATGTTGAATAATTCGTACATACTACCTTTTAAATTGTAAACAATCTTCTCAAATGACGATCATAAATATTCTCTTCTACACAGGTGCCGATGACATCTTCATATTTCTCCAACAAGGAGGTATAGCTAGTTCCCATCTCGGCAGCCACCTTGTAGGCCACGTGAATCAACTGCCGGAAGTTGGCATTGTAGTCGGGATGGCCCGGAATGTGACGCAATGTGTTGGCGTATTTCTCACTGCTCCAACCGTTCACCTCTTCTACCGAGGGAAGCTTTGAGCCATCGATGTCAATCACATCGGCATAGGGACCACAGAGCTCTTCCTGACGGTTGTATGAGTTCTCGTAGATCTTCTTTGCCAGTTCAAGTCCTTCGCCACCGGCGACAGCCAGTCCGATCACCTCTTCCAGCCAGGTGGTACCGGCCATTTTCAGGTGCAACCCTTTGTCGTAGCGAAGAATGATGTCCGCCATAATGGGGTAGATGGAGAACTTGTCGCTGCCGGAGTGTACGCTGAGCTTCAGTTCCTGAGGCAATCCAAATTCGCGCACGGCATAGTCAATCACCAGCACATCCTCTTCGAACTCTTTCGCAAACTGATCGAGGTCACCCACATAGTCGACACCCTTGTTGAAGCGACCGGTGAATTTGGGGGCGATTGTCTGGGCAGGCACTCCCTTGTTAGCCAGCATCTTGAGGATAAAGAGCAGCTCTACCGGTGTCTGTGGTGATTCCACTTCATCCATGGATACTTCCGTGATGAAGTTCCCTTCTCCCTTCTCTTTTTTCAGAAAAGCGTAAATTTCGGAAGCATGCTGTGTGGCAGCCAGAAACTTGGATGCAATGGTTTCCAGGAGCTCTTTTGTCACCTGCAAGGGAGCTTCCATGCCGGGAATCTGCAATTCACCCATATACTTCTCACAGGAAGCAACAAACGCATCCAGATCCTCTTTGCTGCTTTCCTTGCCAATAAAGGAGGCCACATCGAGGGTGAAGAAGTCTGATACCTCCACATATTTGGCCACGGTGCTGAGGTTGATGTGATCGGCATCCACGAAATAGAGGCCCTTGAAGCCAAGCGCTTTCACCGCTGCATCGGCCTCTTTACGGGTGTCCGCCGGAACGGTTCCCACGTAGATGTGTTCACGGTTGGATTTGTTCCAGACAGGGCTAATATCCAGTCCTTTTTCATTGGCCTTCATGATGGCTTTCAACTGCGCCTTGCCCTGATAGGTGAAACGGTCACCCACACCGATACTGTATTTACCTAATTTCATCTTATATAAATATTAAAAGTTAAAAAATTTGTTCGCATTTTGATAGGAGATGTTCTCCACCATCTCACCGAGGAAGGCCATTTCAGAAGCAGGGAGCAATCCTTTTTCCAGATCGTCGCCAATCAGGTTGCAAAGGATCCGGCGGAAATATTCGTGGCGCGGGTAGGAGAGGAAACTGCGCGAGTCGGTGAGCATCCCCACAAAACGACTCAACA
>JAEWQF010000080.1 GCA_023399295.1 Bacteroidota bacterium
TGATGGTGATGTGGTGCTCCTTTGCCAGCGCAAGCATGTCGGGCGTGACCCGTTTTCCACGTGCAAAGATGATACAGGTGATATTGGACATCTCGGCCGTACGCAATACCTGTATGGTGCAGAGCCCTGTAATCAGGACTGTGTTTTCCATTCGGTATCGCAGTACATCACTCATCAGGTCTGAAGCAAACGCTTTGGTATAGTCGCTTGAAATATGGCCATCCATGAGTATCGTGCCATTGAAGAGCAGGTTGAGTTGTTGTAAATTCATTGTGTTTCTCAAATTGCGAATTGTTTCATGCCATTCAACAGACGCTCTGTTGAATGGCTGTGTGCAGGAGATGATCTGATCTCTCCCTTTATGGTTGTTTTATAATAATTGATCCAGCATGACTGTTGCAGAATTTTCGGATGTATGGAGAAGGAGCTTGTGGGCATCCTCAAGGTAGATCGATACAACCCGTTTTCGGGAGGCAGTTTGTGTTTCCATAAGAGTATTCATTCATCAACAAACGAAACATCATTCAATCGAATCGACCCAGGTTACAGGGTCATCTCATCGCTACAATATCCCCATTTCCAAGGATATCAAGATCGTTTCACAGGACAAATATAATCATTCCGGGATAATTGAGGAAATTTTTCCATAATTATTTTCAATGGCGACAGTACATTGCGGATGAATGGGATGAATCAACAAGAAAAGATGCTTCATAGCGAAATATTTTGTACTTTTGCAGATATTTTTGCTTTGCTGCAGCGTATTGTGATTGCATCACACTGCTCATTTGCCTGAGATGGTCTATCCGGGGTTCCTTGTGAATACCTCTCCAGTCGATGGCAAACAGACCCAAACAATTGAAGATTTTCATATGAACAATTTAGATTTAAGCGAACAGGAGATCATTCGCCGCCAAAGCCTTGAGGAGTTGCGCAAAATGGGCATTGAACCCTATCCCGCAGCGCTCTATGAGGTGAATGCCTGGTCTGAAGATATAAAGGATTCTTTCCGTGACGATGACCAACGGCGTCAGGTGTGCATCGCCGGCCGCATCATGGGACGCCGGATCATGGGCAAGGCCTCCTTCGTGGAACTGATGGATGCCAAAGGACGCATCCAGGTCTAT
The DNA here is from genome assembly GCA_023399295.1 of Bacteroidota bacterium. GTDB lineage: Bacteria > Bacteroidota > Bacteroidia > Bacteroidales > Dysgonomonadaceae > Proteiniphilum. The sequence goes on from JAEWQF010000080.1 coordinate 1,128, forward strand.
ATCACCCGCGACGACATCTGTCCCGGCGAAGACAAGGAACTCTACAACACCGTATTCAAACGACTGACTGACATCGGTGACTTCATTGGTGTCACCGGTTATGTCTTCCGCACCAAAACCGGCGAAATCTCGATACATGCCGAAACGCTCACCATCCTCTCCAAGTCACTCAAGCCGCTTCCGGTGGTAAAAGTGAAGGATGGGGTAACCTACGACAAGTTCTCCGATCCGGAGATGCGCTATCGTCAACGTTACGTGGATCTGCTGGTGAACGAGGATGTGAAGGATATCTTCCTGAAGAGAACCCGTATCTTCGACGCCATGCGTGCCTTCTTCAACAGGGAAGGTTACCTGGAGGTAGATACACCCGTCCTGCAGAATATCCCGGGTGGAGCAGCTGCCCGCCCCTTCACCACCCACATGAATGCGCTCGACATCGACCTCTATTTGCGCATCGCCAACGAGCTATACCTCAAACGACTAATCGTGGCCGGCTTTGAAGGAGTCTACGAATTCTCGCGCAACTTCCGCAACGAGGGGATGGACCGCACCCACAACCCCGAGTTCACGGTGATGGAGATCTACGTGGCCTACAAGGACTACAGATGGATGATGGAATTTACCGAGCAGATGCTGGAGCAGGTGGCACTGCAGGTGCTGGGTACCACCAGGGTGAAGGTAGGAGATCATGAGATCGATTTCAAGGCACCCTATCGCCGGGTGACCATGATCGATGCCATCCGCGAACATACCGGCATCGACATCAGCGGCATGGATGAGACCCAGCTGCGGGCTGTATGTCGTGAGCTGGGCGTGGAGGAAGACCAGACCATGGGCAAGGGGAAGCTGATCGACGAGATCTTCGGTGAAAAGGCGGAAGGCAATTACATCCAGCCCACCTTTGTCATCGACTACCCCATTGAGATGTCACCACTTTGCAAGCGGCACCGCAACAATCCGGAGCTGACCGAACGCTTCGAGCTGATGGTGAACGGTAAGGAGCTGGCCAACGCCTACTCCGAGTTGAACGACCCAATCGACCAGCGACAGCGTTTTGAAGAGCAGTTGCGTCTCTCCGAAAAGGGCGATGACGAGGCGATGTTCATTGACCAGGATTTCCTGCGTGCCCTGGAGTATGGGATGCCACCCACCTCCGGCATGGGTATTGGCATGGATCGACTCACCATGCTGCTCACCGGCCAGACCTCCATCCAGGAGGTGCTGCTCTTCCCGATGATGCGCCCCGAGAAAACGGTCAAGAAGGATGCCCTCTCACGATATGGTGAAGCCGGTATTCCCGAAGAGTGGGCTGCCCTGCTACAAAAAGCGGGTTACCTGCTGGTAAAGAGCCTTGGTGAGGTCAACCCAAACAAGTTGCACCAGGAGATTTGCGGGATGAACAAGAAGTTCAAGATGGAACTGAACAATCCCACCCCCGAGGAGGTTAAAACATGGACAGAACGTGCCGCGTTGCTATAACGGCTTGAACATCTGAAACGATACGAGATGGACTCAATCGGCAAAATCTGTATCTTAGGCGGCGGAACCTGGGGAACGGCACTCGCAAAAATGGTGTTGATGAACCAAAAGCAGATGAATTGGTTCATCCGCCGCAACGACCAGATCGAAGGATTCTACAAGCTGGGACACAATCCCTCCTACCTGACAAATGTGAAGTTCAATTTGGCACAGATCACCTTTTACTCCAACATCGAGAAGGCGATCAGGGACTCCGACACACTCATCGTGGCGATCCCTTCCCCCTATGTGAAGCAATATTTCCGGCGCATCTGGGACAGCAGCTTCCGTGGCAAGTTTGTGGTCTCCGCCCTGAAGGGGATCATTCCCAACGACAACATGGTGATGAGCGAGTACCTGGCATCCAACTTCAAGATTCCATTCGAAAACATTGGCGTTCTGTCGGGTCCCTGTCACGCCGAAGAGGTGGCTCTCGAGCGCCTCTCCTTCCTGACAGTGGCCAGCAAAGATCAGAGCAAGGCACAGCTGCTCTCCGATGCGATCAACTCGCGGATTCTGAAGACGCGCATCTCGGACGATGTGGTGGGCATCGAGCTGGCTGCGGTGCTGAAGAACATATACGCCATTGCGGCAGGTATCTGTCAGGGTTTGCTCTACGGCGACAACTTCCAGGCGGTGCTGATGAGCAACTGCGCCAAGGAGATGTCCCGCTTCCTCAACGGGGTGCTCCCCATGGAACGTTGCATCGCCGAACAACATTACCTGGGCGACATGCTGGTTACCGGCTACTCACAGTTCAGCCGCAACCGCACCCTCGGCGCCATGATTGGCAAGGGTTACTCGGTGAAGAGTGCCCAACTGGAGATGGAGATGATTGCCGAAGGATACTATGGAGCCAGGTGCATCCACGAAATGAACAACCACTTTAAGGTTAAGATCCCCATCGCACAAACGGTCTACCAGATCCTCTACGAGAAGCGGCCACCTCAGGAAGCAATCCGCAACCTGATCGACTACTTTTAGTGTTCTCTGCCACATGCATACCGACCCAAAACATAAACAATAGAAAAAAAACCGACAATGGATCACATTCAATTACACATCAAGGATGTAGCAACATTTCTTCCGGAGGAAGAGATCCTGAAACAGGCGCCCCAGGCAGTAGCCTGCAACCAGGCACTACACGACGGCTCCCGTGCCGGAAACGATTTCCTGGGATGGGTCGCACTCCCATCATCCATCACCGATGAAAACATGCGTGAGATTGAGGATGCGGCTACCCTACTGCGCACCTGTTGCGAAGCAGTGGTGGTGGTAGGCATCGGCGGCAGTTATCTGGGTGCCCGGGCGGTGATCGATGCCCTCTCCGACTCGTTCGACTGGCTTCAGGATCCCGGGAAGAGAAGAGATCCGGTGATACTTTATGCCGGCAACAACATCAGCGAGGATTACCTCTATGAGATGATGCGTTTTCTGGATGACAAACAGTTTGGACTGATCAATATCTCCAAATCGGGCACCACTACAGAGCCGGCACTCGCCTTCAGGTTGCTGAAAGACCTTCTGGAGAACAAGGTGGGCAAGGAGGAAGCAAGAAAACGAATCGTTGCTATTACCGACGCTGCCCGCGGTGCACTACGCACCCTGGCCGACAGTGAGGCATACAAGACCTTTGTGATCCCCGACAACGTGGGAGGCCGTTACTCGGTACTCACACCGGTGGGACTGTTGCCCATTGCGGTAGCAGGCATCAACATCCGCAAGCTGGTGGAGGGTGCCCGTGAGATCGAGAAGGGGTCGGCAGCGTCCACATCGTTCGATTACAACCTGCCTGCCATCTACGCAGTGATCCGCAACGAGCTCTATAAAAGGGGTAAGAAGATTGAGATCCTTGTCAATTACCACCCCAAACTCCACTTCCTGGCAGAATGGTGGAAACAACTCTATGGTGAGAGCGAAGGCAAGGAGCATCTGGGCATCTTCCCCGCAGCTGTCGACTTCACCACCGACCTGCACTCCATGGGTCAGTGGATCCAGGAGGGTGAACGCTCCATCTTCGAGACAGTGCTCACCATCCGTCAACCGAATCAAAAAGTAGAGATCCCACTCGACACCAGAGACCTCGACGGCCTCAACTACCTGGCAGGAAAACGGGTGGATGAGGTGAACAAGATGGCTGAGCTGGGCACCCGCATTGCCCACGTGGACGGTGGCGTGCCCAACCTGCTGATCGAACTGCCGGAGCTGAACGAGAAATACATCGGACAGCTGATCTACTTCTTCGAGAAGGCATGTGGCATCAGCGGCTATCTGCTGGGCATCAACCCCTTCGACCAGCCCGGCGTGGAGGCTTACAAGAAGAACATGTTCGCACTGCTCGAGAAACCGGGCTTCGAGGAAGCAACACGCGCGATCAAAGCCAGATTGTGATGAAACAATGAACCCATGAAACCGCCCGGCTGCCTCAAAACAGCCTCGCGGTTTTTTTTTATTGAGAAGCATGAAAGAAACAGTGATTGACTATTTGCAACGCAACAACCTGAAACAGTTCGACCTGAAAGCAGTACTCTTCGACATGGATGGTGTTTTGTACGACTCCATGCCGGCACACGACCAGTCGTGGCAAGAGACAATGAATGAAGAGGGACTCCCCTTCCAGCGGGGTGAGTTCTATCTGCATGAGGGCAGAATCGGGAAGGCTACCATCGATATCATTTTTCAACGGAACCTGCAACGGGATGCAACCGAGGAGGAGGCAGAGCGTATCTATGCCCGCAAAACGGAGTTGTTTGGGTTATACAACAGTGGGGATACCATGCCAGGCGCAAGGGAGGTGCTGGACTTTGTAAAGGAGATGAATCTCACACCGGTACTGGTGACCGGCTCGGGGCAACCCTCCCTGTTGAGTTGTCTCGATCACCACTTCCCCGACACCTTCACCCCCGACACCATGGTCACCGCCTTCGACGTGGTGCATGGCAAACCTCACCCGGAGCCATTTTTAATGGGGTTGCAGAAGGGGGGGCATCTGATGCCCAACCAGGCCATCGTGATCGAGAATGCTCCTTTGGGCATCGAAGCGGCAGTGGGAGCCGGCATCTTTACCATCGCCGTAAATACGGGGCCACTGCCCGATGCACTGCTGCTTGATGCGGGCGCTTCGCTTGTTTTCGACTCAATGGGTGCCCTGTTTGAAGCAATGCCGGAGATGTTGAAGCACTTGCGGAACAGCCGCGTTTAATGCGGTACAATCGTTTTATATTACATCATTCCCAATATATTTGTTTATTTTTGTAATAAAAGCATCCAGGCGGAATGAAACAGAAATACATCATCCTACTCATCCTGCTCGCACTGCAGGTTACAGTGAGTTATTCACAACGTACACCCACTTTCACCGAGAGAGAGCTGGAGATAATCCGCCATGGAACGGAAGATCGTACGTTCCGCATTCTTCAGACAACCGACCATGTGGATTCGCTGATGCTGCGGATCTCCTCCACCGATATTGCGGAACCCGATTCAATTGCGGGAGATGAGCACCTGCAGTTACTCATCAAACGCCTGCAGATCACAATGGAACAGGCCGGCGGAGTGGGCATAGCTGCTCCCCAGGTGGGCGTACTGAAGAATCTGTTCCTGTTCATCCGGGTAGACCTTCCCGGGGAACCGCTGCAGGTAGTCATCAACCCCCGGTTGGTGGCCCACGCGGCGGAAACAATCTGTTTTGAACGCGACGGATGTCTCTCTATTCCTGATGTAAGCGGCAACTCGATACGATACCCATGGATTGAAGTGGAATATTGGGATGAAAAAGGTGTTTTCCATCGGGAACGCCTGGTAGGTTATCAAAGAAGCAACAACTTTGCGGCAGTGATATTTCAGCATGAAATGGATCATCTGCAAGGAATCCTGTTTACGGATAAACTTTGTCTTTTGGAGGAAGCGATATGACAATAAACGATTTCGGTTTTTTACGCGTGGCTGCCGCGTCACCCTCGTTGAAGGTTGCCGACTGTGATTACAACATCGGGGAAATAAAATCCATCCTGGAGGAAGCCCATCGGGAAAGCGTTCAGATTGTCTGTTTTCCCGAACTATCCATTACGGGATACAGCTGCGGTGACCTCTTCTTTCAGGAGGCATTGCAACGCAGGGCGGTTGCTGCTCTGACAGAGCTTGCCATGTGGATGAAGGAGAATCATTCCCTTATCGCCATTGTGGGACTGCCACTCCGCATCAAAAGCAGCTTGTTCAATGTGGCGGCCGTCCTCTCGGGCGAAGGCATACTGGGTATTGTACCCAAGACCTACATCCCCAACGACAGGGAATTTTATGAGAAAAGATGGTTCGCTGCTGCGGACAACCTGACTGATTTTTCGGTAGAGATTGGCGATGAAGCTGTGCCTGTTGCTTCCGACGGAATGCTCTTTCGTACCCCCTTTGCCCACTTTGCGATTGAGATATGTGAAGATTTGTGGACACCCAATCCTCCCTCCTCAAGTCTGGCACAGCAGGGAGCAGACATTCTTTTCAACCTCTCGGCCAGCAACGAGCTGGTGGGCAAACACCAATACAGGAAGTCGCTTGTTCTCCAGCAGTCGGCACGATGCAACGCCGCCTACGTGTATGCTTCGGCAGGTTGTGGCGAATCGACAACCGATCTGGTTTTTTCAGGTGCTTGCCTGATTGCCGAGAATGGGTCCCTGTTGGCTGAATCGAAACGTTTCTCACAGAAGAGTGAACTTCTCATTGCCGACATCGACATCAACGCGCTGCGACACGACAGGGTAAAAAACAGCAATTTTCTGACAACCGTTGCCGGACAGTTCGCCGAGAGAGACTGCTTCCTTTCTCCGGTCACTCCCGACAAATGGTACCGCAACTTCAATCCCCACCCTTTTATCCCATCTGAAGAAAGAGCCGAAGAGTATCTCTCGGAGGTATTTCTCATCCAGACAAACGGATTGGCCAAACGCCTTCAGCATACTGGTATAACCACATCCGTTATTGGCATTTCGGGCGGCCTCGACTCCACCCTGGCCCTTCTCGTCACCATCAAGGCATTCGATATCCTCGGCCTTCCACATGAAAACATCCATGGCATCACCATGCCTGGTTTTGGTACCACAAAACGGACCTATCGCAACGCTGTGGAGCTGATGAAGTCGGCGGGCGTAACCACGAGGGTGATCTCCATTGCTGAAGCGGTCACGCAACATTTCAACGATATCGGGCACGACATCCAGAAACACGATGTAACATACGAGAACAGCCAGGCGCGCGAGCGCACCCAGATTCTGATGGATTACGCCAACATGACCGGAGGTCTGGTGGTGGGTACCGGTAACATGTCGGAGTTGGCCCTGGGATGGGCTACCTACAATGGCGACCACATGTCGATGTATGCCGTCAACACGAGTGTTCCCAAGACACTGGTGGCCAAATTGGTACAATGGATTGCCGACAACAGGATGGAAGAACCGGCCCGCAGCATCCTGCACGACGTGCTCGACACACCCTTCAGTCCCGAGCTCTTGCCGGCGGATGAGAAGGGAAACATCGCCCAAAAAACGGAACTTTTTGTGGGTCCCTACGAACTGCACGATTTCTTCATGCACCGGATGCTTCGCTACGGCGACGGACCTGCACGCATCTTCTTCCTGGCACGGCAGGCTTTCACCGGCCTATACAACGAAGAGGAGCTGCTGAAATGGCTGCGTCTCTTCTACAAACGCTTCTTCTCGCAGCAGTTCAAACGTTCCTGTATGCCCGACGGCCCCAAGGTGGGATCGGTAAACCTCTCTCCCCGAGGCGACTGGCGCATGCCGAGCGACGCGTCTGTCGATCTCTGGCTGAAAGAGCTGGAAGGGATCATCGACAAAACGTAAGCACCCGGCTGATAGCTGCCGGCTATCAGAGAATCAACGAACCAACAAGTAACAAACAGATGCACCTTCTTACAAACCTCTTCGCCACCTATACAGGATTCACACACCAAACACTGGAGGCACTGCCCACCTCCGGCTCCAATCGCCGGTACTACCGCCTCACAGCCGGAGAGATCTCCCTGATCGGTGTCCGTGGCGAGTCACGCGACGAGAACAGGGCATTCATTACACTGGCAGCTCACTTTCACAAACAAGGTCTGAACGTGCCAAAAGTGGTCGCCATTTCCGACAACGAGATCTGTTACTTGCAGGAGGATCTGGGTGACACAGTGCTGTTCGACCGCATCAAGGCCGGGCGCAACACCGGGGTGTTCAGCCATGGCGAAAAGGAACTGTTGCACAAGACCATCACAAAACTGGCCGACATTCAATACCTGGGTGCCCGCGACTTCGACTTCAGCAACTGCTATCCGCTGCCGGCGTTCAATCATCGGTCGGTGATGTGGGATCTGAACTACTTCAAGTACAACTTCTTGAAGACCACCGGCATGGATTTTTTGGAAGAGAGACTGGAGAACGACTTTGAGAGCTTGTCGGCCACCTTGTTGCAGGATGAGACCAACACATTTATGTACCGCGACTTCCAGTCGCGCAATGTGATGCTGGTGAATGAGGAACCCTATTTCATCGACTTCCAGGGCGGCCGCAAGGGTCCGGTATATTACGACCTGGCCTCTTTCCTCTGGCAGGCAAAAGCCAACTTCCCTACAGACCTGCGCGATGAGTTGACACACACCTTCATCACCTCGCTGAGGAAATACCAGCCTGTTGAAACGCAAGTGTTCCATGAGCGGTTGCGCCATTTCGTGCTCTTTCGCACCCTTCAGGTGCTGGGTGCTTACGGCTTCAGGGGGTATTTTGAAAAGAAACCACATTTCATTCAGAGCATCCCTTTCGCATTGAACAACCTGCGGGAGCTGTTGCAGGATGGATTTGAACAATATCCCTACCTCTGTGGCATGCTTCGTGAAATGTGTGACTTGAAACAGTTTGCCGATACAAGAAAAAGAGAGCTGGAGGTACGTGTCTACAGTTTTGCCTATAAGAAAGGGATACCGGATGACAACTCCGGCAACGGCGGGGGGTATGTGTTCGACTGTCGGGCGATCAACAACCCCGGCAAGTTCGAACGATACAACAATGTGACAGGCCTCGACGAACCGGTAATCCGTTTTTTGGAAGAGGATGGTGAGATGATCACCTTTTTAGACAACATCTATCCACTCATCGACCGTCATGTGAAACGCTACATGGAGCGTGACTTTACCAACCTGATGATCTCTTTCGGCTGTACCGGAGGACAGCACCGCTCGGTTTATGCCGCACAACATGTTGCCGAGCACATCTCGAAAACGTTCGGTGTAAAGGTATCACTGGTGCACCGCGAACAGAACCTGGTACAGGAGTTCAGAAAAGAACCGCGGTAAGGATCACGTTGCCCTGACTTCCTTCCAACATCATTCAATCCCAATCACACAGCCCCGTGAAAGCAATGATCTTCGCCGCCGGACTCGGCACCCGTCTCAAACCGCTCACCAACACCATACCGAAAGCACTGGTGGAGGTGGGGGGTAAGCCGCTTTTGCAGCACACCATTGAAAAGCTGACATCTGCCGGTTTCGACGAGATCATCATCAACATCCACCACTTCGGGCAACAGATCATCAACTTTATCGAGGAAAACAGTCGTTTTGGCATCCGCATTGAGTTTTCGGATGAGCGCGAGCAGCTGCTCGATACCGGCGGCGGCATCAGGAAAGCTGCCTGGTTTTTTGATGACAACAAACCTTTTCTGGTGCACAACGTGGATATCATCTCCAGCATCGATCTGGGTGAGGTTGTCAACCACCATGCCAGCAACAACGTGATGGCCACACTCGTATGCAGCAGGCGGGAAACCAACCGTTACCTGCTCTTCGACAAAGAGAACCACCTCTCTGGATGGATCAACAAGCACACAGGTGAAACAAAATCGCCCCATGCCGGTTTTCATCCCTCCAATTACACCCACCTTGCTTTTTCGGGCATCCAGATGCTACACCCTGATCTGCTCAGGGAGATGGCATCTTTCCCCGACAAGTTTCCGATCATCGACTTTTATCTCTCCATGTGCGCCACCCACACAATCACTGCCTATCAGCCAACTACGGGGAATATCCTCGACGTGGGAAAACCCGATTCAATCCAGCAGGCGGCTCAATTTCTAACACATTTTGGTTGACTTTTCCCAACAACGCTCCCCCCTCTGTTCATTTACAACCATTTAGTTAATTTATGTTATTTTACCAGCCGTAACTTAATATTTTTATTATATAAGTTGTATATATACAATATTTGTTGTTTATTTGCGACACTATATTAATTCCTTTTGTTTAGGAGTGTTGAAATACCACATTAACTAAAAGATTAATTATGAACAATGTTAATGCTCTCCTCTCGCAATACAGGGAAGAGCTTCTCGACAATGTGGTTCCCTTCTGGCTGAACCACTCACAAGACAAGGAGATGGGGGGCTATTTCACCTGTCTCGACCGTCAGGGCAAGGTATTCGACACCGACAAGTTTGTCTGGCTTCAGGCCAGGGAGGTCTGGCTTTTCGCGATGCTCTACAACAAGGTGGAGCAGCGGCAGGAGTGGCTGGATTGTGCGCTGCAGGGTGCCGAATTTTTAAAGAGATATGGGCACGACGGGCAATACAACTGGTACTTCTCCCTCACCCGCGAGGGACAACCGTTGGTAGAACCCTACAACATCTTCTCCTACACCTTTGCCACCATGGCCTTCGGACAGCTGAGCCTGGCCACCGGCAGTGACGAATATGCCGGGATCGCAAAACAGACATTCGACCTCATCCTCGAGAAGAAAGAAAACCCGAAGGGCAAATGGAACAAGGCATCCGGTGACACACGGTCGCTCAAAAGCTTCTCGCTGCCCATGATCCTCTGCAACCTGGCCCTTGAGATCGAGCATCTGCTGGAGAAGGACTTCCTGCATCAGGTGATGGAGGAGTGCATCCACGAAGTGATGGAGGTATTCCGTCATCCCGAACTGGGCGGTTTGATCGTGGAGAACCTGCACAAGGATGGCTCACTTTCAGACACCTTCGACGGACGGTTGATGAACCCTGGACATGCCATCGAGGCAATGTGGTTTATCATGGATCTGGGCGTACGACTGAATCGTCCTGGTTTGATCGACAAAGCAGTGGAGACCACGTTGAAAACCCTTGAATATGGGTGGGATGAACAACATGGCGGCATTTTCTATTTCCTGGACCGCAAGGGCTTTCCGCCCCAGCAGCTGGAATGGGACCAGAAGCTGTGGTGGGTGCACATCGAAGCACTGATTTCGCTGTTGAAGGGCTATCAGCTGACAGGATCACAAAGCTGCCTCGAATGGTTTGAGAAGGTGCACAACTACACCTGGGACCATTTCAAGGATCCGGACCACCCCGAGTGGTGGGGCTACCTGAACCGCCAGGGAGAGGTGTTGCTCGACCTGAAGGGGGGCAAGTGGAAAGGCTGTTTCCATGTGCCAAGAGGTCTTTATCAGTGCTGGTCTATATTAGACAACATAGATAAAACAGCAGAGATCCGCTCTTTCGAATCGACTTTAGAACCAACCCACAAACATTAGAACATGAGCGGCAGGAGAAAATTTATTAAAAGTGCGGTACTGGGCTCTGCAGGAGTACTTGCATCCCAATCAATCCACAGTCACTCCCTTGATTCAGGCATGAGTGCAGTGGAACCACAACTGGGGTCTACCCTATCGAATAAAACATTTGAAACAGCGGGCATCTTTCAGGGGATGCCGATTCATGCCACTTTCCTGGATGAGGTGAGCTGGGACATCCCCCACCAGAATTGGGGAGTACAGGAATGGGATCGCGACTTTCAATCAATGAAAGCAATCGGAATCAACACGGTTGTGATGATCCGATCGGGTCTGGGATGGTGGATCGCATCGCCCTTTGAAACGATTTTAAAAACCGAAGATGTCTATTACCCTCCTGTCGACCTGACAGAAATGTTTCTCACGCTTGCCGATAAATACAGCATGAACTTCATGTTCGGCATGTACGATTCAGGACGCTATTGGATTGAAGGCAAATACCAGCAGGAAATTGACCTGAATCTAAGACTGATAGACGAAGTATGGGCAAAATATGGGCACCACCCCTCTTTTAAAGGATGGTACCTCTCACAGGAGATCAGCCGGCGTACAAAAAACATGTCGAAAATATATGCGGAAGTAGGCAAACATGCTAAGAGTGTATCGGGAAATCTGACCACCCTTGTTTCACCCTATATTCATGGTGTAAAAACAGATCAGGTGATGAGTGGGGACAAAGCAATCTCCATAGAAGAACATGAAAAAGAGTGGAATGAGATTCTGACCAACGTGGAAGGCGCCATCGACATTCTTGCTTTTCAGGATGGGCAGGTCAATTACAACGAGTTAAGGGACTACCTGGAGGTAAACAAGAAGTTGGCAGATGCCCATCAGATGCGATGCTGGACGAATATCGAGTCGTTTGATCGCGACATGCCGATTCGTTTTCTCCCCATCAAATGGGAGAAATTGCTCTTAAAACTCGAAGCTGCAAGACTTGCAGGCATGGAGGATGCCATCACGTTTGAGTTTTCACATTTCATGAGTCCTAACTCAACCTATCCTCAGGCGAAATTCCTGTATGAAAGATATCGAGAACATTTTACCATTTAATTAAAATAACACCAAAAACAAAAACAAATGGAAAGCAAGATCCGATCATTAAAGTGGAGTCACAGCACCCTTCGGGGACTGTTTCTCTCACTCTTCTTTCTCTCTGCATTGTGCACCTTCGCACAGGTGAATGTAAGGGGAAAAGTAGTTGATGCCACAGGGGAGACCCTGATTGGCGTAAATGTGATACTCAAGGAAACGCGACAAGGTACAGTGACCGATATTGACGGTAATTTCGCCCTATCCGTACCCTCTCTCAACAGCACCCTCCAATTTTCCTATGTAGGGTTCAGGGAACTGGATGTCCCCCTCAACGGGAGAAATTTCGTCACTGTAACCATGGAACAGGATACCGAACTGCTGGATGAGGTGATCGTGGTGGGATACGGTACACAACGCAGAACCAGCGTGACCGGTGCGGTCTCCACGCTCTCCGACACGGAACTGATCAAGGCTCCGGTAGTGGGTGTAACCAACGTGCTGGGTGCCAGGGTGGCTGGTGTCACCTCCCTGCAACAATCGGGTCAACCTGGACAGGATGGGGCCTCATTGCTTGTGCGTGGTGAAGGCGCCACCTACATCGTCGACGGTGTGATCCGGAGCATCAATGAGATCGACCCCAACGAGATTGAATCGATCTCCATCCTCAAGGATGCGACATCAGCCTCCGTATATGGGTTGAATGCCACCTCGGTGGTCATTGTAACCACCAAACGAGGCGAAGAGGGAAAACTGGGCATCTCCTACAACGGGAACTACGGCATCAGTCAGAATGCCAACCAGATCAAGTGGCTCGACGGTCCGGGATACGCCTACTGGTACAACATGGCCAGGGAGATGGATGGCGATGATCCCGTCTTCACCTCCGAGCAGGTGGAGAAGATGAAAGCAGGCGTCGATGGTTGGGGCAACACCAACTGGTATGACGAGGTGTTTGGCGTCGGACGCACCATGAACCACAACGTGAGTGCCACGGGAGGCACCGAGAAAGTGAAGTTCTTCTCCTCGCTCAGTGCTTTTCAGCAAAAAGGAAATGTGGACAACTTCAATTATACCCGTTACAACCTGAGGGCCAACATTGATGCGAAACTCACCGATCACCTCTCACTTGTCA
>JAEWQF010000035.1 GCA_023399295.1 Bacteroidota bacterium
TGCCGAGCAGTGAGGTGGTCAGCGGATAGGTGATCTGATCCTGGATATCTTTGGGCGAGCGTCCCATCCATTCTGTTGCGACAATCTGCTGGTTGTCGCCCAGGTCAGGTATCGCATCCACCGGAACCGGATCACGCGGGAGCATACTATACCAGTTGAAGGGAGCCGTGGAGATGCCCCACACTACAATGAGAGTGAGTAACAGAATGGTTAACAATCTGTTATTCAAAAAATATTGAATGACTTTATTCAGCATGAACTAATGATTTGATTTTTAAATGACAGAAATAAAAGTAGCCTGACCTTCCCCATTTACCGATGTCTTATGACACCGACAACATTATCGGAGAAAAGGGAGGCAATGATGTTTCTGGACTAAAAAATCAAATTCGATAGATACAGATCAGGGTAAGCAGGCTGGTGGTAAGCCTGCCCAAACCGACAGGAGGGAAGTGTTGCCTGAGAGGTTGAGATTCATCGGAAAGAACCTGATGAAGGAGTGACCGCATCACCGCCCAAAGGGTAACGGTGGCAGGTGTGTGATTCCGTAGGGTTTGATGATCAGCCTCGTGACTGAATTCGTCCGTGGAGAGTTCCAGCGACTGGAAGTCGCAACAGTCGGTATGATAGTTTACAAACCCCGGAGTGGAAAGTGGTGCTGCCGGCTCAGGCAAGTCGCAGCATGTAACGGGTAGTACCTCTTGGTGTAATGAGACGGAAAAGAGACTACCCCCGCAGAGATGCAGTGACAGCACCGGCTGAATACCGGTAAGCAGCATGATGCTTGTAAGCAGTATGGCAATTCCTTTTCTCATTAATACTCAATTGTTCTCTGACGAGAGTGCAAATATAACAGTTTAGAAACAATTTTACCCAATATTTGTTTCACTAAAATATTGAATCGTAAACCTATTTAACATTTATTCACTCACAAAGAGACGTTTACTGGAAAAAAGAGGATCACAGGTGAAATTCACTTTCAATTTTCGGAGTCCCGCTTCATCTCCTGGAGTAGGAATATGGGAGGAGTGCATCTCACAGTTGTTCAGCTCGGTGAGCTTTTGCAGGGCCATCTGTGCTGCCGGATTGGAGATTGCACTGATGGAGAGGGCGATCAGCGTCTCCTCCACGTCGAGGCTTACATTCTTCCCGTTCAGTATGTTCTGCTTGAGGTGGGTGACCGAATCGATGATGTTCTCGGGGAGGAGAATCATGCTGTCGGGCAGCCCCGCCAGGTGTTTGGTCGCATTCAGGATCATGCTGGAAGAGGCATGCAACAGGGGAGAGTTCTTGCCCGTGACGATGGTACCGTCGTGCAGCTTGATGGCTGCACCACAATAAATGCCACCATATCCCTTCCCATTGTTTTCGGCATCCTTCGCTGCCTGACGTGCCGGTTCCACCACCAGCCGGTCTTCATCTTTCGCACCCACCTTCTCCATGATCTCGGTGGTACGATTCACCGTATCCTTCCCGGCTCGTCCCATGACATACTCCACGAAACTTCTCAGGTGGCGGCGGATGATCTCCTGATAAGCGGCATCCTGACACACCTTGTCGTCGACAATGCCCGAGCTGATCCGGTTCACCCCCATGTCGGTGGGAGACAAATAGACGGATGTTGATCCGGTGATCTTCTCCAGCATCTTCTTGAGCAGGCCAAACGCTTCAATGTCGCGGTTGTAGTTCACCACCTCCACCCCATAGGCTTTCAGATGGTGCGTATCGATCATGTTCACATCCCTCAGGTCGGCCGTTGCCGCCTCGTAGGCAATGTTCACCATGTGATCGGGCGGCAGGTCCCAGACAGGAAATGTTTCGAATTTCGCGTATCCCGCTTTTCGCCCTTTCCGGATGTCGTGATAGAGATTGCCCAGTGCGGTGGCCAGCTTCCCGCTGCCCGGCCCGGGTCCTGTCAACACGACAATCGGCTTGCCGGTCTCCACATAGTCGTTGGCACCATACCCCTCGTCACTGACAATCAGATCCACATTCTTCGGATAACCTTTGGTGGGGTGGTGCAGGTATACTTTGATGCCCTTCAGCTCGAGCTTGTTCTTGAATACAGTCGCAGCCGGCTGTCCCTCGAAACGGGTGATCACAACCGCTGCCACCTGGATCCCGTACCATTTCAGGTCATCGATGCTTTTCAACACATCCACATCGTAGGTGATCCCGAAATCGGCCCTGATCTTGTTCCGTTCGATGTCACCGGCATAGACGCACATGATCACATCGACCTGCTCCTTCAGGTTTTGCAGCAACCGGATCTTTACATTCGGCGCAAATCCGGGCAATACACGCGCCGCATGGTAATCGTACAGGATCTTGCCCCCGAATTCAAGGTATAGCTTGTCACTAAACTGATTGACTCTTTCAAGGATTGCTTTGCTCTGTTCCTCCAGGTATTTCTCGTTGTCAAAACCTATGCGACTAATGTTTTCCATCTTCCCGAATCATCCATTCAATTACTCGGATTCAAAATTACCAAAATTGCCGGGTGATTGAAAACAAATCGGCAGCTTTTTCAAAAGAATCTTTTATCACTCCCCGCAACAACAACAGGCAGTCATCACTTCTGCCCGATCCCGTGGTAGGCGAAGCCCAGGGAGTTGAGCTCGACACCGTTGTAGATGTTACGCCCGTCGATCACCACACGGCGACGCATGATTTTTTTCAACACCTCCCAGTTGGGTAGACGGAACTCCTTCCACTCGGTGGGCAGGATCAGTGCATCCGCATCGAGTGCCGCGTCGTAGATGTCGTTGGCGAAATAGACGGCATCACCCAGCAGCTTGCGTGCTTCGTTGATGGCCGCAGGATCATAGGCACGCACCCTGACACCTTCACCAAGCAATCTGCGGATCAGAGTGAGCGAGGGGGCATCGCGCATGTCGTCCGTCTCCGGTTTGAAGGAGAGACCCCATATTGCAACAGTCAGACCTTCCAACTTCCCCTCAAAATGAGTCGACAACTTATTGAAGAGGATATGCTTCTGCTGGTTGTTCACCTCCTCCACAGCCCGGAGCACCTTCATCTCATAGCCTGCACCTTCCGCCACGCTGATCAGCGCACGGATATCTTTTGGAAAACAGCTCCCTCCATAACCACATCCGGGGTAAAGGAAGCTACGCCCGATGCGGGAGTCACTCCCCATGCCGCGCCGTACCATGTTCACATCGGCACCCACCCGTTCGCACAGGTTGGCGATGTCGTTCATGAAACTGATGCGGGTGGCCAGCATCGCATTGGAGGCATACTTTGTCATCTCGGAGGAGAGGATATCCATGAAGATCACCCGGAAATTATTTAACAGGAAGGGACGATAGAGCTTCGTCATCAGCTCCTTGGCCGATTCACTCTCCACCCCCACAACCACCCGGTCGGGACTCATGAAATCATTGATGGCGGCACCCTCTTTCAGGAACTCCGGATTGGAAGCCACATCGAAGGTGAGCTCATGGAGTCCTCTCTCGTCGAGTCGACGCCGCACCAGGTCGCGGATGCGGTGTGAGGTGCCTACCGGTACGGTGCTCTTGGTAACGATCAGCAGGGGTTGGGTGATGTGGTCGGCAATTGTCCCGGCCACCTTCATCACCTGTGTCAGATCGGCATTGCCCTGTTCATTGGAGGGTGTCCCCACAGCGACAAAGACAATAGAGATCCCGTTGAGTATCGCTGGCAGGTCGGTGGTGAAATGAAGCCGTCCCGCTTCACCGTTGCGCTCAACAATCCTTTTCAATCCCGGCTCGTAGATCGGGATGACACCCTGTTTCAGCGCTTCGATCTTGTCCTTGTCGATGTCCACACAGGTCACATCCACCCCCATCTCAGCAAAGCAGGCACCGGAGACCAGTCCCACATACCCTGTTCCTACGATCGCAATTTTCATAATTTCACCATTAAAACGTTTATCTTTTTGTTTGAACCTGCCAGGCAAAGCTGATCGCCGACAGCTATTCTTCCAGCTGCTTCCTGAGGTTATTCACCGGATAAAGGACCGTAAGCAACCCAATCAGGCTCACCACCGTAAAAACCACCAGCAGGTCGCTGAGTTTCACTATCACCGGATAGGCGTCGATGAGGTAAGCACCTGGCACATTGCTCAGACGCAAGAGGCCAAAGTGTTGCTGCAGGAGGGTGAGCACCAAACCGGCAACAATACCGGCCACGATGCCGATCAGGGTGATGAGCCATCCCTCAAAGAGAAAAATGCGGGTCACCAGCCGGTTGGAGGCTCCCATATGACGGAGGCTCCGGATGTCTGCTTTCTTTTCCACTATCAGCATCGAGAGAGATCCCACCACATTGAAGACGGCAATCAGCAGGATGAACGCCAGGATGAGGAAGGTGACCCACTTCTCTATCTGCAGCATCCTGAATGACTCACGTTGCTGCTCGTAGCGGTCCTCCACCAGGTACTGATCGCCCAGCAACCGCTCAATCTCTCCCTTTGTTTTCTTCACCGATGCATCGGCAGTGAGCATGATGTCGAGGGAGGTGACCTCATCCTCGTAGTTGAAGAGCTCACGGGCCAGCGCGATCGGGATGATGGCCATCTGCTCATCCACCTCCGGCTGGTTCAGGGTGAAGACACCCCCTATCTGTGCATATCCTGTGGTGAAAGCGGCAGAAGGGTTGGCCAGGTTGACCCGTACATCGCGTCGGGGGACGTAGATCTCCACGGGGTTGATGAAGCCGGGGCGGGCACCCAGTGTGGCTGCCAGACCCGCGCCCAGCGTGGTGTAACTCACCACATCCTCCTGCAGACGAAAGGAGCCATCCACCATCAGGCGATCCATATCGGCCATCAACCGGAACTCCTCCGGAACGCCCTTCACACGCACCGGCACCTGCTGTTGTTCAAACTTGAAGAGTGCATTCTCTTCGAGTGATTCGGAGAGCGTGAGGATCGCAGGCAACTGCAATACCTTGTCAAAGGCGGGTGTGTCGTAACTGAACACCTTTCCTTCGCGGACGGTGATCTTGAGATGGGGGTCAAAAGCGCTGAACAATCCCTCCACAATGCCTCCAAATCCGTTAAAGACGGAGAGCACCGTCACCATGGCCATGGTGGCGATGGCGATGCCACACACCGAGATGGCGGAGATCACGTTGATGGCGTTGTGTGATTTCCGGGAGAAAAGGTAACGGTGTGCTATGAAGAGGGATAGATTCAATTCGCCGGGGCGTTAGTCGTTTTTCAACAATTGGTCGATGCGCTCAATGTAGTCGAGTGAGTCGTCCCGGTGAAATGTCAGCTCGGGGATCACACGAAGCTGCTTACCCACCCGTTTCCCCAGGTCATAGCGCAGCGACTTCACGTTGTCGTTGATATTGGTGATCAGCGCCTCCGACTGTTCCGAAGGGAAGATGCTCAGGTAGGCATGGGCGAGACCCAGGTCGGGTGAGACCCGCACATTGGTCACCGAGATGAAGACCCCCTGCATTTTTTTTGTCTCCAGCAGGAAGATCTCGCTCAGCTCCTTCTGGATTAACCGGTTGATTTTCTGTTGTCTGTTCGATTCCATTGTACTTATTTTTTTCTGATCAGTGTGAGTCCGTCGCGGAGTGGAACGATCACCTTCTCTACGCGGAGGTCGTCTGCCAGCCGTTCGTTAAACTCTTGTATGCCCTGTGTCTGCCTATCAGCAGGCAGCGTGGTCTCCATTATCTTGCCATGCCAGAGGCTGTTGTCAGCCAGCAGAAACCCACCATGCTTCACCTTTGGAAGGGTTGCCTCATAAATCTGCCAATAGCTTCGTTTGTCGCCATCGAGAAAGGCCAGATCAAAAAATGCATCCTCAAAGCGGGGTAGCAACACCTGGGCATCCCCAATATGGAGGGTGATGCGCTCACCCAATGGCGATTGACTGAAATGGTACCGGATCATCTCCTCCAGCTCGTCATCGATCTCCAGGGTGTGCAGCTCACCTCCTTCATCCAATCCCTCAGCGATGCACAATGCCGAGTAGCCGGTATAGGTGCCAACCTCAAGCACGCGTGAGGGGCGTATCATCTGAACCAGCATCTTCAGCAGTCTACCCTGAAGATGTCCCGACACCATGGTGCCGTGCAGCAGCTTCAGATGTGTCTCACGGTGTATCTTTCGCAGTAACGCCGGCTCCTCGTCGATGTGGCGCAGGATATATTCTTCCAGGAGATCGGGATTACTCATGGCTGCCGGCAATGGGTTCCTGCGGAATCACTGGGTGTAATCCGGCAGGTTGTACTTCTCTTTGGCCTCCAGGATACGCCATGCTTCGATGATCTCCAGATAAGTGGTACCTCCCACCTCGCCGAAGCTGCCACCCAGGTAAGCCACACGGTCTGTCCGCTCTATCAGTCCCTGTTCCAGCAGACGTTTGATCGCATCCACAAAGTAGGCCCTGCGGCTCTCCTTGGTGTTGCCATCGCCCTTGCCTTCCTGATGTTCTGCCCACACACCGTAGGAGAGTGCCAGCTCACGGGCCAGTCTTCCTGTCGTTGTGATGGCATAGACTGTGCTCCTCCCGCGGAAGGCTGCCAGTACCCGCGCCGTGCGTCCCGTATGGCTGTCTGTCACAATCGCCTTCACGTTCATCCGCAGCGTTGCTTTTACAGCCTGTTTGGCGAGGAACTCGGTCACCTCGCGGTCGTCGTATTGCACGTAGGGCACCCGGATGTCGTTCTCCGCCAGCTTCGTCTTTTCTGCCTCATAGGCAGTCCTGGCCATGGTGCGCACCGCCTCCACCGGGTA
This sequence comes from Bacteroidota bacterium, assembly GCA_023399295.1. Classification (GTDB taxonomy): domain Bacteria; phylum Bacteroidota; class Bacteroidia; order Bacteroidales; family Dysgonomonadaceae; genus Proteiniphilum. The sequence goes on from JAEWQF010000035.1 coordinate 6,740, forward strand.
CTTGCCATAGGCGGTCTCGCCGCTGAGCATCACCGCATCGGTACGGTAATAGATGGCATTGGCGATATCGGTGATCTCCGCCCGTGTGGGTCGGGGATTCTGGATCATGGAGTGCAGCATCTGTGTGGCCACGATCACCGGCTTCTTGTGGTGTACCGCCTGCCTGATCAACACCCGCTGGATACCGGGTATCTTCTCTTGTGCCACTTCGATGCCCAGGTCACCACGGGCTACCATGATGCCATAAGCCGCCTCCAATATCTCGTCCACGTTGTCCACGCCTTCCTGATTCTCGATCTTGGCAATGATCTTGATCGGGCTCTTAAGCTCGTCCAGGATCTCCTGTACCGCCAGCACATCTTCCTTGCTGCGGACGAAGGAGTGGGCAATGAAATCAACATCATGCTTCACCGCCAGGGCAATGAACTCACGGTCACGCTCGGTGATGGCCGGCAGGCTGATGCGCACACCGGGGATGTTGACGCTCTTGCGACTGCCCACGGTCCCATCGTTCTGCGCGCTGCAGAGCAGATAACCGGGTGTGACAGCAACCACCTTCAGATCGATCTCACCGTCGTCGATCAGGATGTCATCACCCACCTTCATCTCATCGGTGATGCTGGGATAGGAGATGTAAATTGTTTCGCGCGAGGAGATGCCCGAGGGATCACCCACAATCTTCAATTGGTCACCCGTCATCAGTTCAATGGGACTCTCTGCCACTGTCGTTCGTATCTCGGGACCTTTGGTGTCCACCAGTACCGCTATCTGGCTTGAAACCGCGCGTGTGTTGCGAATGATCTTGAGGAAACCCTCTTCGTCGAGATGGGCTGAGTTGAGACGCACCACATTCATCCCCGCCTCATAGAGCTGGCTGAGGAAGGGCACGTCGCATCGCTTGTCTGAAATAGTAGCGATGATCTTGGTCTGTTTTAGCATATATTTCTTTTGGATTGTTCTGTTGATGTAACGTTTGGATTTACTTTTTGTTTGCCCCCAGTAACGCTTCCAGCGCCAAACGGTAGGAATCGAGACCGAAGCCTGCGATCACCCCGAGAGAGACTGCCGACAGCAGGGAGTGATGACGAAATTCTTCCCGGGCATGTACGTTGGAGATGTGCACCTCCACCACCGGTGCCGGCACCGCCTTGATCGCGTCGCGTATGGCCACCGAGGTGTGGGTGTAGCCCCCGGCGTTGAGGATGATGCCGTCGCTGCCATATCCTGCCTCCTGAATCTTGTTGATCAGCTCTCCCTCCACGTTCGACTGGTAAATGTTCAGTGTGACGGCGGGGTAGGCACTCCGCAACGAGTCCAGATATTCATCAAAAGAGTGGCTGCCGTAAGTCTCCGGCTCGCGAAGCCCCAACAGATTGAGGTTGGGACCGTTGATGATTTGAATCGTCATAATATCATTGTTAATGTGGGATGTGGAATCAGGCACCCGATGACCCAAATACCTGTTTTACAATCCGGGTAAGGAAACCACGCCCCTATTTTTCCTGCAAAGATACAACTAATTCTTGGTGAATGGATCATTTGAAATGTACAGGATTGCATCAGCCACTGCAATCAAAATCAGACAAAAAACCGGTGGTGCCACATTTCAAGCGACACCACCGGAATCATCGTGTATGATCGTTATTATCAGTTCTCTCCTTCTGCAATGGATGCTGTTGTTTCAGCTTGCTGATCGCCATATTGTGCCGCCGCCATCCGTTGATAGGAGCGATAACGCCACTGTGCGTTCTCACGGGCAGCATCGAACAACTCGTCAGCCTGACGCGGGAACGATTTGATCAGCTGTGTATAGCGCACTTCGCCCAGCAGGAAGTCGCGGAACCTGCTCCAGTCGGGCTCCTTGCTATCGAGTTGGAACGGGTTCATGCCCTCCTGCTCCAGTCGGGGATCATAGCGCCACAGGTGCCAGTAACCTGACTCTACGGCAGCTTTCTGTTCCGCTTGGGCAGTGCCCATTCCCTTTTTCAGTCCGTGACTGATACAGGGTGAGTAGGCGATGATGAGGGAAGGACCGTGATACGATTCAGCCTCCTTCAAAGCCTTGAGGTAGTGGCCCTGGTTGGCACCCATTGCCACCTGTGCCACATAGACATAGCCGTAGGTGGCGGCGATCATGCCCAGATCCTTCTTGCGAATCCGCTTACCGGCCGCGGCAAATTTGGCAACGGCGGCGAGCGGTGTCGATTTCGAGGATTGACCGCCGGTATTGGAATAAACCTCGGTGTCGAGTACCAGGATGTTGATGTCCTGACCGCTGGCCAGCACATGGTCGAGACCGCCAAAGCCGATGTCGTAGGCCCAGCCATCACCACCAAACACCCAGATCGACTTCTTGGCAAGGTACTTCTCCATGGAGAGGATCTCCAAAGCCAGAGGATGGTCAATGGTCGCAAGGGTGGAAACCAGCTGTGCCGAGACCTCCTTGGAGCCGTCCGAATCCTCTCTCTTCTCCAGCCACAGGGCGAAGAGTGCCTTCTGCTCTGCAGTGAAATCATCGGAAGCGATGCCACGCTGCATCAACTCACTCAGGTGGTTGCGCATGCTGTTGTGTGCGATGACGAAGCCATAGCCGAACTCGGCATTGTCCTCAAAGAGCGAGTTGGCCCATGAGGGACCTTTCCCCTCTTCATTTTTGGTGTAGGGGGTGGCGGGTGCCGACGCGCCGTAGATGGAGGAGCATCCGGTGGCGTTGGCAATCATCATCCTGTCGCCATAGAGCTGGGTGATCAGCTTGATATAGGGTGTCTCACCACAACCGGAGCAGGCTCCGGAGAACTCGAACAGCGGTGTGGCAAACTGCGAATTCTTCACATTCAGCTTCACATCGAGCAGGTGTGCCTTGCTGGTGACATTTTTCACCATGTAATCCCAGTTCTGCTGGTTGTCGTACTGTGTGCCGATGGGTACCATCTCCAATGCCTTCTCGCCCTTCTTGCCGGGACACACATCCACACAGTTGCCACAACCGAGGCAGTCGAGCACGTCGACCTGAATGCGGAATGCCATCTCTGAGAGCTGCTTGCCCTGCGCCTTGAGTAGTTCAACACCCTCACTGAGCCCTTGCTGTTCCGCTACGTCGAGCACGAAAGGACGAATGGTGGCGTGGGGACATACATAGGCACACTGGTTACACTGGATGCAGTTATCCGGGCTCCATACCGGTACACTGGCGGCCACACCCCGTTTCTCGTAGCTGGTGGTACCCTGTTCCCAGGTACCGTCTTCACGCCCGGTGAATGCCGATACCGGCAGATCATAGCCGCGTTGCGCGTTCACGGGACGCACCACCTTGTGGATGAATGCCGGTGCATCGTCGGCCATTTCGGCAACCACGCCGAGCTGGGTCCACTCCTGCGGTACCGGCACCTCTTCCACCTCGCCACCGCGGTCCACGGCGGCAAAGTTCATCTTCACAACCTCCTCGCCTTTCTTGCCGTAGGACTTCACGATGAATTTCTTCATCTGTTCCACTGCCTGATCGTAGGGGATCACGTTTGAGATTTTAAAGAAGGCTGATTGCAGGATGGTATTGGTGCGGTTGCCCAGGCCGATCTCATCGGCGATGGCGGTTGCATTGATGACATAGAAGCGGATGTTGTGCTTGGCGATGTAGCGCTTCACCTTGTCGGGCAGGTGGTTGGCCACCTCCTCTTTCGGCCAGACGGAGTTCAGGAGGAAGGTGCCGTTCTTCTTCAACCCCTTTGTTACATCATAGAGATGCAGGTAAGCCGGCACATGACACGCCACAAAATCGGGTGTGTTCACCAGGTAGGTGGAACGGATGGGGTTGTCACCAAAGCGGAGATGCGAACAGGTGAAACCGCCCGACTTCTTGGAATCGTAGGCGAAATAGGCCTGCACATACTTGTCGGTGTTGTCGCCGATGATCTTGATCGAGTTTTTGTTGGCTCCCACCGTTCCGTCGGAACCCAGGCCGTAAAACTTGGCTTCATAGGTGGTCTCGTCCATTGCAATCTCCTCCTTCAGGGGAAGCGACTTGAAGGTGACATCATCCACGATGCCGATTGTGAAATCATTCTTTGGCATGTTCATGGAGAGGTTCTCGAACACAGAGAGGATCTGTGAGGGTGAGGTGTCTTTCGATGAGAGACCATAGATCCCACCCACCACCTCGGGCGCATGCTCCTTGCCGTAGTAGCAGTCCTTCACATCCAGGTAAAGGGGCTGGCCGGTGGCACCCGGCTCCTTGGTGCGATCGAGTACGGCTATCCGTTTCGCTGTGGCAGGTACTGCCGAGAGAAATGCCGATGCCTTGAATGGACGGTAGAGATGCACGGCCACGACACCCACCTTCTCACCTTTGGCGGTGAGGTGATCCACCACCTCGCGGATGGTCTCGGTAACAGAGCCCATGGCAATTACCACGCGTTCCGCTTCCGGATCGCCGTAGTAGTCGAACAATCCGTATTTGCGGCCGGTGACGGCTGCCAGCTGCTCCAGGTACTTCTCTACCACGTCGGGCACATTGGCATAAAACGGGTTGGAGGCTTCGCGTGCCTGGAAGTAAATATCGTCATTCTGGGCGGTACCCCTTGCAACGGGTGCATCGGGCGACAACGCCCTGTCGCGGAATCCCTTGAGTGCCTCCTGGTTGATCAGCGGTGCCAGGTCGTCGTTCGTCAATGCTTCAATCTTCTGGATCTCGTGTGAGGTGCGGAATCCGTCGAAGAAATGCAGAAAGGGTACACGACTCTCAATGGCCGCAAGGTGCGCTACCGCAGCCATGTCCATCACCTCCTGCACCGAACCGGTGGCGAAGAGGGCGAAGCCGGTAGGACGTGCAGCCATCACATCCTGATGGTCACCAAATATGGAGAGCGCATGGGATGCCAGCGCACGTGCCGAAACATGGAATACACCGGGTAACAATTCTCCCGCCATCTTGTACATGTTGGGAAGCATCAGCAACAACCCCTGGGAGGCGGTGAAGGTGGAGGAGAGGGCTCCGGCCTGTAACGATCCGTGCATGGCTCCGGCAGCACCCGCTTCCGATTGCATTTCCTGCACCAGGACAGGTTGCCCGAAGATGTTTTTCCTCCCGGCAGCTGCCCACTCATCCACATACTCCGCCATGGTGGAGGAGGGTGTGATCGGGTAGA
>JAEWQF010000057.1 GCA_023399295.1 Bacteroidota bacterium
GGTTCTCCGCACCTCTTCCCTGGTGGGTGGGTACCAGGTATCTGAAGCCGAACAGCTCACGTACCGTTTCTTCGAGATGAAGAAAGTTGCGGCTGCCGGCATATGCCTCATCACCCATCATCATGCCAGCCCACTGGCGGTCGCTCATGGCATTGGTACCACTGTCGGTGAGCAGGTCGATATAGACTTCATCGCTCGGAATCAGAAAGGTGTTGTAGCCTGCCTCTCTGATCACTTTTTCCCGTTCATCGCGGGAGATCATTCTGACAGGTTCTACCGATTTGATACGAAAAGGTTCGGCTGGGTAGTTGTTTGGGTTCATAGTACTGACGTAATTATGGTTTTCTCTTTACAAATGTAATAAATCTTTGGAAAATCAGCTGGCTGTTGCTCGTTTTTTTCGCATGCCTCATTTGACAATAGTACGCCAGTTTTTTGCTATCTTTGTAACCCCGTTAGATACAACAAGAAAAAAAGATTTATAATGGTTATAGCAGTAGATTTCGACGGCACCATCGTCGAACATGCCTATCCGGAGATAGGGAGACCGATCCCGTTTGCCATTGAGACCCTTCTGCAGTTGCAGAGGGACAACCACAAGCTGATCCTTTGGACTGTCCGTGAGGGTGAGCTCTTGCAGCAAGCCATTGACTACTGTGCCGAAAGGGGTCTCTATTTCTATGCGGCGAATGCCAACTACCCCGGCGAGGAGCGTGAGAGTGTCTCCCGGAAGCTGGGTGCGGAGCTCTTCATCGACGACCGCAACCTGGGGGGATTGCCCGATTGGGGTGTGATTTACAATGCGGTAAACGCTACCAGAAACGGAGGCACTGCTCTGCAGTTGATGGCGGGAGCATCGGCCATGCCGGAACCGAAAAAACGCAGGGGGCTTTTCGGCATCAATCGCCGCTGAAAAAATGCAATCCTCGCTCCCTCAAAATAAAAATGTTCATTACCTTTGCGCCATCTTTACTTACAAACTATAACAGCATGCAACAAGACAGGCAACTCTTTGACATTATTGGAAAAGAAAAAGAGAGACAATTGAAGGGAATCGAGCTGATTGCTTCGGAGAACTTTGTGAGCGAACAGGTGATGCAGGCCATGGGGTCGGTACTCACCAACAAATATGCAGAAGGCTATCCCGGACGGCGCTATTACGGAGGCTGCGAAGTGGTGGACCTGAGCGAACAACTGGCCATTGACCGGTTGAAAGAATTGTTTGGTGCGGAGTGGGCAAACGTACAACCGCACTCCGGTGCACAAGCCAACGCTGCTGTCTTCCTGGCCTGCATGAAAGCGGGTGATGCATTCCTGGGGCTCAACCTGTCGCACGGAGGGCATCTCTCCCACGGTTCACCGGTCAATTTCTCCGGTCTGATGTTCCGCCCCATCGCCTACAATGTGCGGGAAGAGGATCAGCGGGTCGACTATGACCAGCTGGAGAGCCTGGCACGCAGTGAACGGCCAAAGATGATCATTGCCGGTGCATCGGCCTATTCGCGTGAATGGGATTATGCCCGTATCCGAAAGGTAGCCGACGAGATTGGTGCCATCTTCATGGTCGACATGGCACATCCGGCGGGACTGATCGCTGCCGGCTTGCTGGAGAACCCCTTGCAACATGCCCACATCGTCACCACCACCACCCACAAGACACTGCGTGGACCACGTGGTGGTGTGATCCTGTTGGGGAAGGACTTTGAGAACCCCTGGGGCATCACCACACCCAAGGGTGAGGTGAAGATGATGTCGGCGTTGCTCGACTCGGCAGTCTTCCCCGGCATGCAGGGCGGACCGCTGGAGCATGTGATCGCCGCCAAGGCGGTCTCCTTCCATGAGGCATTGCAGCCCGAATACAAAACCTATCAGACACAGGTGAAAAAGAATGCGTCGGTGATGGCACAAGCTTTTATCGACAAGGGATACAACGTGGTGTCAGGGGGTACTGACAACCATTGCATCCTGGTGGACCTGCGCAGCAAATTCCCCGATCTGAGTGGGAAGGTGGCGGAGAAGATGTTGGTGGAGGCGGATATCACCACCAACAAGAACATGGTGCCATTCGACAGTCGCTCACCCTTTCAGACCTCCGGGTTGCGGTTCGGCACGCCGGCCATCACCACCCGTGGAGGCAAAGAGGCGCTGATGGAGGAGATTGTGGAGATGATCGACACGGTGTTGGCAGATGAGACCAAGATAGCGGTGGTGCGCGATCAGGTGAACCGCACCATGCAGCACTACCCGCTGTTTGCCTGGTAGATTTGCAGCAATGATCCCACCACTTTTTGGTGAGTAATCAAAGAACTCGAAACGATGGGGAATGGTTGAACTGTTCCCCTTTTTTTATACATTTGCATCCATCCGGCTGTAGGCCGGGCAACCTCCGATGAACATCCTGCAGACCGACATAAAATTTATCCCCGGCGTGGGACCCAAAAGGGCAGAGATCCTCAACAAGGAGATCGATCTGTTCACCCTTGGCGACCTCTTGCGCTGGTATCCTTATCGCTACATCGATCGCACCCGGATTTACTACGTGCATGAGATCGACAGCACACATGCGTTTATCCAGTTGAAAGGGCAGATCACAGCCTTTGAGACCTTTGGTGAAGGACGCCGGCGACGCCTGGTGGCCCACTTCACCGATGGCACCGGATTTGTGGATCTGGTCTGGTTTCAGGGGGCCCGATTTGTAGAGAGCAAGTACAAGCTCAATCAGGAGTATGTAGTCTTCGGCAAGCCTGCGCTTTTCAAAGGGAAGTGGAACATCGCCCATCCTGATATCGACCCTTTTATGAACGAGTCGGACCGGCCGGAGGGGCTGATGGCGATGTACAACACCACCGAGAAGATGAAGAACCATTTTCTCAACTCCCGTGCCATGCAGAAGATCATCACTGCAGCTTTTGCGCTCATCACCGAGAGGATCCCGGAGTCGCTTTCTCCCGATGTGGTAAAAGAGGCGGGCGTGATGCCTTTCCACGATGCGCTGGTGCAGATTCATTTCCCGAAATCACCCGCTCTGCTACGCGATGCCGAGTATCGGCTGAAGTTCGAGGAGCTTTTCTATATCCAGCTCAGCATCGTGCGCTATGCCTCCCAGCGCAAAGAGAAACTGAATGGGTTTGTTTTCGGAACGGTGGGTGAAACACTCCATACTTTTTTCAATGAGCACCTTCCCTTTGCGTTGACAAATGCACAGAAAAGGGTGATTCGGGAGATACGGCGCGACACCGCCACCGGCAGACAGATGAACCGACTGCTGCAGGGTGATGTGGGTAGCGGCAAGACGCTGGTGGCGCTCATGTGCATGCTGATAGCCCGCGACAATGGTTTTCAGTCGGCGCTGATGGCGCCTACCGAGATCCTGGCTTCACAGCACTGGGAGACATTCCGGCAGATGCTCGGCGGCATGAAGGTGGGAGTGGCGCTGCTCACCGGTTCCACCCGAAAGAAGGAACGGGAGGCGATACATGCTGGTCTGCAAAGTGGTGAGATCGATATCCTGATAGGCACCCATGCGCTCATTGAGGAGGTGGTACGGTTCCAAAACCTGGGTTTCGTGGTGATCGATGAGCAACATCGATTCGGTGTGGTGCAACGGGCGAAGTTGTGGATGAAAAACAAACAGCCGCCCCATGTGCTGGTGATGACCGCCACCCCCATCCCACGCACACTGGCCATGACGGTCTATGGCGATCTGGATCTGTCGGTGATCGATGAGCTGCCTCCCGGCCGCAAACCGATACAGACGCTACACCGCTACGACAAGAAGAGGGGGGCGCTCTATCAGTTTATCCGGGAGCAGATCGGACTGGGGCGACAGGTCTACATTGTCTATCCCCTTATTGAGGAGAGTGAGACACTCGACCTGAAGAACCTGGAGGAGGGATACCTGCATATCCGCGAAGCATTTCCTGAGTGTACTGTCTGCAAGATGCACGGTAGGATGAAGGCGGTTGAGAAGGAAGCGGTGATGCGGCAGTTTGTGGCCAACGAAGCACAGATCATGGTCTCCACCACGGTGATCGAGGTGGGGGTGAACGTGCCCAATGCCAGTGTGATGGTGATTGAGAGTGCCCAGCGTTTCGGCCTCTCGCAGCTGCATCAGCTGCGGGGTAGGGTGGGACGTGGTGCGGATCAATCCTACTGTGTGCTGATCACACCCTACGAGCTTTCAGCCGACACCCGCAAGCGGATGGAGATCATGACCGAGAGCAACGACGGCTTCGTGATTGCTGAGGCCGACCTGAAGCTGCGTGGTCCCGGCGATCTGGAGGGCACCCAGCAGAGCGGTGTTCCCTTCAACCTGCACATCGCCGACCTGGTGCGTGACAATACCATTCTCTATCGTGCCCGTGAGATCGCTGAGCAACTCATTGACAAGGATCCTCATCTGGAGCAAACCGATCACCGGGTACTGAAACAGCAGCTGAGCCGCCTTGCAGGCAACCGGTACGACTGGGGAAGGATAGGCTGACAGGATGATTCAGCAGATCTCCGGATCTCAGGATCCACAAATCCAGGAACCCTCGCATCCCTGCTTCAACTATCCCCTTGTAATCTCTTCTTTCTCCGCGTCCCAGTAGATGGTGCGTCCCTCAAGATAGGCACGGGTACCCATATGGGCGGTGATCGCCTCTTCGAATCCGCGATCGATGTTGCAGGAGGGTTGTTGTCCGCTTCGGATGCACTCCAGCCACTCCCTGAGGTGGAGGTAGGTGGTGTTGTACCGTTTTCCGTCCACATAGGAATAGAGCAGTCCCCTTTCTGCGAAATAGAGCTCGGTGGCAGAGGTGACCGCATCGACGCTCTTCCCCGGCACATAGTGATAGAACGGCTCTCCTGGTTTGATGGTGCCCTTCTCAATCTTGTCGCGATACTGTTCCGAGCGGGGATCGATGGTGACAGTGAGGGTGTTGCCCACCTCCATGGTGGCATCGTGTCCCATGATCTTGCGACTTCTGTTGAACTGACTGGCCAGGGTAGCGGAATAGAACATCGTAAGCCCTCTGTCGGCGAACTCAAAGGAGGTCTGCAACACGTCGGGGACGGTGCGTCCGTCGCGGAAGAAATAGACACCGCCCGAAGAGCTGGCAGCGGTGGGGATGCCCAGGTCCATGATCTGGTTCATCGCGTCGTATTCGTGTGTAAGCAGGTCACCACTCAACCCGGTGCTGTAATCCCACCAGCAGCGCCAGCGGAAGAAACGCTCCAAACTAAACTTGTCACGCGGATCGGGTCCCACATATTTAGCCAGACCGGTGGAGGTCATGTAATCCATGTATTCCTTCACCCGATCGGGGTCTCCCTCAAACTGCTTCCAGTCGATGGTTTGCGGGTTGGCATCAGGATGGATGGGGTATACCCAGGCACCGTTGGGGTCGTTGCGGTTGGTGCCCGTTTCGATCAGGGAGATGGACCCCAGCAATCCTTTTTCCACAATCTCACGCGCCCGCATGTTCGCTTCTACCTGCCTGTTCTGGTGACCCAGCTGGAAGATGATGCCACTCTTCTTCACCCCTTCACGCAGGGCATAGGTCTCCGGCACGGTCCAGGTCATCGGTTTTTCCAGGTAGACATGCTTGCCGGCAAGGGCGGCCTCGAGGGCCATTTGACCGTGCCAGTGGTCGGGAGAGGCGATCACCACCGCGTCCACATCCTCGGCAGCCAACAGCTCACGGTATGTGTGGTATCTTTTTGGTGATGCCCCATTTTTACCTTTTAACCCTTCACGGTTGATATTGGATCCTGCTGCAACCGCTTCTTCGGCATGCACATCAAAGATGTCGCAGACAGCGGTGATCACAATCTTCAGATCCTCCTGCTCTTTGAAATCACGGTAGCGATTGTCGGAGCTGTTCTGCTTGTTTGCCTGCAACAGATCCTCCACATATTGGGGCGTGGCAAAACCGAGAGCGATCATCAGCTGTTTGCCCCGGATGCCCGAACCGATGATGCCCAGGCGAATGGTTTTTCCATCGGTTGCAAGGGGGGTGAGGGGCGATACATCACTGTTGAAGTGAAACATGTCGGCAGAGGTGAGGTTGCGCATCTCCTGCTTTCTTTTGCGGTATACACCATAAGCCATGGCACCCAGCACCGGCACGGTAGCCAGTGCCTTGATGGCATCCCGTCTGCCTTGAGAAACCGGTTGTTGACTCAGATTCTCCGGGTTGTTCGTTTTTTTGTCTGGTGTGGTATCTTTTTCGCTCATTTGGATTTACTTTTAAAAATGATGCTGTCTACCCCTATTCTCATGGC
>JAEWQF010000021.1 GCA_023399295.1 Bacteroidota bacterium
AAGAGAATACAATCTACAGCGGTACTCTGACATTGAAGAATGCAGCCGGTATTTCTGTATTCGTTCAGAACATCACCCTGCAGAAGGTTCTTCCGACGGCTGATCTCGGCATCACCTACAAGACCAACATCCACCACGACGTGGCCGGTCAGCAGGTTGTATACGGTTATCCGTTGCCAAGCAGCTATTACGATGTAACAACAGCACTGAATGTACCTGCAACAATGACCAACCTGAATGTAACCAACAACTCAACCTATCCTGCCGCTTCACTGCCGGTATGGAACCAGGCTGCGACTCCGGTTAACTTCGGTCTTACTGCTGCAAACATTCCTGTTGCTGAAATTGGTGTACCTTACCTGCCTGCTGTAGCTCCGGGTCATGGAAAGATCTACGATCTGACAATGTCAAGGAACTATGGACCGGTGAAATACAGTGCTACTGTTCCTGCTGGTGTGGACTACCTGTTGAACTGGAATGGAACACCTGCACTGAAGGTTGAATTCCGCTCATTCGTACAGGATCTCTACGACTGGAAATTTGCAACTGTTGCAACTGTAGTACAGACTCCGACACTTGTATACGGTCTGACACCTACTGCACCTTATGCATTGACCAACATCACTGCACTGCCACCCGCAGGACTACGCATCAATATGACAAACACTGCTCCATCACTCCAGGATGGCAGAACATTCACAATTGTTGCTGTGAAACTGTTGACAGGTGCCAACTTCGACGTGGTGAACGAGTACTTCGTTCCAGCACTGACTCCGGCAGCGCCTGCAGTTCCAACAGACATCAACTTCACTCCGGTGATCACCTCGACACCAGCCGGTCCGGTACCGACCAAGTTGAGTCTGACACTGAAGGATCACTTCGGACACGATTACGAATTCGTAGTACCGCAGACATTCAACATGACACTGAACTAATCATTCAATAACTCTTGTAAAAGAGACGTCCTTCGGGGCGTCTCTTTTTTTTTGTGCAAATCCCTTTAACTTTATGGGGAATAAATAAACATTTATGGGGATTTATTGTTAATATTGTAAAGTATATCTTAACTACATTGCCGAAAGTATTTCAATCAATTGTATTACCATAATTAAAATGATGAGTCTATGAAAAAATCTCTAATGTACCTGATCGCATTTGCCCTATTACCGATGGTGACCTTTGCACAGGAGCGAGAAATCAAGGAGGAAGGTAAAACTTTCTTCAAGCCCCACTTCTTTATGCAGTGGCAGGCGGGTGCAGCCCACACACTGGGCGAGGCAGCATTCAAGGATCTGATCTCACCCGCGGGTGCAGTCAACCTTGGCTACCAGTTCACTCCCCTCTTCGGCATGCGCCTGGGCGCTTCCGGCTGGCAGGGTAAGGGAGGTTGGGTGGCACCGGCACAGGTGTATGACTTCCAGTTCGTGCAGGGAAATCTCGACCTGCTGTTCGACCTGGGCACACTTGTCAATGGTTTCAATCCAACACGCAAGGTGAGCCCCTATCTCTTTGCCGGAGGCGGTTATGCCTACGGCTTTGAAAATGGTGCCACGGCACTCAACACCAACGACTATGACCTGGAGTACCTCTGGACAGAGAACCGCGGTTTTCTGGCTGGTCGTGTGGGCCTTGGCGTCAACTTCCGCATCAGCGATGCGGTAGCCTTCACACTCGAAGGGGGTGCCAATATCCTGGAGGATCACTTCAACTCGAAGCGGGCCGATAACCCCGACTGGCAGTTCAACGCGCTGGCAGGCTTCAAGATCAACCTGGGCAAGAGCTACGGACGCACCGAGCCGGTATACTACGATCCGAAACCGGTACCACCACCGGCACCTGCTCCCGCACCCGCACCCGCACCCGCACCGAAGCCTGAACCCGCACCGGTAGTGGTAAAAGAGTTCCCGGTATTGCCTTCCATTCACTTTGCCTTCGACAGCGATGTGGTGGATACCGAGAAATATGCAACCGAGCTCAACACCATCGTCACCGTGCTCAAGGAGTTCAGTGACACACAGGTGAACATCATCGGTTACACCGACCACAAGGGACCCAACACCTACAACGACGCCCTCTCGGTGAGAAGAGCCGAAGCAGTGAAGAGCTACCTGGCAGGCCAGGGCATCAGCGCCACACGCATGACAGCCACCGGGTTGGGTGAAGATCCCAAGACCAGCGGCAAGGAAGCACTCACCATCCAGGCGCGCCGCGTGGAAGTATCGAAGAAATAGAACAACACGGGTAAGTAAGCAAACAAATCAACTTATTCATCAGTTACCTATTGAAGGAGTGTCCACCAACGGACACTCCTTTTGTTTGGCCGCATCTCCCCTCAACAGTTGACAAGTTGACCTGTTGCACCTCATTCGCAATTGGTGTACGAATTGTAACAACCGAATGCACCATATAACCAAAACTTTATGTACCTTTGTCTGATTTTTCACTTAGAAAATTACAACAGATATTTATGATGAATCCAATTGTTAAGCGGATCGAGCTCTCTGATGGACGCTCGATCACGCTCGAAACGGGGAAGCTGGCAAAACAGGCAGACGGCTCCGTGACCCTTCGTATGGGCAACACGATGCTGCTGGCCACTGTTTGCGCAGCCAAAGATGCCACCCCGGGTACCGACTTCATGCCGCTGTCGGTTGAATACCGCGAGAAATTTGCCTCTTCGGGGCGCTTCCCTGGAGGCTTCCTGAAAAGAGAAGGAAGACCTTCCGACTCTGAGATATTGACAAGCCGTTTGATCGACCGTGCGCTGAGACCCCTCTTCCCGGACGATTACCACGCTGAAGTATTCGTGAATGTGATCCTCTTCTCTGCCGATGCAGAGAACATGCCCGACGCACTGGCCGGTCTGGCCGCCTCGGCGGCACTGGCGGTCTCCGACATACCTTTTAACGGGCCTATCTCTGAAGCACGTGTCGCTCGCATCAACGGCGAGTTCGTGATCAACCCTACCATCCAGCAACTGGCTCAGGCCGACATGGACATCATGGTGGGTGCCACCCTCGACAACATCATGATGGTGGAGGGCGAGATGAACGAGGTATCGGAAGCTGAGATGCTTGAGGCCATCAAGTTCGCCCACGAGGAGATCAAGAAGCATTGCCGCGTCCAGATGGAACTGACCGAAGCGGTGGGCAAAACAGAAAAACGTGCCTACTCGCACGAAGAGAACGACGAGGATCTGCGCAAGCTGGTATGGGACAAGTGCTACGCACCTGCCTACACGGTGGCTTCCGCACAGAACCCCAACAAACATGAACGCATAGAAGCGTTTGAAGCAGTGCTGACCCAGTTCCTGGAATCACTGCCCGAAGAGGAACGTGATGCCAAAGCAGCCCT
>JAEWQF010000016.1 GCA_023399295.1 Bacteroidota bacterium
ATGAGATCGCCATGGGCAGCATCAACGAGATCATCATCGAAGATGAGCTGGCTACGATCGCCATCGTGGGACAGAACATGAAACATGTGCCGGGTATCGCCGGCAAGTTCTTCGGCGCCCTCGGCAGAAACGGCATCAGCGTGGTGGCACTGGCACAGGGTGCCGGCGAAACAAATATCTCCTGCGTCATCTCGCGGTCAGACCTGAAAAAGTCACTCAACGTCATCCACGATTCCTTCTTCCTCTCTCCCTACCAGGAGCTGAACCTCTTCGTGGTCGGCACCGGCACCGTGGGCAGCCATCTGCTGGAGCAGATCAGGCAACAGCAACAGACACTGAAGGAGCAGAACAAGCTGCGGATCAACATCGTGGGTGTCGCCAACGGTCGCAGGGCGCTCTTCACACGCGATGGCATCCCCCTCGACGGATATTTTGACAACCTGATGGCACAGGGTCTCAAGAGCTCTCCGCAGTTGATCCGCGATGAGATCCTGAAGATGAACATCTTCAACTCGGTATTTGTAGACTGCACCGCCAGTCCCCATATCGCGGAGATCTACGGCGAGCTGATGGCGAGGAACGTCTCGGTGGTCACCGCCAACAAGATCGCCGCCTCTTCAGCCTACGACAACTACCATCACCTGAAGGAGACTGCCCGCAAGAGTGGCGTCAAGTTCCTCTTCGAAACCAATGTGGGAGCGGGACTGCCCATCATCAACACGATGAACTCACTCACCAACTCGGGCGACAGGATCGTAAAACTGGAGGCAGTGCTCTCCGGCACGCTCAACTTCATCTTCAACACCCTCAGCGAGGAGATTCCTTTTAGCAGGGCCATCCGCATGGCGGTGGAGGCTCAGTTTGCAGAACCCGACCCCCGGATCGACCTGAGTGGACTGGATGTGACACGCAAGCTGGTGATCCTCTCGCGTGAAGCAGGCGCACACATCGAACAGTCGGATGTGGTGAAGAAGCTGTTTGTGCCGCAGCAATATTTCGAAGGAAGCCTGGATGAGTTCTGGCAGACCATCTCCGGACTGGATGCCTCGTTCGAGGAACGTCGCAGGGAGTTGGCCAGGGAGGAGAAGAAACTCCGTTTTGTGGCTTCTTATGACAATGGCAAGTGCGAAGTGGGGTTGCGCGAGGTGGAGAAGGGTCATCCTTTCTACGACCTTGAAGGAAGCAACAACATCATCATGATCACAACCGAGCGGTACAACGAGTACCCGATGGTGATCAAGGGCTACGGAGCCGGGGCAAGCGTCACCGCCGCGGGTGTCTTCTCCGATATCATCTCCATCGCGAATATCCGCTAAAATGGTTCATTGTGAAGTAGGATTTAATTTTTTTAGATGAAACAGATTATCATATTGGGCGACGGGATGGCCGACGAACCGATCCCCGCACTGGGAAACAAGACAACGCTGCAGGCAGCAGAAACACCTTACATGGACCTGCTTGCCCGCAAGGGAAGGAACGGGTTGCTGCACACTGTACCCGACGGGTTCGCTCCCGGCAGCGAGATCGCCAACCTCTCCGTGTTGGGTTATGACCTCCCTGCTGTTTTCGAGGGGAGAGGAGTGCTGGAAGCAGCCAGCATGGGGGTGGAGATCCATCCCGGAGAACTGGCCATGCGTTGCAACCTGGTCTGCATCGACGGCGAACAGCTGGTGAACCACTCAGCGGGTCACATCAGCAGCGAGGAGGCAGAAGAGCTGATTCACTTCCTGAACGACAAGCTGGATGACGGGATCTTCCGCTTCTACCCCGGTGTCTCTTACCGCCACCTGCTGAAAATGCAGGGAGGAGACAAGCGACTCCACTGCACGCCACCCCACGACATCCCGGAACATCCCTTCCGTCCGCACCTTGTAAAAGCCTCCCATCCGCAAGCTGAAGCTACTGCCGACGCACTCAACAGGTTGATCCTGGCATCACAGGAGCTGCTGCGCGATCATCCCGTGAACAGGAAAAGGATTGCTGAAGGAAAGCATCCCGCCAGCAGCATCTGGCCCTGGTCGCCCGGCTACCGCCCGCAGATGAGGCCTCTCAGTGATCTATACCCCATCCGCAGCGGCGCTGTGATCTCGGCAGTGGACCTGATTCGCGGCATCGGTGTCTATGCGGGACTGGAGGTGATCATGGTGGAGGGAGCCACGGGACTCCACGACACCAACTACGAAGGGAAAGCAGAAGCAGCTCTCAAGGCACTGAAAGAAAAGGAGTTCGTCTACCTGCATGTAGAGGCCAGCGACGAGGCGGGGCATGAGGGCGATGTGGATCTGAAGGTGAAGACGATCGAGTACCTCGATGCACGGATCGTCAAAAAGATCTACGAGGAGACGCTCACTTGGGACGAGCCGGTCACCATCGCCATCCTGCCGGACCACCCCACACCTTGCGCCATCCGCACCCACACCCGTGATGCGATTCCCTTCCTGATCTGGCACAGGGAGATCGAACCCGACAGTGTGCTGCATTACGACGAATTTGCTGCAAGGGAAGGAAGCTACGGACAGCTTCACGGTGACCAGTTCATCAAAGCGGTTTTCAATCCCGACGGAACAGATCACTGAATCACATACAAGATTGATAATACAGTTCCCACCCTAACAAATGCTGATCGCTGATTACTGACAGCTGAACACTTAAAAAACATGCACTACTACAGTACCCAAAAACAATCACCCACCGTCTCGCTGAAAGAGGCTGTCGTGAAAGGATTGGCCTCCGACAGGGGGTTGTACATGCCCGAAACAATCGGGCAGTTGCCAGCCTCCTTTTTTGAGGGAATCACCGGCATGAACCTGACAACCATTGCCCAAACCGTAGCCCGCTCATTCTTCGGCGATGACATCCCGCAAGAGGAGCTGGATGCCATTGTAGCCGACACCCTCAACTTCGTGATTCCGTTGCGGCAGGTGGAGGAGAACATCTGGGTACTGGAACTGTTCCACGGTCCCACCTTCGCCTTCAAGGATGTGGGTGCACGTTTCATGGCTCGCATGCTTGCTCATTTCATAAAAAAAGAGCGACAGGAGGAGTTGAAGGTGCTGGTAGCCACATCGGGTGACACCGGCAGTGCCGTTGCAAACGGTTTTCTCGGAGTGGAGGGGATTCGTGTGTTTGTGCTCTACCCCTCCGGCAAGGTGAGCGATATCCAGGAGGCACAGTTCACCACCCTGGGACAAAACATCACGGCACTGGAGGTAGATGGCACCTTCGACGATTGTCAGGCACTGGTGAAGAACGCCTTCATGGATGAGGAGCTCAACCGCTTGCTCCGTCTCACCTCGGCCAACTCGATCAACGTGGCCCGTTTCCTGCCTCAGTCGTTCTACTACTTCCATGCCTGGGCGCAGCTGATGCGTCAAAATCCCGCAACCAAGACCGTGATCTCGGTACCCAGCGGCAACCTGGGCAACCTCACCGCCGGCCTCTTCGCCAAACGGATGGGACTGCCTGTGGAGCGATTCATCGCGGCCAACAACCGCAACGACGTGTTCCGTGAATACCTGCACACGGGTGATTACACCCCGAGGCCATCGGTGCAGACGATTGCCAACGCCATGGATGTGGGCGCTCCCAGCAACTTCGACCGCATCCTGGAACTCTACCAACACGACCATCGCGCAATCACCGATGAGATCACGGCATACCGGTATGATGATGAGGAGATTTGCCACACCATCCGCGAGACACAACAACGCACCGGCTACCTGCTCGACCCCCATGGAGCCTGTGGTTACCTGGCCCTGAAAGAGGGACTGCAGCCGGGTGAAACCGGAATCTTCCTCGCTACCGCCCACCCCGCCAAGTTCAAGGAGACAGTGGAAAATTGCACCGGCAGACCGGTGGTTATTCCGGATGGACTGGCAGCATTCATGCAGGGGAAAAAAGAGACAACAGCGTTACCAAACGACTTCAGCCTCTTTAAAAAGACCTTATTCACCTTCTCTTAAGTTTCTTTTTATTATTTTTGCGGGTAAATCACTCTTTAATGAGTAGTTTTGCGGGTAAAAACCATAGAGGCTATCTGCTATACCGCATGAGGCGACTGTTACGTGTTACATATCTTCTATTCCTGTTGACATTCTTCATCCACTGCTCTTCCGTCCGACAGGCGTCGAGCACAGCAGATCAGACAGGTCAGCCCGCTGCATCGGAAGCCCTCCCGGCCGATACGGTACTGATTGATCGTAACACCCTTGAAACCGTTTCGCCCGATCGCATCACGGGTGACAGCACGTTGACTGCCTCCATCACACTGGCCGACGACACCACACGTTTCGTATCGACAGGCGATTCACTGATTGCAACTCCCGATTCGCTGGCAGCAGACAATGATTCGCTGGCGCTCGCCTCGCGGGACTCTCTTGCAATCAAAGCACAAGACTCGCTGGCGGTAACAGAAAAGCAAACCCTGGAGGCAGCTGTCTTCTACAACGCCAAGGACTCGATGATCTTCACAGCGGATAACATGGGCTATCTCTATGGCGAGGCTGACATCAAATATGGAGAGATGGCCATCAAGGGCGAGCTGATCACCATGGATATGGACAGCAGCATCATCTCATCCACACACGGCGTGGACTCACTGGGAAATGAATTCGGGTTGCCCATCTTTGCCGAGGGAGGCACCGAATATGAGATGAAAAAGGTACGTTACAATTTTGAAACACGCAAGGCATTCATCCACAACGTGATCACCCAACAGGGTGAAGGCAACATCGTGGCCAGGGAGGCCAAGATGAATGCCGACAACTCCTTTTACATGCGCAATGCCAAGTATACCACCTGCGACAACCACGACCATCCCCACTTCTACCTCAACCTCTCAAAGGCGAAGGTGCGACCCGACAAAGATGTGGTGACCGGTCCTGCCTGGCTGGTGGTGGCCGATGTACCGCTCTTCCCCATCGTGCTCCCTTTTGCCTTTTTTCCTTTCACCAAGACCTACTCCTCCGGCATCATCATGCCAAGTTACGGCGATGAGATGACACGCGGCTTCTACCTGCAAAACGGTGGTTATTATTTTGCACTGAGCGATTACGTTGATCTCTCACTCACCGGTGAGATCTACACAAAGGGATCATGGGGCGTGGGTGGCCGTTCCAACTACCGTAAAAGGTATAAGTACTCGGGCAACGTCAATGTCTACTACCTCAACACCGTGACCGGTGAAAAAGAACTGAAAGAGGTGGTGCCGGAAGCCTATTCGGTGGCCAAGGACCTGCGCATCAACTGGACCCATTCACAGGATCCCAAAGCCAACATGTACCGCACCCTCTCGGCCAGTGTCAACTTCTCCACCAGCCGCAACAACCACCGTGACCTGAGCCGCCTCTACTCGCGCGAGGCATCGAACAACACCAAGAGTTCGAGCGTGAACCTCACCCAACGCTTTCCCGACTCACCCTGGAGCCTCTCGGCCACGATGAGCATCAACCAGGTGTCGCGCGACTCAACCATCGCTGCCACACTGCCCAACCTCTCGATGAACATGAGCCGCATCTATCCCTTCAAACGGAAGAATGCGGTGGGGGATGAACGCTGGTATGAAAAAATATCGATGAGCTACTCCGGCGAATTCCGTAACTCCATCACCACCAAGGAGGATAAGTTCCCCAAGGCAAACCTAGTGAGAGACTGGACCAACGGTATGCGCCACAACATCCCTGTGAGTGCCACCTTCTCGCTGTTCGATTTCATCCAGGTGTCACCATCAATCAACTACAACGAGCGGTGGTACACCGGCGGTCACATGCAGGCGTGGGACCCTGTTGCCAAGAGAAACGTGCCGGTGGACACCGTGATGGGCTTCAAGAGGATCTATGACTACAACGCGTCACTCAGTGCGCAGACCAAGCTCTACGGGATGTACACCCCCTGGAAGATCTTCGGTGACAAGGTGCAGGCAATCCGCCACGTCTTCTCGCCCAGCATCAGCGTGAGCTACCGTCCCGACTTCAGCGATCCCAGGTTCAATTTCTACGAGACCTACACCTACAAGAACGAATATGGTGAAGATGTGGAATATACCTACTCTCCTTACTCATCCATGATGTTCGGCACCGCTCCCAAAGGGGAGAGCGGGAGCATTGGCTTTGACTTCAAGAATAACCTGGAGATGAAGATCCGGGA